>DASYEY010000200.1:0-73823 GCA_036498725.1 Verrucomicrobiia bacterium | reverse complement strand
ATGAGAGTAATCAACGAAGGTGCTTGCCCGCTATAAGTTGGCTTATTGTTGGCAGTTGCTTGCGCTCCGCTGCCGCCGCCCCCCACGATTTCGACTGTTGGCACCTGATTATAACCCATTCCAGTACTGGTCACATCAATTTCCGTCACAAACCCATTGACCACCTTTGCCGTAGCGCTTGCTTGTACGGGAAGGGGAAATAATCCCAAAGCATATGTTCCCATTGTTGCTGTTCCATTAACCGTGGTTGAGTAATTGTAGACGGCATTAGTACCTTGAAGGGTGCCGGTAGATGCGAAGTAAACATTGGGTGGCTCTTGATTTGACCAAATCCCGGAAATATTTTTCATTAAGTAATAAACTCCCGCCCAACTGTGATAACCATAATTTGTTTGCAAGTCAGTAAAGAATAAATTCGCCGCCGGTGCGACGGTCAGTTGTGGAATGGGCACGACCGGTGGCGCAATATTGACAGCGGGTACGGCACCGTAACCTGAACCTGGATTGTTAATGGTGATCGCGGTGACAACCCCGCCACTAACCGATGCGGTGGCGGTCGCATTGGTACCGCCCCCATCGGTGACCGTGGGATTGATATGGACCGGCGGCACATTGGTATAGCCACTGCCGCCATCGGTCACCGTTATCCCGACCACAAATCCGCCAGAGATAACCGCTGTGGCCGTTGCGGTCCGTAACGTCTGGCCATGACCGGCAATCACCGTCAATAAAATAACCAAGGCAGAAAAAATGATTTTCATGCAGTTAGTAGCTCTGAACTCCAATTAAATAGTAAGGATAGCCGCATCTTCTTATAAAACCGAACCGTTCTTTTGTCAAATTACAAATTTGAAACGTGCGTTATCCTTGAAAATCCGGTAATTCATGCCCATGCAAAACGGCCGCCACATCTCGAATCTTGCGCTCATCGGTTTCATGGGCACGGGCAAGACTTCCGTGGGCCGGCTGGTGGCCGAGCAATTGCGCTTTAACTACGTTGATACGGATGACTTGATCCAGACTCACACCGGCCGGACGATCGCTGACATCTTCAAAACCGATGGCGAAGCCGCCTTTCGCGCTTTGGAAAAAAGTGTCGTGGCTGAACTGGCCACCCGCACTCAAACCGTGATTTCCACCGGCGGCGGCCTCCCGGCCAATACGGAGAATCTGTCCAGTTTAAAAACCCATGCCTTGACGGTCTGTCTGTGGGCGTCGCCGGAAAAAATCTGGGAACGCGTGCGCAACCAGTCGCATCGTCCGCTGTTACATGATGCGGATCCGCAGAAAAAAATTCGCGAATTACTGGCTGCCCGCGAACCGTTTTACAAGCAGGCTGACGTTTTGATGAATACGGAAATCCGCACCGTCCGGGAAATGGCCCAGCAAGTGGCGCATCAATTCCGGCTGGCGGTCAGCGGACAAAAATGAAAACGGCCATCCACGAGCGAGCGTTGGAGCTGGGCTTTGATGATTGTCGTTTCACTTCGGCCAGCGCCCCGGCCAGTGCCAAAAAATTTCAATCCTGGCTCGCCGAAAAAAAACATGGCGAAATGGCGTGGCTTGAACGCAATGCGGAAAAACGCATTGAACCGCAACGGGTTCTGGCGGGGGCCAAAAGCGTCATTGTCCTGGCAACCAGTTATGAACAAGCTGAACTTTCCCGGGAAATGGACTCTGTGGACCAGTCATCCAGTCACCCGCTCCCGCAGACTCAACATTTTTCCGGTGTCGTCGCCCGCTACGCTCGTTATGATGATTACCATGACATCCTGGGCGAACGATTGAAATCACTGACAGACTTTGTGAATCATGTTGGCGGCCAACCGACGGAGTCACTGTGGTATGTGGATACCGGACCGCTATTGGAACGCGATCTTGCCCAACGAGCCGGCTTGGGCTTTGTTGGCAAGCATACCAATCTCATCAGCCGCAAGCTCGGCAACTGGATTTTTCTTTCGGAGATCATCACCACATTGGAACTTGAACCGGATGCCGCGGAGAAAAATCGCTGCGGCAGTTGCACGCGCTGCCTGACCGCCTGCCCGACGAACGCCATTCCGGCACCGTTTCAATTGGATGCGCGCAAGTGTATTTCTTATCTGACAATTGAACTGAAAGGCTCCATCCCGATTGATCTGCGTCCCGCCATCGGCAACCGTATTTACGGTTGTGATGACTGCCTGGCCGCCTGCCCCTGGAATAAATTTGCGCGTGCGGGAAATTTAATGAAATCGCACGCGCAGGCAGACCTGGCCGCGCCGGATCTGATTGGATTGCTCCAACTTGATAACGCTGGTTTCAAAGCGCGTTTCAAAAATAGTCCGATTCTACGGACGAAGCGGCGCGGCCTTTTGCGAAACGTGTGTGTCGCCCTGGGAAATATCGGGGATGCAACTGCCCTGCCCCATTTGCAACGCGCAGCTACCGACGCCGAGCCTTTGATTGTCGAACATGCACGCTGGGCAATGACGCAAATCGTGTCGCGTCAAAAATGAAAAAGGCGTCCACAATGGACGCCTTTTAGATTAAAAGAGAAACGATTTATTCCGGCATCTTCATCATCTGTTCACCGGTCATCGGCACCGGTGATTTGATGCCAGCCCGGACCGCCTTCACATCGTCAGCCGTCACCGCTTCAGCTTTATTGCCCCAAGAGCCACGGATATAAGTCAGTACCGATGCCAGGTCTGAGTCTGACAAGGAAGCACCCATTGCGGCCATGGACATGTTCCAATCTTTGCCCTGTACTTTGATCGTGCCCGTGACTCCAAGCAAAGGAATGTGCGTCAGGCGGGTGGTTCCCTTCGCCATGACCCATTCGGAGCCGGCCAGCGGCGGCGCCTGCCCGGGTTTACCCATGCCGTCCACGCCGTGACAGAGGCCGCAGACCTGTTCGTAAACTTGTTTACCACGCGCCAACTGCGCGGCAGCGCCGGACTTCGGCTGGTACAATTCCAATTCATCCACGTTGCCGTAAGGGGAATAGACCTTCGCACTGAACCAGCCGCTGTGGTGATCGAAATAAACCGTACCCAGATAAATCAGCACGAGCATCGCTGAAAAAATCCACATGGGCACAGTCGAACGCGTCGCCTTGGGTTCAGCGTTGGACGGAGTGGAACAGGATTTGGATTCGTCGCTCATTTTTTGGGAGTGGCAGGCGTGAACGGCGCTTCATATAACGGCACATCAGCGCGCAGGCTCAAAAGATACGCCACGAGTTGTCTGGCTTCCGGTTTGGGCACGACCTCGTAGCCATCCGCCGGCGCAAATTCTTTGGGCAAATTCAAAGCTTCCGGCGAACGCACGGTGCCCACCTTGCGAACTTCAAATAAAAACCTGAACGGCGGCATGGCCGAAGCAGCATTCACGCTCTTCGGGGCGTAAAGATGTTGCAATTGCAGATTTACATCGGCCATGCGAACCCCGATCGCTCCCAAGTCAGGCCCGACGCGAAGACTGCCAAGTTGAACCGGATAATCGTAAAGGTAGTCAGCAGCAACGCTATGCCGGATACCCCAGCCACGGGCAATGTCGCCGCCGGTGGCAATGATGCGGGTTTCCACTTTTCCGCCAGCCGCCGTGATTTTATCAGCCGTTGCCGCCGCTTCCTCTTCTGAAAGATCGCTCAGTTTCAGCTTGGCGACCAGATTGGAAACTGCAGCCGCATTCTTTCCCGCCGCAGTCAGGATCACATCGCACGCCATGCCATTTTGTTGAACCTGTTCAGTGTGGCAAGCTGCACACCCACTGGCACGATATACTTGCAACCCAAGGGTGGCCTCACCAGCACGTTGAACCGGATAAGCATCCGAGCCATTCAGCACCGTGGTCTGCTTTTCATGGCCAAGCTGGATTGCCGAGCCGAGCACGAAGGCCGTCCACGAACTGCCGAGCACAAAGAAGGATGCCAGGAAAACTGTAAAGCCGTTTTTCATGATTTCACCTCCGCCGTTTTCAATGGCGCCGTCACGGTCGTAAATACCACCTTGGCCAAACCGAGTTTCCACTTGATCGTCATCACAAAAACATTGGCGGCAAACAACAGACTGCCGATCAATAATAAAAACAGACCCAAGGTGCTGATACGCAACGCCGGCAAGGCCGTCGCGAAGCTGTAATTATTCAGACCTTGTTCGATGCCGCTGACCGCCAGTGAACCGACCAGCAACAGGGTGCCGAGCATAAAACACCAATGCTGCACGCGGACAAATTTCGGAAATGGCAGCGCCGAAGCCATGATGCGCGGCAATATTTCATTGGCGCCAGCGAGAATCACAATTGCGAAGAAGCCAAAAATTTGCAACTGGGTTTGCGCGGTTTCAAACCAGGTATAACGGGTGATCTGGCTGAAGTGCGGGCAACTGATGGCGATCAGCATCAGGCCGGACAATAGGAATACAACCGTGCCAAATTTGACCTGGCAGAAAGGTCCGCCTTTGCAATTGGCGCCTGCTCCACAAACGGTTTTGACAAAAATGATGGCGACGGCGATCAGTGGAATGATCAATAACACTGAAGCCAGCGTGCTGGCGGCCGGAAACCAGGCCGGCACCGGTGCACCCTGAGGAATGCCGAGGAACGTTCCGAACAACGTCAAAGTCCAGAAAGCAAATTGCGCATAAAAGCGGCTGTGCAATGGCTTGCCGCCCAATTTCGGCAGGAAATAGAAGGCGACGCCAAGGCCGACAAGGGTCAGCCAGACAAAGATCAGATTGTTCACATACCACCAGTTGATGACCGCCTGCGCGACGCCGCGCACCGGCCAGATTAAAAGGAAAATATTGGCGGTGGAATAAATCCAAGGGAACCACAGCAACGCCGCCAGGAGAAACCAATGCGAGGGATAAAGCTCGCGCTCCCGGCGTTGTCCAAAAGTACCGGCCGCAGAGAGGGCGATCAAAATAAACGCCGCGAGCATCAAGGCGAAGCTGGCGCGCGGAAATTCCAACCACGCAAAGCCAGAAGTTTCGCCGATCAAAATCGCCACCAAGCCGATAAAGACGCCGGCATGCCAGATATTGGCAGCGACAACCGGCACCAGCGGCAGGATGAGTTCAGCCTGGCTTAAACGGGCAAAGATCCAGAGCATCACGCCCAGCCCGGCAGGAATGGCAAAGCCGTAAAGAATCAGATCATTCGCCGCCGCTTGAACGCGACCGTAAGTGAGCAACGAACAATTTACCAGAAACTCGGGCTGATGAAATTTGATCGAAGCGATCAAGGCCAGCACGAGGCCGACGACCAGCCACAGGGCTGCGCCGCCAAACAGCGCGAGCAAAGGCACACGACACGAGGCGTCGATCTGGCCCGGGGAGACATCAGCAGCGTTAGATTTTTCGTTCACGTTCATTCAAAGGCACTGGGTTTGACCGGACGCGTCGGCGCGGGCGCGACCGCCTTCTTTTCACGCGCAATCAATTCAGCGCGGGCTTGCGCCGGATTTTGCCACAACTTTTCGGCCTTCTGCATCGCCGTTTCAATCGGCAAACGCACCAGTCCGCGGGAGACATCAGCCCAGCCGAGTTCGGTCAAATTGGTAGATTCCACGGCCCGCATCTGGACCAGTGCCCGGCTGCGGAGCGCACCCGGGTCGGCGTCTATATCCGGCACGGTGACCGCAAATTTTGCCACGACGGACAGCACGATAAAAATCAAACTGCCGATGATGAAGGCGATGACGGCACCGGAAGCGCGATTGGTATTTTCAAGACTCATTGGTTGCCTCCCGTATTGGTGGCCGGCGTCAGATCATTGACGAGGTTTGCGTTCACGCCCATCGCTTCGAGCAGGCGGGGATCACGCTGCGGATACGGCGGATTGGCATTAAATTTATTCAGGAAAATCTGCGCCAAAAATCCGCCCATGAAAAGCATCGTACCGAGCGGCAGCCAAATCCATTTAAAATGATAACCGTCGTTGTGCAACGTCGGGAAAATATTGAACGCCAGGTCCAGCGCGTGCATCAACCAGGCCCAGAGACAGACAGGGATGACGACTTTGAAGCTGCTCTTAACCTTGACCGGCAACAGGATAAAAAACGGCACAAAGAAATGTCCCAGAATCAATATCAGGCTTAAGGTCCACCAATTACCGTTTTCACGGATAAGGTACCAGAATGTTTCCTGCGGCATGTTGGCGTTCCAAACGACAAAGTATTGCGCAAACTCCGTGTACGCCGAAAACAACGTGAAACCAAAGAACAATAATCCGATGTAGTAGAAATAATTTTCCTGCAATAATCCGGCCAAAATACGCTGGCGGTACAAGATCGCAGCAATCATATAAACCGTTGCCAATGCGATCCATGCGCAGTCGGAAAAGAAATAGACGCCATAGATGCAGGAAAACCACTCATACTGAACGGCCTTCATCCATAACACGCCGGAAAAAGTGATCACCAACGCGAGGGCAACAATCCCCCACCCCGAATAAAAACGCATTTTGTACGTTTGCTCCGCCGCACCCGTCTTGTCCTGTTGCAACGACAACGAACTCAGACGCCAAGATAAAAACCACAAGAAACCGAAGAAAATCGCGGAAGTGACGTAAAATCCCGTCTGAGTGAACACCGGCAATTTAGCCGCGACCAAATTATTGGTCTCCGGGCTGAACTTCATCCAACTGTATATATCTTTCGCAAAAATTGCAACCGGCAGGAACATGGCGATCAACGGCCAGCCCAGCAATGACGCCAGATGTTCACAAAAGCGGCGGATGCCAACCGACCAACCGGCATCGGTCAAGTGATGGATCATCACGAGAAACAATGAGCCCAGCGCGAGGCTGTAAAAAAACATGAACGCCAGCAGCCAGGAAAATCCGAATTCCTGAAAGTGATTTTTGTAACCGCTGACGGCCAATCCGGCCACCGATAAAATTCCGCCGATGACCATCAAAACCTTCGGCAAGCCGCGCCACTTGGAAAGATCCAGCGGCGGCAATTGATTTTTTGCGTGGTTTGAACTCATGGTCATTTATTCAAAGCGGCCTGTTGCTCGGGCGTCAAATCATCGGTCGAGCCGAGCGTGCTCAATTGCAATGCGCGCAAATAAGCGATCAACGCCCAACGATCTTCCGCCGGCACAATCGGGCCATAGGCGCCCATCAAGCCTTTGCCGTGGGTAACGGTGTTAAAAATCTCGCCATCGGCCATCTCCACGATGCGCGCATCGTGCAGGTTCGCCACGGCGGGCATGGCCCCGATCCGTTTGGTGATGCCATTGCCATCCCCCATTTTGCCGTGGCAGGGTGCGCAATAGATATCAAAGCGTTCATGGCCGCGTGCCAGCAACACACCGGTCACTGGCAACGGATTGTTTTCAATAAAGTTTGTGGTACCCGTTGTCATCCCCGTGTTGACGGGCGAATCTTCAAAACGATAGACCGGGCCATTGCTCGTCTCAATGGGGACACTGCGGGCAATGGTGCCAGCCGGAGCCAATTGTGAACTGAGGCCGTTGGTGAAAAACGCAAACGGCTTCTGCGGGCGTAATTTCGCCTGCCGGTCCATGTCGGGGAATAATTCAAACGGCGGTTTGCGCATCAAGCCGCCTTGCCATCCCAACATGCCAAAGGTCGCGGCGCCGATGGCCGTACTGATCAATAAAATGGAAATAACGTAACGCATCAGTCTTCGTCCTCCACGATGGTGACTTGCACGCCGCCGGCTTGCTCCAGCAACTTGCGGGTTTCCGCGGCGCAGAACTTTTCATCCGTCGCACCAATCAGCAGGATAAATTTATCGCGTGAAACGGCTTCAAAAGCGGGCTTTTTCAAGAGTGGATGGTGCAAGCGCGGCAATTGATTCAAACCCAACATGCCGATCAATGCCCCTACTGCCCCGCCCATGATGAGCATAATGTACGAGGGCACGAACGTCATCGGTACGCTGAACATCGGTTTGCCACCAACAATCAGCGGATAATCAAACGCATTGCTGAACCAGATGAGTCCGGCGACATTGAGAAACATGAATGCGCCACCCGCCAAAGCGACCCAGCCAACCAGCGAATTGCCGAGTTTCATGACCTTGTCCATGCCGTGAACCGGGAACGGCGTGAAGGTATCCCAGCGACGATAACCAGCGTCACGGACTTGTTCCGCAGCACGCAAAATCGCGGCCGGCGAATCAAATTCCGCCATGATGCCGTAAATTTTTTCTCCAGCGGGTGCGTTCACTTGTCACCTCCGGTTTTGGCCCCACCGAGTTTGTGATGCGGGTCCGCTTCCGGCATGACACCTTTCACTTCAGAAATAGCGATCATTGGCAGGAATTTCACAAACAACAGATACAGCATGAAAAAGGCGCCGAGGGTGCCGATGTAAAGACCGACGTCCCAAATCGTCGGCATATATTTGCCCCAGTTCGCCGGCAAAAATTCCTGATACAACGAGCCGACGACAATGACGAAGCGTTCGCTCCACATGCCGATGTTGATCAAAATGCCGATGACAAACAGCATGGCCAAATTGGAACGGACTTTTTTGAACCAAAGCAACTGTGTCACGCAGACGTTGATGCCGATCAAGATCCAGCCCATGACGAAATATGTATGACCGAACAGGCGATGACCGAACACCCAGCGTTCATAAGGATCGCCGCTGTACCAGGCGATGAAAAATTCCATCAAATAGATGTAATCAATGATCAGACCGCTGACCAAGGCAAGCTTGGCCACTTTATCAATGTGACTCTTGGTGATGACGTTTTCGAGTCCGCACCATTTGCGCAACGGAATCAAGAGGACGAGCATCATGCCGAAACCGCAGAACACCGCGCCGATGACGAAATACAACGGAAAAATCGTCGCGTGCCAGCCCGCGATTTGCGCGGTGCAAAAGTCGAGACCGACGATGGAACTCACCGTAAACACCAACAGCGTGCAAAGGCCGCACATCACCACATAGGCTTTTTCATAATGATGCCAATGCCGCGCGGAACCCGTCCAACCCATTGCCAAGATACTGAAGATCGCCTTGCGGACACGCGTGGTCGAGCGGTCGCGCAACACTGCGAAGTCCGGGATCATGCCCATGAAAAAGAACAACATCGAGACGACGAGGTAAGTGTTCACGGCGAACACGTCCCACATCAACGGCGAACGAAATTGCGGCCACAGGTCGTTGGAATTCGGCACGGGGAACATGAACCAATCGAACCAGGCACGCCCGACGTGGATCGCCGGATAAAGCCCGGCCATCATCACGGAAAAAACCGTCATGGCTTCCGCCATGCGTCCAATGGTTGTGCGCCAATGTTGTTTGGTCAAAAACAGGAGCGCAGAAATCAACGTGCCCGCATGCGCGACGCCGACCCACCAGATGAAATTCACGATGTCCAGGCCCCACATCACGGGATGGTTGTTACCCCAGACCCCAACGCCGGTGAACACTTGATAAAACAGACACACCGGAAAGATCACTGTTGCAGCAAACGCGGCCGGGATGAAAAAAATCCACCACCAGAGCGGCGTTTTGCCTTCGGCGAACGCGGCCAGTTTATCCGTCAGCCAGCCAAGACCTTTATTGCCCTCAACGACCGGCGCACGGCGGAGTTCCGCCGGCGGCACGAGTTTTTTCAACTCTTCCAGATTGGTCACGGAGTCAGACATTAGCTGTTGCCTTTCTTCGCCAGACTTGCATTTTCGTATTCTTCCGTACTGAACGGCACATGATAATCGGGCATCGCCGGATTCGGATTGCGGATGCGCGCCAGATAGGTCGTGCGCGGCTTGGTCAACAAGTCACCGAGGACGGAATAATTGTGCGGCAATTTTTTCAAGGTCGAAACTGTGCTCGCCGCGTCACTGATATCACCGAAGACGATGGCCCCGGCCGGACATGCCTGCTGGCATGCGGTCTTGGGAACCGTTCCCGCCGCCTCCGTAAGCCGGACATTATCACTGCCGCCGGCTTTGGCTTTTTGCGAAATTTTTGCCTGCTCGATGCGCTGTGTGCAATAGGTGCACTTCTCCATGACCCCGCGCATACGCACGGTCACATCCGGGTTCTTCGAGAGCTTGATCAAGTCCCACTCGTCTTCGGTGCGCATCCCGCTGTTCGGGTCTTTCCACCAGCGTAAAATATCCGCTTCGCCATCCGTCTTGTGCGTGAGCGTCGTGGAATAAGCTGTTACCCCAAATTTTGTCGTGCCATTCAGCTCCGTCAGCGGGCGTTTGTTGTAATCCAGGAAATTGAAACGACGAACCTTGTAAGGGCAGTTGTTCGAGCAATACCGCGTGCCAATGCAGCGGTTGTAAGCCATCACGTTCAAACCTTCCTGGTCGTGAACGGTGGCGTTGACCGGGCAAACGCTTTCGCATGGCGCCGATTCGCACATCTGGCAAGGCATCGGCTGATTGACAACCTGCACGTCATCAATCCATTTGGCGAACTGCTGATTTTCATCGCTCTGATTTTCGTCCGCGCCGAAATCAAACGGGCTTTTATTGTTTTTACGTTTCGGATCCGACGTGAAATAGCGATCCACCCGCAGCCAGTGCATTTCGCGCCCGCGCAAGACCTGGTCTTTGCCGACGATCGGAATGTTGTTTTCGCTTTGGCAGGCAATGATGCACGTGCCGCAACCGACGCATGCGTTCAAATCAATGGACATCCCCCATTGATGCAAAGCCGTCTTCTTTGCCTCATCCAGCGGGTTCGGATAAAGCGATTTGACAACCGGCGGCTCGACGCCATGGAAATTTTCCTCGGCGAACGTTGGTTCTTTGAGAAATTCTTCAAGGTTCGCTTCACGCACGGCCGGACGGCCTTCCATGCTCCAGTGATGCTGCGTGCAGGCCAGGGTATAAGTGGCGCCGGTCTTCTTAACCGTCGCTCCGGCTTCGATAAATTTGCCGCTGAAAATTTTATAAGCGTTGAAACCGACACCGTTGCCGACGCGACCGGCTTTTTCACGGCCATAACCAAGCGCGAGGCCAAGCGAATAATCCGCCATGCCCGGCTGGGTCCAAATCGGACCGCTCACCGTTTTGCCATTCAACGAAATCTCCACGACATCGCCGTTTTGCACGCCCAAGTCACGCGCCGTCTTGCGGCTGATGAGCACGGCATTGTCCCACGTCATCTTGGTGATGGGATCGGGCAATTCCTGCATCCAGCCGTTATTGGCCAGTGCGCCGTCGTCGGCTTTCGCATCACGGAAGAAAACAACTTCGAGATTAGAGGCGGAAGGCGTGATGCTTTTCACGTTCGCCAGTAATTGATTCAAATCATTGGATGATTGAACCATCTTCACGCCGGTCAAGGACTCCGTTTTTGACGCGGCAAAACCATTGAATAAAAATTGTTTCCAGGCCGCTTCGGAAAGACCGGAGGTTGTCCGGACAATTTCGTAAGCGCTGGTTTCTGATTCGCCAGCGAGGCGGGCCAGAAATTCCAATTCCTGCAAACCGTTGAACAACGGCTGAATCAATGGCTGAACGGGGACAACCGAGCCATCGCTCGTGACCGCGTCGCTCCACGATTCGAGATAATGCGCCGCCGGAAAATTCAAGAATGATTTCTCGGCCGTTTCGTCCGGATAATACCCCAGTCGGACCACCGTCTTCGATTTCGGCGACCAATTCAGATTGTAAGCTGGATTACCACCGAGAATGACCAGCGTATCCGTCGCGGCACCATCGAGATTTTTTAAATCTTCATTGGTTGTCTTTTCGACCGGCAGCAAAGAAATTGTATTGCCGATACCATTCAACGCGGTGTTGATGGCGTGGGCGAGCAGATGGACTTCGATCGGCTGCCGGTGGCCAGCAACGACCAAGGCGTTTTTGCCAGCCACGATCAAATCTTTGGCGCATTCCGCCGCCCAAGGTGTGGACGCACTTGCGCCGCCCATAACCTGACCCAAAATTTCCGCGGCTGTCTTGACGACTTGGGAAGCGGGAATCCGCAAACGATGATCTGCGCCCGCACCCGTAAGCGTGTAAAGCGATTCAACCGCATAAAGACGATTCATCCCCTCGCCCGCTTTGCGACCGGCGGCAAATTTGCGGATGTGATTATGCACATCATCTTCGCCGCCGAGAAAATCACAGTCGAGCGACAGAATAACCTTCGCCTTGTCAAAGTTAAAAACCGGACGCACTGATTGACCAAATGCCTGCGTCGCCGCGCGTTGATGGATGCCGGAATCAATCGCGTCGTAAGTGAACCATTTCGAGTTCGGAAATTTCAGCGCGATGTTTTTTTGCAGGCGCGCGCGCGAGGGCGACGTGCTGCTTTCGGCAAGGAACGCCAGACCTTCACCGCCATTGGCGGTGATTTTTTTGGAAAGCTCATCCAAAGAACTCAATGCCGTTTCACGGGAAACCGCCTTGCCATCCTGCGTGAAATTGCGGGCGCGGTCCGGATCGTAAAGATTCAGGATCGAAGCCTGCGCGTAACGGTCCGTGCTGCCGTTGCTGCCAGGATACAGCGCATTACCTTCAATTTTGACCGGACGACCTTCGTAAGACTTGACGACAAGCGGCATCGCGCCAGTACGCGTCGGCATCGCGGTGGCATAGTATTCCGGCTCACCAAAAACATAATCGGCAGGCTGCTTGCCAAACGGTTCCAGTTTTTCTTCCGGGCGACGACATCCGGCTCCAGCCAGTCCCAAACCCGCCAACGCGAATGACGCTGACATGATTTTGAGAAAACTGCGGCGGGTCTGCCCGTCTTCCATCTCGCTGGCACCGGCAGGAAATTCACGATGCAACCATTCCTTGAACTCCGGCGTATCGGACAATTCGTCCAAGCTGCGCCAGTAGCGGCGGCCAGTCGTCGGCGCGGGTGCGTATTTCAAAATAGTTTTCATCGGTGACAGGCCGAGCAGCTTTGCAGCGATTCCACTTTCCAGTCGTGCACGAATTTCGCGCCATTGACGGCTTGCAACTGGGCAGCTTTGGCGGGATCGGCATCCCATTTCCAACCCAAATCAGTGACTTTGTCCGTCGGACGGATATGCGCCGCCGGATCGCGGTGACAATCCAAACAGAAACTCATGCTAAACGACTTGACGTGGCGGACCTCATCCATTTGATCCACGCGACCGTGACATTCCACGCAGCTGATGCCACGAGTGACGTGAACGGAATGGTTGAAATAAACGTAGTCGGGCGTAATGTGCACCTGCACCCACGGAATGGGCGTATTGTTGGTCGCACTTTCCCGGACCAAGGCCAGGCGAGGATCATCTTTCAACACCTGATTATGACAATTCATGCAGGTGGAAGCGGACGGGATATTGGCAACCCAGGATTTATCCACGCCACTGTGACAATAGCGGCAATCAACGCCAAGTTGTCCCGCATGAATCTTGTGCGAGAACGGCACCGGTTGCACTGGCTGATAACCGGCACGCGTGTATTTAGGCGTGAGATAAATCGTCACGCCTGCCGCCACGGCAACACCCGTCAGCGCGGCTCCAACGCCTAACGCTAACGGCAACCAGTTTGTCCACTTCGGAAAAATTGCTGACATTTCGAATGACCGGAATCCGGCCTATTCCTAAAGTTAAAGCCACACGGATGGGTTCAAATTCCGTGTCGCAACAAATACTAATTAAATTGCCGCCTGCCTCGCAAGAAAGTTTGTGAAAAATTTCACTTAGATTTTAATTTGCGTTTGGAGGCATGTTTGGAGGCATATTTGCCAGCGAAACTATTTTAAGCACAAACGGGAAATTTTATCGCGTTTTAAAACGGTTTGGCGCAGTGATACACGATCGCCAAACACAACAACGCTGGTACAGGTGGTGGCTTTGGTTGCGCTGCGGTCAAAGCCGTCGCTGCGCGTAGCGTCAGGCGACGAAAAAGAGTCCATCCAGCAACCATGACAGCCACAAAGTGCCTGCGGTGCAGGCAAAATCAGTCGCCGCGCGACCAATTCCACCCAGCGTAGTTATCTGCCAATGGCATTATGAAACACTATCGTGATTATGCCGGAAAAAAACAGCGTTATGCTGGAGGCAGCTTTTAATTCGCTTCATTTTCCCGCACCCGGTTTCACTCCTTGGGTCGCGGCCACAAGCTGTCCCAGCAAACTGGAGTTCTTTGGCACCAACGTGATTACAGCTTCACCATCAATAATATTTTGCGTTTCCAGCGCTTCGAACAATGCCCGTGAAACATCCGGGTCTTGCGAAATCTTTTGCAGGGCCAATCCCACAATCTGCGGCCGCATCGCCGCCGCCTTGGCAAACTCAATCGCCGCCTGTTGTTCCGCCGTGCTGGCGATGATGTTCACCTGATTCGTGCCATCCTGCTTGATGGCCGACGTCACCTGCCGCAAACGGTTCACAACTTTTTCTTCGATCTGCTTGATCATGCCTTCGTCGCGAAAATGCACTTTGCGGATGTAGGTCGAACCCAGACTATAACCCCATTCTGCGGATTGCGGCGACACTTCGGTGCGCACGGTCTGGCTCATGGGGTGGCGATTTTCCAGCATGTCTGCCAGTTTCAAATTGCTCAGGCAACGCACGGTGGAATTGCCGACATTCGCGGCGAGTGATCCGCGCGGGTCGGCATTTTTGAAAAGGTACGCCACCGGATCGCAAATGACCATTTCATACCAGACCCCAATGCCCATCGGCGCGCCTTCCTCGGAATTCACCGGCGTGCTCCGGAGATATTCCTGATCCAGCCGCAGATCGAGGGTAAAGCATTTGCCAAGAAAACTGATCAGTGGCGCCTTGAGGCCAATTTTAAAGATCAAGAAATGCAATCCCGGCTGGTCAATCACGGTAACGACTTTGCCGAACAGCATATACACTTTGCACCGACGCTCTTCGACGATGGTGTAAATGCCGAATGCCCGCGCAATGCCGAATAAAATCGGCAGCAAGATGAACATGCCGACAAACGTAATGATCGCTGCGAGCAGGAAATGTCCGACGGGAGTATTCAAAGGATTATCATTCACGATTAGCCTCCACAATCACGGTTTTGGCTTCGCTGTATAATTTGAGCCGCACGTTGCGAACGTACGCGTCAAGGGCTCCGGTTCCATTCTTCTTCAAGTCTGTCAATTGGTCAGCCAGAGCAACCAGTGGCTGGACTTCGGCTTGCGCCTTAAGCGTCTCGATTTCCACCGCGCGTTTTGACTGCACGATTTTTTGATCCGCACTGGCCTGCGCCAGGCTGATGCTGGAGGAAACTTCATTGTAAGCCGTGTTGATCGCCGCGAGCGCCGACTCAACTTCCGGTGGCGGATCAATGCCGGTGATCAATGAGGCATCCAAGGTGATACCATAACGCGCCGCCGAACCCACACATTCACGATCCATGTGTTCGTTGATATCCCGCAGATTTTTCCGCAGGTCGTTGATGGAAATGCCGATCACCGCCGTGGCTGCGATGTTATGGGGCGCCGTGTCGGCCGGATTTTTAACCGCCGGTGGCGCTTCAAAATTTGCGATGCGTTCGCGCAGGATCGAAATGAAATAACCCATGACGTGAACGATCGGTTGTTTTACGCCAAAAACATACGCATACAGATTTCGTTCCGAAACCCGCCAACGGATCTGCCCTTTCAGTCCGGTGTTCAGTTGATCTTTCGTGACCGCTTCCAGGATAGTCCCACCGTAATTGGCCGAGGCATCCTCCAAATCCAACGCCATGTTCATCGTCTGTGTGGCAACCGTAACCTTATAAACTTTTTCCCACGGCCATTTGAAATAAGGGCCGCCCGGCGGAATGACACGCACTTGCGGATAATTATACCGGTCGCGTTCCTCGGCGTTCAATGCGACGGAGATCGGGTCATCCAAGGTTGTTGCCGTACCAACGCGTTCAGCGCGGCCGAAGCAGGTTTTCACCGCGCGTTCATTTTGGTCCACCGTATAAAATCCAGCGGCGAGATAGCGGACGAGAAACCAGGCAACGAAACCAACCACACAACCGAAGAATATAGTTCCCATAAGTTGATTATTTTTAAACCTGCTGCGACTGTGAACGCCGATCGCCGGTTCTACAAGGAAAAAACCATTCCAAAACTGAAGCCAGTTTGGAATAGGGCATTTATTCCACTGCATAAAAAAACCGCTCCGGTTTCCCGGAGCGGTTTTTGATTTTTTAGATCGAGGCAGGCCAGCCCTGCCATCGTTTAATTATTTTTTCTTGGCCGTTGCCTTACGTTTTTCTTCGATGGCGGCTTGTGCGGCAGCCAAACGGGCGACGGGCACGCGGTACGGCGAGCAGCTCACATAGGTGAGACCGACGCGGTGGCAGAACTTGACGGAATCAGGATCGCCGCCGTGTTCGCCACAAATACCGAGCTTGATGCCAGGACGGGTTTTGTTCCCCTTCTCGGCCGCGATTTGGATGAGCTGGCCGACGCCGGTCTGATCAATCGAGGCAAACGGGTTTTTCTTCACGATTTCATTTTCGGTGTAAGCACCGAGGAACGAACCGGAATCGTCACGGCTCATGCCGAGGCAGGTCTGCGTGAGGTCGTTCGTGCCGAAGCTAAAGAACTCAGCCGTCTGCGCGATCTCATCAGCGGTGAGGGCACCGCGCGGGATTTCGATCATCGTGCCGACGCTGTAGGCGATCTTCACTTTCTTTTCCTTCTGCACCAAGGCAGCGACTTCGTGAACGATGGCGACTTGCAAGTCCAATTCCTTCTTGAAACCGACGAGCGGGATCATGATTTCCGGTTTGGCCTTGAAACCTTTTTTTGTCGCATCAGCGGCGGCTTCGAGCACAGCGCGCGCCTGCATGCGGGTGATTTCGGGATACTTGATGCCGAGGCGGCAGCCGCGGAAACCGAGCATTGGATTGAACTCATGGAGTTCGTGCACGCGCTGTTCGATTTTTTCAACGGCAATGCCCAATTTCTTCGCGAGATCAGCTTGCGCTTCCTTCGTGTTCGGGAGGAATTCATGCAATGGCGGGTCTAGGAAACGGATTGTGGCCGGATAACCTTTCAGCGCCTTGAAGATGCCGAAGAAGTCGTCGCGTTGATATGGCAGCAATTTCGCCAGTGCGGTTTCGCGCGTCGCGAGATTGTCCGCGAGAATCATTTCACGCATTGCATCAATGCGATCACCTTCAAAGAACATGTGTTCCGTGCGGGTGAGGCCGATGCCTTCAGCGCCGAACGCAATGGCTTGCGATGTTTGTTCCGGCGTATCAGCATTGGTGCGGACAGCGAGTTTCGTCGCTTTTTTGCACCAGCTCATCAACAGGACGTAGTTTTTATATTTCTCGGTTTTCTGCGCGGCTTTATCGTTGTTCAACAAACCGGTGATGATTTCTGACGGAGCAGTTTTGATCTGGCCCGCATAGACGAGACCGGAGGTACCGTCAATCGAGAGGAAATCGCCTTCCTTGAAGGTCTGGCCGTCAATGGTCGTCGTTTTCTTGTCATAGTCGATCTGAACGCCGGCGGCGCCGCAGACACAGACTTTGCCCATTTGACGAGCAACGAGTGCCGCGTGGGAACTCACCCCACCGCGAGCGGTCAAGATGCCTTCCGCTGCGATCATGCCGCGCAAATCTTCCGGCGACGTTTCGACGCGGACGAGCAACACTTTTTCGCCCTTGTTTTCTGCTTCGACGGCGCGTTCGGCATTGAAATAAATCTTGCCGGTAGCCGCACCTGGACCAGCCGGGAGACCGGTGGCGATAACTTTCGCTTTTTTGACTTCGCTCAAATCAAAGATCGGGGCGAGCAATTGTTCCAATTGATCGGCCGGATTGCGGAGAATCGCGGTTTCCCAATCAATTAATTTTTCTTTCACCATGTCGGCGGCAAACTTCAGCGCGGCGGCGGCGGTGCGCTTGCCGTTACGTGTCTGGAGCATGAACAACTTGCCGCTCTGCACGGTGAATTCGATGTCCTGCACGTCTTTGAAATGTTTTTCCAAAGTTTTGCGCACGGCCATGAGTTCCGCGTAGGACTTCGGCATTTCGTCCTTCAATTTCAACACGGGTTCCGGGGTGCGGACACCGGCGACGACGTCTTCGCCCTGCGCGTTGATAAGAAATTCGCCGTAGAATTCATTCGTGCCGTTCGCGGGATTGCGCGTGAACGCGACACCGGAACCGGAATCCGCGCCGGTGTTACCGAACACCATCGCTTGAACATTGACGGCGGTTCCCCATTCGGTGGGGATATTATATTTGCGGCGATAAACAATCGCCCGATCATTCATCCAGGAACCAAACACAGCGCCGGCAGCGCCGCGCAATTGATCCCACGGATTATTCGGAAACACCTTGCCGGTGCGCTCCTTGACGAGGGCCTTGAAACGTTTCACGAGTTCCGCCTGATCTTCGGCGGTCAATTCGCTGTCCACGATGTCTTTGTGATATTTTTCGTGTTTGAATTCGTGGATGATCGTTTCAAACGGTTCGTGATCTTCACCTTCGCGCTTCTGCACGCCGAGGACGACGTCGCCATACATCTGGATGAAACGGCGGTAGCAATCCCACGCGAAACGCGCATTGTTCGTCGCTTTTTCCAGAGCGATCACGGATTGGTCGTTCAAACCGAGGTTCAAAATCGTATCCATCATGCCCGGCATGGAATCACGCGCACCAGAACGGACGGCCACGAGCAACGGCATGCCGCTGGTTGAACCGAACTTCGTGCCCATGATCTTTTCCATGTTGGCCACACCCGCTTCCATCTGCGCTTGCAGAACCGCCGGGTACGTGCGTTTGTTCGCGTAAAAGTACGTGCAGACTTCAGTGGTGATCGTGAAACCGGGAGGCACCGGCAGGCCGATGCGCGTCATTTCAGCGAGATTCGCGCCTTTGCCGCCGAGGAGGGCTTTCATGCTGCCGTCGCCGTCAGCTTTTTTGTTGCCCCAGGTGTAAACGTATTTGTTTGATTTAGTTGCTTTGGCCATAAATTGTATCAACGGAAATTAATCGGTGAAAACGAGCGGTGAATTTACCAAAGTAAGGCCGGTAGTCAATGAATGAAGCTCGTAAAAATGGCTGAAACGGTTCAAATTCACCCAAGTTTCACGCCTTTGGCATATTCGGCGGCGAAAACTCCCCCTATCCTTCCAAAATCGCCGTGGCCGCCGCGTAGTTTTCAGTGTGACTCAAACTGACCAGCAATTGCCGGGCGCCCCGTGATTCAAAGAGGGTTTTCCCTTTATTATGTAAAACCACAAACGGCTCGCCAGATTCCTTGCGCTTGATCTCCATGTCCAGCCACCCCAGCGAAGCCCCAATGCCCGTGCCAAATGCCTTGGAGATCGCCTCCTTGGCGGCAAACCGCACCGCCAGGAAGGCAGCCGGTTTGCGATGCGAGACACAATAGGCAATCTCATCCGGCAACAAAATCCGGTTCACAAACCGGTCGCCAAATTTCTCAAACGACGACGCAATTCGCGCCACTTCGATGATGTCAATGCCGGTGCCTAGAATCATTTTAGCCGCGATACGCTTTCATCAGCTCCAGCATTTCCTTGACGGCATTTTCCAGCCCGATGAAAACCGCGCGACTGATGAGACTGTGACCGATGTTTAATTCCACCATATGCGGCACCTGAAACAGTGCCGGCAGATTGGCGCAATTCAATCCGTGGCCGGCATTCACCTTCAAGCCAAGGGCATGTGCTTGCTCAGCACCGGCAATCAGACGTGATAATTCCGTTTTTCGCTTTTCGCCTTCCGTTTTTGAAAATTCTTCAGCGAACTTTCCCGTGTGCAGTTCGATAAACTGGCTGCCTGTGCGTGCACTGGCGGCGATCTGGGCTTCGTCCGGCGTGATAAACAAACTCACTTCAATCCCCGCATCATTCAGGCGCTGACGCATTTCGGCCAGGGATTTTTCCGCTGCCACCACATCCAGCCCGCCTTCGGTCGTCAATTCCTGGCGTCGCTCGGGCACGATGCAGACGATCTCGGGTTTTAATTTTAATGCGATCTCAACCATCTCCGGCGTATTCGCCATCTCAAGGTTCAATCGGGTTTTGACCACCCGGCGCAATTCCCAAACGTCACGATCCTGGATATGCCGGCGATCTTCGCGCAAATGGGCTGTGATCCCATGGGCTCCGGCCGCTTCGCAAACTTCCGCCGCCATGGCCGGGCTTGGCTCGCCCGAAAGGCCGCCGCGATAACGCGCCTCCCGCAGGGTGGCAACATGATCAATATTGACGCCTAATTTTAACATAGGATCAATGCGCCACAGGCACCGCTGGCGAGGTCGGCACCCGCATCGCGCCCGGGGGATGCAAACGCCGATTATTAAAATTGGGGCGGGGCGGCAATTTCAGATCGCAACCCGGAAAGTTTTTTGCCTCCAACCAATGTCCCAAGGCAATCAATTCAAAAGCCGTTAAACCACCGGGAGCCAAGCGATTGAACGTCAATTCATCTGGTCCCGTTTGAAAAACTTCCGTGATGGTGTTGCCCAGTGCCGGTGTGGTTTTTTGCATCCATTTCAGCGCCACTGAATTCGCCGCCAACTGCTGGCGGTCACTCAATACCATGCCCAATTGCGTCAGGTTAAGCAGTTGCGGAAAACGTTCGGCCGTGATTTCCCAGTGATAATACGCCAGGTTTTTTTGCGCGAGGCGGGTAAATAATTCCGGTGGCAACGGCTTGGAACGCGGTGTATTGGGAAAGGCCCCTGCCAGTAAAAATTGCCCGTTCTTTTCCGTCACGGCTTGCAAATATGCTGAAATAAACGGGATGCCGGTAAAACGGATGATATCGTTGGTCTTCTCAAGTTTGATGTGTGAGAAAAAATTACCCACGACGACCGGTGAATTGAAGACTGGGCTCAAATGGGCGTAACTTTGTGCCAAGGCTCCCGCCGCGTTCGCCACCGGCGTGGCCATGAATGTCTGGTAAGGGACATTTGCCAGCCCCCAGATGAAAAACTGGTTTGGGGCGGGCGCAATCTCATACGTCTTCGCCCATGGCTGGGCATTCAACCACGCGCCCAGGCCGCGGGCGGCGGTAAAACTCACGAAGGGTTGATGGATCGTGTTCGTGGGGATCTGCCAATTCGGCAAAGCGCCCGTAAAATTTTCCGGCAAAAGAAGTTTTCCGTTGATATGCAAATTTTCGGCGGCGGCGGATACGGTGAATTTTGCTTCCGGCAGATCCCAACCCTTGAAACCCGGAACCAGCTGCGCCAGGCGCGGCCAATTCAAATCGGCCGCCAGCCAATTGGTCCCCATAGTCTGTGACTTAATGGACCCGATTACTTTTTCGACCAATGACAGGCTGTTCTGTCCGCAATCAATCAACACCCAATCACCCACCCGGCTGAACTGAAATAAATTCGGGGCTTCGTGCTTTTTCAATGACCATGCTCCCGGCTTGCCCTGAGTGATCCCAATGCCGGTCCAGCCCGACAAAACTGACGCCAGGTTTTTGCTCCACAATTCCGCGCGTTCATTGGATAAACGGACAGCGAGCACATATTCCGGCGAACCACTGGCCGTGTCACGCGCTTCAAAAAACCATTCGGATACCAGTAAATCGTCGAGCAACGGGCGCAATTGCGCCGCACCGTCAGTGGCGCCGGCGGCCAGCTTGTTTTTTAACCATGCGCCCGGGGCCCGGGAAAGTTTGTCAAATGTCTGGCTGGCCAGAGCATGGGCTTCGTCCGAGGCAAATTCGTTCGTGAACGCGGAAAAATCCTTGCCGTGGGAAATCTGTTGCGCGCCCGCAAAATGAATTTGTGCGATCAAATCCGGTTGCGGCAAGGCCGCCCGGCTGACCACCGCCGCCAACATCCACGCACCAAAGATAAATAATTTCTTCATCGAACGCATCTCTGTGCCAAAATCCAGCCCTTTTGGCAAATTGATTTAACATTCAAAATGCCAGTCAAGACGCGTTGCCCAGGTCCATTCAATTCATCCGCCAGGCACTTTCTTATTGCCCCGCGCGAAAAATCTGTTTTTTTGCCTGCGTGTCGAAAACGAATAATTTCCTGCGATACTGGCTGGTGGTGCTGGTGTGGATGACCTTGATCTTTGGTTTTTCTTCCGATGCCAAATCCTACCAGCATTCTTCCACTCTTTTTGAACCGCTATTGCGCTGGCTGTTTCCCCATATGCCGACCCCGCAGATTCTGGAGATCCATCATTTGTTTCGTAAATGCTGCCATCTTACCGAATATGCCATCCTTACTTTGCTGGTGTGGCGGGCGGTGGCCAAACCACAGAAAAGTCAACCCCGGCCGTGGTGTTGGAACCATGCCGCGCTGGCACTGGCCATCGTTTTTTGCTTCGCATGCTCCGATGAATTTCATCAGGTTTTTGTACCCACCCGCACGGCATTGTTCTCCGATGTCTTGATTGATACCGCGGGCGGCGCCCTGGCACTGTTGATCCTGTGGTTGATCGGACGCTGGCTGCCTGGACGCAAGGCATGAATCGTCCGTTCATCATCGTAGTATTGTTTTACGCGATGGGATTGTTGCTGGGGAAATGCTTTCAACCGCCGCTGACGGCGCTTTTTTCGATCACATTCTGCCTGCTTGGTTTCGCCCTGGCGTTCGAAAAAGTTCGTCCTTATTTGCTATGCGCCCTGCTCGCTTTTACCGGCTGGACCAATCTGGTTTTTCACACGGCCATCCTTTCACCCTGCGACCTGCGTTTATTGCTTGGCAGCCAACCCGCCATTGTCAACGTGCGGGGGAGATTGATTGAAACTCCGCATATCAAGCTGGTCGAACGCCATGATATTGAAACCGAACATTCGTTGGCCCAGGTTGAAGTCACCGCCTGGCAACACGACGGACAATGGCAGCCGGCCTCCGGCAAAATTATCGTCGCCACCCCCAACGCCCTGGCGTCGGATTACTTTGCCGGCCAAAACGTTGAGATTTCCGGCGTCATCGCCTGCCCGCCATCGCTTCAGGCGGAAGGGCTTTTTGACTACCGTGAATATTTGCGGTTGCATGATGTTTATTACGAACTCAAGACACAATCCACCAACGACTGGAAATTATCCGGGGCGACCCGATCGCGACCACCCTTGACCGATCGTTTTCTCGCCTGGTCGAAACAGGTTTTGGCGCGTGGCCTGCCGGCAGAAGATGAACCGCTGCGATTACTCTGGGCCATGACGCTGGGCTGGCGCACTGCTTTTTCGAATGACATCAGCGAACCTTTCCTGCGGGCCGGAACCATGCACATGTTCGCGATTGATGGCTTACGCATTGCCTTGATCGCCGGCATACTCGTGGCGTTGCTGCGCACACTACAAGTCTCCCGGGCCTGGTGCGGTGTTATTGCCATTCCGCTCATCTGGTTTTATACCGCTGCCACCGGTTGGGAATCCCCCGCCGTCCGCGCCTCCGTGATGATGAGCGTCGTCATCGGCGGCTGGGCACTGAAACGTCCCAGTGATCTGTTAAATTCCCTGGCCGTGGCTGCCTCGATTATTCTCGCCTGGGAACCACGCCAACTGTTTGAGGCCAGTTTTCAACTATCTTTTTTTGTCATGCTCATCATCGCGGTCATGTTGCCGCCGTTGAATGATTTCCTGGACCGGATCTTGCAGCATGATCCTTTGTTGCCGGAGGTATTGATCTCCGACCGTCGAAAATTTTTTCTACGGCAAACCCGTTACTTTGCCCGTTTCTGTGCACTCTCCTTCACGGCCTGGATCGGTTCACTGCCGCTTTCGATCAAGTATTTCCACCTATTCAGCCTGATCTCAACCCCTGCTAATCTGCTGGCCGTGCCCTTGGGCACTTTGGCGCTCATGGCGAATCTTGGCGCCATCATCTGCGGCAACTGGTTTACGCTGGCCACGGAATTATTCAACCACGCCGCCTGGTTTTTCATGACTGCCATGACGTGGGTCAGCGTTGAATCTAGCCGGATTCCGGGCGCTTATTTCTATGTCCCAGAAATCTCCTGGTTCACGGTCGGTTTCTTTTATCTCGCCGTCGTCGCGTTTTTTTGCGGATGGCTCAAAACGTCACGCCACAAAATCATCAGTGGCGTCATATTGCTTTTTGTTGCCACGATTTATTTTGTCCAATGGGAAAACACCCGTGCCGAGGTTGACCTGACTGTCCTGCCCTTGAATGGCGGCCACGCCATTTATGTGGATGCCACTGGGCAAGCCAACGATTGGCTCGTGGATTGTGGCGACGAAACTTCCGTTGATTTCACACTCAAAAACTATCTGCATGCGCAAGGCGTGAATCGAATTCCCCGCCTCGTTTTAACCGAGGGGGATAAACGCAACATCGGCGGCGCGAGTTTATTGGATAAACTCTTTGGCGTCGGTGAATTGTGGACCAGCAATGTAAAATTCCGGTCACCGACATATCGGGAAACGGTCACCGCCTTTGAAACAAATCGCCAGCCGTCCGGCTCAAAACCATCACGTCATAAAATCTTTGACGCCGGGAAAACCATCGATGACTGGCAAATGTTATATCCCATCGCCGGGAAGAATCTTTCGCATGCCGACGATAATGCGCTGGTTTTGCAGGGCAATTTCCCCGGCTGCAAAGTTTTGCTCCTATCGGATCTAAGCCGCGCCGGGCAAAGTGCATTGCTGGCTGCCACCACGGATTTACACGCAGATATTGTTGTCACCGGTTTGCCCAATGAAGGCGAACCGCTCTGCGATGCCCTCCTCGCCGCCATCCAACCTAAACTCATCATTATCGCCGATTCCGAACTGCCCGCCAATCGCCGTGCCAAACGCGAACTCAAAGACCGGCTGGCCGAAAAAAATGTGCCGGTGATTTATACCAGCAGCGTTGGCGCGGTTAAAATTGTCATCAATAAAAACGATTGGAAGCTGCAAAGCCCGGATGGACAAGCCTTGGGGTATTCAAAACGATGAATGCGCTTGGCAAAATGACTTTATCCCCATAAAACGAGCGACGCAATTCAATGAACTTCAAATTTATCTTTGGCCTGATACTGGCTTTTAATTATGCCGGCACAGCTGGGTTCGCTTTCGCCCAAACCAATGGCCCCGATGTTTTTGCGCCCGCAATTCCCGGATCAGTGCAGATTGGCGGACGCCTGGGAGAGAAGCTTGCCCTATGCGTGGACCATCGAATTTTGGCACAGGATCTGGAACCCATGATCGCGCCCTATTGCGCTAAAACGGAGATCGGTGGCGCTGATTGGCGCTGTGAATACTGGGGCAAATGGTTCACGTCCTTGACGCTGGCGGATGCATACCACTCTACGCCCGCGACCCAAACCTTGCGTGATGAAGCCGTGAAAGCACTGATCGCAACCGCTGCCCCGGATGGTTATCTCGGCACGCGTACGCCGAAACATCGCCTGGCCGGCTGGGATGTTTGGGGCTGCAAGTATGCTTTGTTGGGTTTGCTGGCGGATTACGATCGAACGCAGGATGCAACCGTGCTGACGGCAGCGCGGCGACAAGCGGATGTTTTGATCGAAGAACTTGGTCCAGGCAAAAAGGATATTGCCGATGTCGGCGAATGGAATGGTTTGCCGGCGTCATCCGTATTGGAGCCCGTGGTATTGCTCTACGAACGGACCGGCGACAAAAAATATTTGGATTTTGCCGAACACATCGTCGCCTGTTGGAGCGCGCCGTCCCAACGTCTGCCCGCCGGCATGAGATTGGTTGAAGATGCGTTGGCCGGGACAAATCCCGCCGCCATGTGTGCGCCCAAAGCCTACGAAATGATGTCCTGCTTCGAAGGCTTGTGCGAACTCTATCGGGCCACCGGCCAATCCCAATATCTCAAAGCCTCCGTAAAACTCGCCGATGGCATCTTTCATAATGAAACAACTTTGGTCGGGGTAGGAACGCATAATGAAGTCTGGTATGACGGGGCCAAACAGCAGACGGGCGTCATTGAAAAGCCGATGGAAACCTGCGTGACCGTGACGTGGATGAAGCTCTGCGATCAATTGCTGCGCCTGACCGGCGATGTGCGTTACGCAGATGAGTTGGAAAGAAATCTCTACAACGGATTGCTCGGCGCCATGATGCCAGACGGTGCCTGGTGGGCTTACTTTGATGGTTTGATGGGCGTGCGCGTGCCGAGTTATGTGCAGCACGCCGACGTCGGCTTGAGTTGCTGTGTCGTCAATGGCCCGCGTGGCTTGATGCTAACCCCATTCTGGGCATTCATGAAAAATGCCGATGGCCCGGTTATAAACCTGTATGCCCCCGGAAATGCACAGGTTGGCACCGTCAAGTTGGAGCTAACCGGGGACTATCCCGTCAGTAATAAAATCCAAATTCGGGTGACGCCCATCAAACCCGAAGAATTCACGCTGACACTGCGCATACCTGCCTGGAGCGAAACCACGCAGTTGAAAGTGAATGGACAAAGCCTGCCGGTTACCCCGGGTTACGCAAAGATTCGCCGGACATGGCACAAGGGTGACCGGGTGGAAATCACCTTTGACATGCACGCCAGGTTGGTCGAACTCAATGGCTGCGTCGCGTTGCAGCGTGGCCCGGTGGTTTTATCCTTGGATAACCGGCTCACCCCCCCCGTCGCCCGGCAGATCGCGTTAGGTGGAAATTTAGAATTAAAACCCAATCCCGCTGCCGCGAAAAAAATCGGCGCCTGGATGGCGTTTGATGTAGGAGGAGTAACATTTTGTGACTATGCCTCCGCCGGCAATGGCTTCAGTGAAACAAACATATTTCGCACCTGGCTGCCACAGCCGCTCAATTTGGCAACAGCCTATGATACCGGCCAAACATGGCAGACCTTGACGCATGCGCCAACGTGGACAAATCCACCCAAACCCCGGCCGCACGTGGAAAATCAGATGAACGATTTGGCGCTCGCCCGAAACGGAGCCTGGGCAACTTCGGATAGTGAATACTCCCAGGAACCGGGGGGCACAGCAAAAGTGATTGATGGCGTGATCGCCACGCCGGAAGATTTTTCAAACCGCTGGCACTCGTCACTCAATCAGCCGCATCCGCATTGGATTGAAGTGCATCTGGCCAAGCCGGCAAAGATTTCCACCGTGGTGATCCACTTTGCCGATCCAGCGGGGTATCCAGTCAGCTTCGAAGGCACGGCCCAAGCTAATGGCCACCAACAGTCAGTCATCAATGTGAATGATAATCGGGAATCACAAGTTTACCGGACAAAAATAAAACCGGTGTTGATGGATTCGTTTCGCCTGACGATTCGGGCTTCGGCCAATCCAGCCTACGTGAACGCTGCGCAAATCAGTGAAATCGAGCTATATCCTTAGGGCGTGTTTTCAAAAGTCGAGCGCTCTAAGTTGCCGCCTTTTCAATTTTTACCGAAACGTGCTTGGCCTGCGGGATGATGAATTTTTTAACTTCCACCGAAACGGCTTGGGGTTTGAATTCAGTCAAAATTAAATCAACGATATCGGTCGCCAGTTTTTCGATCAATTTCCAGCTCTTGCCTTCGCCAAATTTCAAAAGCCGCTGGGTGACGGCGAAATAATTAATCGTGTCCGCAATGGAATCGGTTTTCGCCGCCGCGGTGAAATCGGATTCGATTTCCACCGTCAAGAGCAGGCGTTGCGGGTGTGCGCGCTCTTCATCCGGAACGCCAACCCGATAAAACACTTCCAGATCAACCAGGGAAATTTTAGCCATGATGTTTGCGGGATGAGGATTTCTTTTTGGCACTGCCGGTGCGGCGTGGTTTTGGCAGCGAATTTTTTATCACCGCATCCAGCAGGATTTTGGTCGGCTTATTCAACTTTAATTTTTTGGCATCCTCTGGTTTAAGCCAGCGAAATTCCTGGCCTTCGTCGTTCAAAGTCACCGCCGGATTTCGCGCCACACACTGGCAGGTATAATTTAACAAAACAAAATGTGCGTCGTGATAAAACTCCTTGGAATGGATGCAATCCTGTACCAGCACAAATTTGATGTTGGAAATTTTCAAGGCCGTTTCTTCCATGATTTCACGGCGTAACGCGGCTTCAGAGCTTTCGCCCCATTTGATCTTCCCGCCGGGAATGCCCCATTTATGCGACCATTTATGGGTGCGAATCAGCAGCACCTCGCCCCTGGCGTTGAAGATCAAAGCGCCAACGGTGGCGAGCGGAATCGGCTTGGCTAATTTGACGTCAGAATTTGCCCGCGCCGTCCGCCAGGGCATCAGGCTAAAGTTATTTTTTTCGAGCTGCTCGCGCAGTTCTGAAAGATGTTCAACGATCACGTCCGGCCGGGCATTTTGTAATTGTGACAGCGTATTATAGCCGGTCAGCACCGCGCAGGAATGGACGCCGCCATGATGCGCGGTTTCGATATCATGTTCCATGTCACCGATGAAAATCGTTTCATCCGGCTTAAGATTATTTTCCTCCAGGATGGCATGGATCTTTTCGCGCTTGTCCCAAACATCGGTGTAAGGCCGGTCGAGATAAACATCAAAGCCGGTGACACCGCATTGCACTTTGAAATGATCCGTATGCACGGTGCTCAGGAGAAAGGTGCGAATTTTATTGGCGCGGCAAAACTTCAAAAAATCGCGCGCATGCGGCAGTTCCACCACCGAACCTTGCGAGCGTTTAAATTCCGCATGGAACCATTCTTCCAGTTGCGCCATCGGCACTTTCGGCGTATGGCGATCGTAAAATTTAGTGAAGGGCAGGGAAAATTCTGCGCGAAATTGTTCCAGCGACATCGCTGATTTGCCAGCCTGGGTCAGCACAAAGTTGGATGCCTGCAACACGGCGGGCAAATCGTCCACCAAAGTTCCCGACCAGTCGAAAATGATATTACGGATCACGCACGGAATTTAACCGGCCAGCCGGCAAGATAAAGAAATTTTGCACCAAACCAAACGATTCACCGGCATCGAAGTTTTTACCCAACAATTTTAGCTTCAGCCGCCAGCCGGTCTCCCCTGCCCTTAAGCATTTGACGGTTGCACCGTTTTGCCCTATGCAACGGGCGTGAATTTTGATGAGACGCAAAAGAACTGGACGGCGCTCGGCGAACACGACGCGATGTGGGTCGTTCTGACCGATCCGGATAAAAAAGGCAACCGCTGGAAACGCGAAGACTTTTTTGCCACCGGCCAGCGTGAGATTGCGGACGTTTTCACCAAACTTCAACAAGCCGGGGTTTCACCCTTATCCGGTCGCGTATTGGATTTCGGCTGCGGACTTGGCCGGCTGTCGCAGGCATTGGCTGCGCGTTTTGCTTTGGTGGATGGCGTGGATATTTCCGCTTCAATGATCCGGCAGGCCAAGGAATTCAATCAATTTTCCGACCGGGTGACCTATCACGTCAATTCACGCGATGATCTCGCCGGCTTTCCTGCGGCCAGCTATGATTTCATCTGTTCGTTGATTGTGCTGCAACATATCCCGCCCAATTTTCAGGAAAAATATATCCGTGATTTTCTACGTCTGCTCAAGCCAGGAGGCGTGGCTTATTTTCAAACCGTCCATGCCCGCGGCTGGCGAAAATTCATCCCGCATTCTGTGGCTGACTTCATCCGCAAACAACGCAGTCACGGTCAACCGTTCATCCCGCTTTACGGCGTGCCGACGGACCAAGTGCGACGCCTGATCACAGCGGCAGGCGGCGAGTTAAAACATTTTGAGAACTGCGGCCATGGCGAATGGGGCGCGCGTTATTTTAACGATTATTTCATCGTCCAAAAGCCGGCCGCCTGAATCATCGTGCTCATCGCTTTTAATAAACCTTACGGAGTGCTATCGCAATTCACGAGTGATGGTTCGCCCAACCGTCCACTCGCGGAATTCGGGTTTCCGAAAAATGTCTATGCCATTGGCCGGCTTGATGCTGATTCTGAAGGTTTATTGCTACTGAGTGATGAAGCGTTCTGGAACGATAAATTGCTGAATCCGCGCCACGCTCACGAACGCGAATATTGGGCCCAAGTCGAGCGCATTCCCACGCGCGATGTCTTGGATAAAATGCAACGTGGAATAGTGATCCAAGACCACAAAACGTTGCCGTGCCAGGCGTGGCTATTGGAGCCGCAACCGGAAATTGCCCCGCGGACTCCCCCCATTCGGGTGCGCAAGAGCGTTCCTGATTGCTGGATCGGCTTGGAATTGGTGGAAGGCAAAAACCGGCAAGTGCGGCGCATGACGGCGGCCATCGGGCATCCAACCCTGCGCTTGATGCGCGTGCGCATCGGCAATTTTTGGCTGGGCGATTTACCAGCAGGAACGTGGCGGGCTTTGGCCACGGCCGAAAGCAAACTGGTTCTTGGCAAGAGGTAAGGCAATCTTTGACACGCACTCCCCGTTGATTTCGACCCTGCGATTATGAGTTTAAAAACCGGCCACGAACCGAGCCAGAAAATGACTGGTTTTACACCCAGAAAACCGTCAAAATTATTAAAATTATTCGGCATGTCTTAATACGTTTCTTCAATTCAAGTTATGAAGGTCAAAATCATTTTCACGTTGTTCTGCCTCAAACTGGCCACAGCATTGGCTTCGGCCTCGGTTCTTTATGTCAATCTCGGCAATCCGACTCCCCTGCCGCCTTTTCAGACATGGGATACTGCCGCCACCAACATCCAGGATGCGATTGATGTGGCCACAAATGGTGATCAAATTTTGGTGACCAACGGGGTTTATCAATCTGGCGGAAAAGTTATGGCGGGAGATTTGACCAACCGCGTGGCTTTGACCAAGCCAGTGATTGTGCAAAGCGTCAACGGCCCGCAAATGACCAGTATTTTAGGAATCGGCGCCACCAACGGAAATACCGCTATCCGTTGCGCGTGGTTGACTAATAAAGCTGCTTTGATTGGATTCACTTTGATGGGCGGAGCAACGCGGAGTTCCGGAGATGCCTTCAGTTTAGAGGCTGGCGGTGGAGCTTGGTGCGCCTCTTCCAATGCTTTGGTCAGCAACTGCCTGATCGCATCGAATGTTGCTGGCCAGTATGGTGGCGGCATTTATCAGGGAACGGCTAATGCCTGCCTTATTGTCAGTAACGGGACTCCAACTCCATTTGGCGGGGCAACTTATCAATCAGTGCTCAATAATTGCACCATTGTAAGTAATATAGCCGTAGGTGCCATCTATCCGGTGGCCATGACGAATTCCATCCTTTATTTTAACGGTGGTTCCTACGGTAATTATTAGCTCATCGGCGGTTCTTTTTCCCACTGTTGCACTACGCCGGCAATTGTCGGCACAGGCAATTTTACCAGTCCACCACAATTATTCGCAGATGGCATACATCTTTCCAGTAATTCGCCGTGTATCGGAACAGGTGTCAATATTGGAACCGGGACAGATCTTTTTGGTGCAACGTGGTCGAATCCTCCTTCGGTTGGTTGCGCCGAGTGGTCGGCAGCACTGCTTATTGGCGTGCCCCAGTTCAACCTGACGGGTAATCCTGCCGGTTTTACCATTGGAAATTTCCCCCTGCAAAGCTCATTATCTTGCAGCTTTTTCTGGTTTAAGGACGGTGTGCTATTGCAAGACGACGGACATTTCAGTTCCACGCAAACGGCAACTTTAACGGCAATCGGCGCCAAACTGGCTGATGCTGGTATTTATCAAGTGATGGTCAGCAATGCTTTGGGTACGGTCTTGAGTTCGACTGTGAAAGTGGTCGTACATTGCGTAGGTGCCGCCGGCGCCAATCCGCTTTCCCCTTATTTAAATTGGAGCACAGCTGCGACTAACATCCAGGATGCCATCGCGGCCTCGGCGGTCAACGACATCGTTTTAGTGACCAATGGCCTTTATAATAGCGGTGGTAAATCCATGGATAGTATCATCACCAACCGGGTTTCCATTGATAAGGCAATTTTGGTGCAAAGCGTCAATGGCGCGAATGCCACAATCATTCAAGGGGCTTTGGATTCGACTTCCACCAATGGGCCGGGAGCCATCCGCTGCGTTTGGATGACAAACAACGCCATTATAAGTGGATTCACTCTTTATGGCGGTGCCACGCGCACAGCCACCGGCTCGCCCAACTCATCCATGAAAGGCGGGGGCGTCTTGGGAAGTTCAAATAATGCAACGGTTTACGGTTGCACGATTGCCCAAAATTTTGCGGCAACCAGCGGGGGCGGCGCATACAATGTGACCCTGAACAATTGCCTGATAACTGGCAATTGGGCTGTGGGAGCCAGTGGTACAGGTGGCGGTGCAGCAAGCTGTAATTTGAATGATTGCATCATCACTACCAATACTGCCGGCTATGGCACTGTTGCAAATACCGGTGGATTCACTGGCGGAGGGGCAGATCAATGTAACTTAAAAAATTGTTTCGTGGGACAAAATTCCTCATTCAGTTATGGCAGCGGAGCAAACGGTGGAACTCTAATTAATTGTACCCTGACCGCCAATACTTCATTCAGCTCCAGTACAGGCTATGGGGCAGCCGTTTATGGGGCAAAACTGACCAACTGCATCGTTTTTGGCAATTTTTCCCAATTATCTCTTTATCCAAACACTAACTATGCTAATTGCACAATGGCCTACTGTTGTGCTGATCCGTTGCCGTCAGGAATTGGAAACATCGGGCTAAATCCGCAACTCATCGGTGACAATCTTCATTTGTCAGCCACTTCCCCGTGCATTGGCGCCGGCCTTAGCAACGTGGTTTCCGGTGTGGATATTGATGGCCAACCTTGGAACAACCCACCCGCCATCGGTTGTGATGAATGGCACTCCATTCCTGTTATCGGCTTCCAACCCGGCTTTCAGATTGATTCACCGGCACATGGATTAACTTTCAATGTCATCGCCGCCGGGCAGACCCCGTTGACTTATTTCTGGAACAAAGATGGCATACCAATGCAGGATGATGGGCACCACGATCATTCCAGCACCTCTGCCCTGATCGTAAATAATTTTGGCCCGGAAGATGCCGGACTCTATCAAGTTGTGGTAAGCAATGCTTTTGGCATTGCGACCAGTGTGGTGACGCAGGTGGCCATCCATGTCGTGAATTTAGCCAGCCCAAATCCGACTGTCCCTTACGCCACTTGGACGACGGCTGCAACCAACATTCAAGATGCGATCAATACTGCATCGTCCGGAGATATCGTATTGGTGACTAACGGTATTTATGCGACGGGCGGGAAAATCGTGGATGGCAATCTGACCAATCGCGTTGTTTTGGATAAAGCCATCACCGTGATTAGTGTCAATGGCTGGTCAAAAACCATCATTCAAGGTGCTTGGGATCCCATCATGACAAATGGACCGGGCGCCGTGCGTTGTGCGTACCTGCTGGCGAATGGCGCCATGTTAACAGGTTTCACTTTACAGGATGGCGCGACCCGCGCGACCGGCGATATTTCTACTGCCGGCCCCTTGGAAAGCGGCGGTGCCATTTTTTGTAATCCCAATCCGGCCTTCAATGGAATTGCTGCTAATTGCATGCTTTCCAATAACAGTGCGATTTACGGTGGAGGAATCATCTATGGAACATTGAATAATTCTGTGGTGGTTGATAATTGGGCAACGCAAATGGGCGGAGGCGCTTTCGAAACGTTGCTAAATAATTGTACTGTGGAATATAATTTGACACTCCAAACTCACAGCGGAGCCGGAACCTACGGAAGTACTGTTAGAAATAGTATTGTGGTGAATAACCATGCACAGCCGCCAATTAATCAGCTAGATAATCACGACCCAATTATGGGGTTGGTTGGAACAGATAAATATTACTCTTCCTGCACCTCACCGACTTTAGGTTTATCTGGCGCAAATAATATAAATGTAGATCCGCAAATCTTGGATTTGTTCCATCTCAGCATCGCTTCGCCTTGTCGAGGCGCCGGCAATGGACTTTATGCCAATGGCACCGATATCGACGGTGAAATTTGGACGAACCCGCCTTCAATGGGGTGTGATGAAGTCATTGCGGCCAATCTCATCGGCCCGCTATCAATCGACAGCATTTCTTATCAAGATCACGCGCTGGTGAATCGTTCGGTCTATTTTTACGGATTTTATAGCGGACGGGCAGCGAGTACGGTTTTGACATTTGATGATGGGACTACGGCCACCAATAGCGGGGCTTGGCATACTTGGACAAATTCAGGTGATTATACCGTTAGCTTCACGGTTTATAACAATGACAATCCCAGCGGGGTTTCCAGCGACATCGTCATGCATGTGGAACCCTTAAAGGTGCCGCAAATACAGTCAATGACGTGGATGACAAACCAATTCCAATTCCAATTTATCGCCCAAACGAATGCCAATTACTTCATTCAATTCACAACCAACCTCGAGTCGCCTGTGGCCTGGCAAATGTTGCAAAATATCTATTATAGCCCAGGTGGGACCATTCAAATAAGCGATCCGGCAGCGACCAATGCGGCCAGATTTTATCGGGTGAGTGCGACGACGACCCCCTGATTTGATTGTTTTCGGATCACGCGCAATGCCGGAAACATTCTGTTTTGCGGCATGGCAAGTGCTTGATTAAAGAAAATCATGAAGTTTCTCGTACGACTTGGGCTGCTATTCGCGGCCTTCAGCGGATTCGCGGGTCCAACCAACTCCATTCTTTTTGTCACCCAAGTACCCGTTCCGGCTGATTTTGGGACAATCGCCTCAACTTTTGGCAATCAACGCGGCACCACCGAATCCTGTGGACGCGGGGGCGATCTGTATATCCGATATCCTGATGGCAGCGTCAAAAATTTGACCCGCGCCGCCGGTTACGGCCAATGGGGCGCGCAGGAACCGAACGGCATCGCCGTGCGGCAGCCCAGCATGTATTGGGATGGGAAAAAGGCGGTATTCAGCATGGTGATCGGCACGCCCAAGGACATCAATGACGCCACCGACCATTATTGGCAACTTTACGAAATTACCAATTTCACCAATCCCAACTCCATTCCTGTCATCACGAAAGTCTCGAATCAACCAACAAACTTTAACAATATCGCGCCGGTTTACGGTTCGGACGACCGGATCATTTTCACCAGCGACCGGCCGCGCAATGGTGAACGCCAGCTCTACCCGCAATTAGACGAATACGAAGAACTTGCCACGGTGACCGGTATCTGGAGCTTGCAGCCGACGAATGGCGATCTGTTCATGGTCAACCATACGCCGAGCGGTGCGTTTTCACCTTTGGTTGACAGCGCCGGGAGAATTATTTTTGTGCGTTGGGATCATTTGCAACGCGATCAGCAGGCAGACACGGATTGGGAAGAAGGCAAGGTGGTTTATGGTCCTTTCAATTGGAGCGATGAATCTTCCAATTCTGTCCCGACCCGGGACGTCACCGAAGTTTACCCCGAACCGCGCGATGTACGCACCGATCTGTTGGCCGGCACCGACCTGCTCGGCAATTCATTTAATCAATTTTTTCCGTGGGCGATCAACCAGGACGGCACCGATGAAGAAACGGTAAATCACATCGGTCGCCATGAGATCGGCGGCAGTTACGCTTCAGTATCTTTCACCAATGATCCTAATCTGGACGCGCTTTATTACTTCGGTGACCACTATAATACGAACACGATTGAAAATTTTCTGGAAGTGCGCGAAGACCCCAAAGTTCAAGGATTATTCTACGGCATTGACGCCCCGGAATTTGCGACACATGGTGCCGGACAGATCGTTTCGCTCACTGGCAACACCAACTTGAATGCGTTTTACATGCGCATCAATTATCTTACCCCGCGTTCAACGCACTCCTACGCCGATTCACCGGACGAAGTGCCGCCAGATCACACCGGACTTTACCGCAATCCCTTGATGACTTCCGACGGCTATTTTTTGGCCTCACATACGACGAACACCCAGGCGGAAATGGATGGAGATACGGTGAATTTCCCCGAGACAAATTATCCCACGACCAGCTATGACTTTCGGTTGAAGTTTCTCCAATTCACCAACGGTTATTATGTGCCAGGTACTTTTCTCACCTCTGGACTGACCAATAACGCCAGTTATTTCGATCCCAACAGTTACTTGCTCAATTTAGTGACGAATCGGCTATGGGAATTTGACCCCGTCGAAGTCATCGCCCGCCCCCGCCCGGTGCCTTTTTCCGTTCCCATTGATATGCCAGAAAAAGCCGCTTTTGCCACAGCGGGTGTGGATATTGGCGCGTTTCAAAATTATCTGCGCACCCACAATTTGGCACTCATCGTCAGCCGCGATGTTACGACGCGCGACCACGCCGACTTTCAACAGCCTTTCAATTTACGCATTGCCGGTACGGGGCATGAAACGATTGGCAAGTCAGGAAAAATTTACGACATCGCGTGGTTGCAACTCTTTCAAGCCGATCAATTGCGCAGCCTGAATTACGGCGACACCAATGAACCCGGCGAAGGTCGGCGGGTGATTGCCCAATACCTGCATGATCCGGCCGTGGATAATCCGGCGGCCAAAGGAACACCGCTCGCCAGCGTACGATTGGCAGCCGATGGTTCGCAGGCCGCCATTGTTCCAGCCCGGCGGGCGATGACCTGGCAATTGACTGATACCAATGGCGTGGGGATCGTTCGCGAACGTTATTGGCTGACGTTTGCCCCCGGCGAAATCCGTACCTGTACCAGTTGCCATGGCATCAACGAAATCACCCAAGCCAATGGTCCGGTACCAACCAATTCACCGATCGCCCTCGTGCAACTATTGCAATATTGGAAAACGAACACGATGACCTTGCCGAATCTAATTGCCAGCGGAAGCACCCATTATTTCCAGATCACCTTCAACCATCGCCCGGCGGAAAGCGGCGTGACGTATCACGTTCAAGCCTCCACTAATTTGATCAATTGGTCAGAAATCGCCAGCTATGCCGGTTCCAACACTGTTTTGACCGCCCAGGTCCAGGAAATTTCACGCACCGGTTTCCCGAACGAAAGTGTCACCCTCCGCGACCTGGCTGGCCTGAAAGCCAGTCGCTTCTTGCGAGTTAAAATCACTCAGCCATGAAATTGTTGATGATGAGTTCGTCCGCTTTTGGCTCATAATCAACTTCAACCGGCGCCAGCAATTTTTGTCTGCAAGGTGCGGTTGTATTTAATTGAACCGTCTTGCCTGGCATGATAAATCTTTCCGACTTAGAAGATTTAAGATTTTAAAATATGAAGTCGAAAATGATTTACGGCCTGGCCGCCTTGATGATTCTTGCCGCGCACGTTTCCGCCTCGGTTTTATATGTCAACGTCAACAACCCAACTCCCCTGTCACCTTTCGGCAGTTGGAACACGGCAGCAACAAGTATTCAAGACGCGATTGATGCCGCCAGCGCAAACGATACCGTTTTGGTAACCAACGGAGTTTATAAAACTGGTGGGCGGCCGTATCCGAGTTCAACAAGCACTACTAACCGGGTATTAATCAATAAGTCAATTACTGTCCAAAGTGTTAATGGGCCGAATGTCACAACAATTCTCGGCTATCAAGTGCCAGTAACTACGAATGGGAGTACGGCTGTCCGATGTGTCTCTATTTCTGGCGCTGCAACCGTAATATCTGGGTTTACTCTGACGGGCGGTGCGACAACTGTTGATGAGAGTGGCGGTGGAGTCACCTGCATAAATGGCATGGTCACAAACTGCGTAATAATTGGTAATTGTTCCGGCAACAATGGTGGAGGTGGTGTTTTCGCCAGTGGATCCGGCATTTTTGCAAGGATTTATAATTGCATTATTAGCAGTAATTCCACTTCAGGTAATGGTGGTGGAATCAATTGTGGTGCGGCTTCAATTAGAAACTGCCTTGTGAGCGCCAATTATTGCGGCAATAATAATGCCAATGGCGGTGGTGGTGGCGTTTACTCTCTTGGCCTTGCCGCCCTTAATAATTGCACGATTGCAAATAATTCGGCCAACTACAGCAGCGGCGGCGGAATCGTTGGTGGTAATTTAACCAATTGTATTATCTATTATAATAATTCAATGGTTTCGCAATTTAGTCCCAATATCTCCCAGTCTATCGCAGTCAATTGCTGTACTATTCCGACCAACAATCTAGCGAGCGGCAGCAAAAACATCACTAATTCGCCTGGTTTTTTCAATGCTGACGGAGGCGATTTCCGCTTAATGCCGTGGTCGTTCTGCCTTGATAATGGAACGACCAATGCTGATATCGGTGACGTTGATTTGGCCAGCCATCCGCGCGTTATTGGCAGTGCCGTGGATCTGGGCGCCTATGAATATCAGCAGGATTTTACGCAAACGGTGCATTACGTCCATCCGCCAATATCTTTCCCGTTTAATGCCAATACTAACGTGATGTCCCCCTATACCAATTGGGTGACTGCGGCCACGAATATTCAGGACGCCATTGACGTTGCCGCCGCTGGTGACTTTATCGTGGTCTCCAATGGAATTTATGCCACCGGCGGGCGGGCAGCTTATGGATTCGTAACCAATCGGGTGACCGTCAATAAACCCATTACCCTGATTAGCCTTTCAGGAGCAAAATATACCGCCATTCAAGGTTCTCCAACGGGTGTGCGTTGCGCTTATGTCGCCGACGGTGCGTCAATCATCGGATTCACCTTGAGCAATGGGGCAGCCATGTTCAACGGCGACAATCTTACGAATCAAAATGGCGGCGGTGTTTGGTGCCAATCGCCCCTGGCAACGTTGTCAAATTGCGTGATCACGACCTGTTCATCCGCCAATCAAGGCGGCGGCGCCTATTCGGGAACTTTAGTTGCTTGTACAATCTCCTACAGTCATGCCAATAACTCTGGTGGAGGCGTTGCTTTCGGAACTTTGTTGAACTGCATGGTCACAACTAATTTCTCCACGGTTGGCGGCGGTACATTTTCCAGCTTATTAGCTGGCTGCACGTTGTTAAATAATAATTCGAGCCAGTTTGGTGGCGGTGCAGCCGGAGGAATTTTAACCAATTGCTTGCTGGCACGAAACTATTCCTTTTCCAAAGGCGGCGGAGCCTGCTCCAATTCACTTACTGATTGCATATTGAATAGCAACTGGCTGAGCGGTCCATTATCCAGCAAATTACCAATTTCTGGTGGCGGCGCTTACTCCTGTACGTTGACAAACTGCATGCTGGCTGGCAATGCCGTGACCAATGGCGACGGCGGCGGGGCAGCGTTTGGTCTGCTCATCGGTTGCGCGCTGGCCAATAATTTGGCTACCTACGGCGGGGGAGCCTATTCAAATACTTTAAACGGATGCTATTTGGTATCTAATTCCGCCTCAAGCTATGGTGGCGGCGCGGCTTTTGCCAATTTGACAAACTGCCCCATAATTTTCAATACTGCGTACTACGGTGGTGGGACCGCTTTTGGAACTTGTTACGATTGTTTATTAACAAACAATTATGCCGTTGGTGGTAGCGGTGGTGCAATCTATTCAAATACCACAGTCAACTGCACATTAGACGGTTACTCCTTCTATACCAGCTATGGCAGCAAGCTGAGTCGTTGCATTTACAATGCCAATACGTCATCCTATCAGGATATTTTGGATAATTGTCAATTCAACGGATTTTTCAATGCGGCCAATGGCAATCTCATTATTAGTGGCGTGCTTAACAACTGCACAATAATTTTACCATTCTTCCAAAGCAGTACTTATCCCCCAATACAATACTGCATGGCTACAAACAGCATCATTTATGGATTTTATCCAGCAAATTCCCCTCATCTTTCCGCCAGCCAAAGTTTTTTTGACCATTGCTGCACTTCATTCTCGGTCAGCGGCTCCGGCAACTTTACGAATGCACCATTATTCATTGAATCATATTCTGCTCTGACTAATCCACCTCCTTTTCATCTGGCGACCAATTCCCCCTGCATCAACGCTGGTGACAGCAGCCTTGTCGTCAATTTGATGGATTTAGATGGTTTTCCTCGTGTTGTTGGCGGTGCAGTCGATATTGGGGCTACGGAATTTCAAGATGCGAGCGTCACAAACGTGATAAACATGGAGCCATTCATTGCGTGGCTCGGCCAGAACGGCCTGCCCACGGATGGTTCGGCAAACTATGTGGATTCTGATGGCGATCATATGAATAACTGGCAGGAATGGCTGGCTGGCACCAGCCCCACCAACGCCCTTTCCGTACTTCAACTGGCTCCGCCAGTCTTCATTAATTACCCAAGTCGCGTCGTGTTAACCTGGCAAAGCACCACTAATCGGAATTATTACCTGCAAGACTGTTCAGATTTGAAAAACGGTTTCGTTACCATCCAAAATAATATTATTGGTCGAGCTGGCACCACCAGTTTTACTAATTATTTGATGACCAACTCCAGTTCATATTTCTACCGTGTCGGCGTGCAGTGAAGTGATGAGTTTGACGCTGGCAGTTTTCGGCGGTAACTTTTCACCATGATTGATGTCGCCGAAATTCAGCCGCGCGCAGTGATGAGCCAGGAAAAATTCACGCCGCTGGCCAAAGAAATTTACGCCCTGAAAAAGCAATTGAATGCCGTCATTCTCGCGCACAATTATCAAGTGCCGGAGATTCAGGATATCGCGGATTTTGTGGGTGATTCCCTTGGGCTGGCGCAGGAAGCCGCCAAAACCAATGCGGATGTGATCGTTTTCTGCGGGGTACATTTCATGGCGGAAACGGCCAAGATTTTAAACCCAAACAAAATCGTGGTGTTGCCGGACAAGGATGCCGGTTGTTCATTGGAAGAAAGCTGTCCGGCACCGAAACTGGCAGCCTTGCAAGCCACCAATCCCAATTTCTGGACGATTGCCTATATCAATTGCAGTGCAGCGGTAAAAGCGTTGTGCGATGTGATCGTGACCAGCGGCAATGCCGAAAAAATCGTCAATGCGGCACCAAAGGATAAGGATATTTTGTTCGTGCCGGATGAAAACCTTGGCCAATGGGTGATGGAACAGACCGGTCGCAAGATGACCTTATGGAAAGGCAACTGTTATGCGCACGTCGAGTTTCGTCGTGATGCCATCGTGAAGTTGAAGGCGCAATATCCGGCGGCCAAAGTCATCGTCCACCCGGAAAGTCTACGCGAAGTACGCGATCTGGCCGATGCCGTCTGCTCCACGGAAAAGATGATCACGTTCTGCAAAAATGATCCGGCAAAGCAATTCATCATCGTGACGGAATCCGGCATCATTCACCGGATGCAGAAGGCGTGCCCGGACAAGGAATTTCTCTGCGCGCCGGTTTTTGATGCGATGCGCGCACCGACCGATAATTGCCGTTGCAGCGAATGCCGGTTCATGAAGATGAACACGCTGGAAAAAGTCCGTGACTGCATGAAAAACCTCGCCCCGCGCGTGGAATTGCCCCCGGAAATTCTGGAACGCGCCCGCCTGCCCATTGAACGGATGCTACAGATTTCCGCCCAGCCTGTTGAAAACGCCGGTTAGGGCAAATTAGAGCATTAGACATTGGATACGCAACGGTTCGTCGCCTGACGCTACGCTCGGCGACGACTTTGGCCGCAGCGCGGCCAAAGTCACCACGGAATTTTTCCCTTCGCGTTCTGCGCGCGACACTCATTTTCCGTGTTTCATCCGTGTCCTTTCGTGGCTAAAAAACCAACCCCTGCCCGGCCTCACGGCGACAATTGGATTGCCCGGAAAAATTGAGCGGGAATGCCGGTCGTATTCGTATCCATCAGGTAGAAAGGATTCACCGAAGGCGTATTCGTGCTCACATTGATCCAGTCAACCAGATTGGTGGACGATTGCAGGACATAGCTTAAACCCGCCGTGCCGGAAATCTGCAGAGCGAACACATTGTTGGTGAAACTGATGTTGCCCGTGAAATAAACCGGCATGATGGTAAATTGAGCCGTGGTGGCAACGCTGTTATTGAAGTTCGTTTCCGTGGCGACCGCCTGCAAGGTGACGCTGCTGTTCAAGGTGAAAGGCGCCGTATACAGCAATGAATTGGTGGAGGGCAACGTGCCATCGAGTGTGTAATAAAGCGTCGCAGTATTATCCGGCGCCTGCAAGATGACGGTAACCGGCGCAGAAAAGACTCCCCCGGCTGGATTGATCGTCGGCGGCGCCTGGGCCGGTGTGCCTGCCAGACTATTGATCCAGTCACCCATGACGGAGATGGCATTTGTATCAATCAAATTCCGCGCCAATGGCGGCATTTTGATCGTGGAATCCACACTGTTCATGCGGTCATAAAGCACCGACCGCCAGACATCTCGCGGCGCCACGATAAAAGCGTGGTCGTATCCCAGATCGCCCTTGCTTAACACTCCATTGATGAGGTTTTGACTGGCTAATGGCGTCTCAAACCGGGCGTCAAATGACGGACCACTGCCGCCCGGTTGATGACACTGCACGCAATTGGCGTCGAGATAGGAACGCGCCCGATCTTCCAGCGATGCCGTCAGATTCGTGATGGCATACAGTTTTTCAAAATTGGTGAGGCTGGTTTCGTTAAACGCCGGATTCAGCAAGCCAACCCGGTTCAACGTTCGCAATTGATTGTCCGTCACCCCGGACGGATATGCGCAACTGCCGTTCAATTGACGCGTGCTCAAACCGAGCACGTAATTGGCAGCAGGCGTATGGCAGGTCAAGCAATCCGACACACTTGGGTAATACCAAGTCTGCGTCGTCACGCCACCCGGCGTGGTGATGGCGATGTTTTCATTGCTCGAGGTCGTAAGCAGATCCGCTTCGCTGTTGTCAGAACGCCACTTGTAAGTCACACCATAAACCGTCCCATTGATGTCACGGACCAGCAACCGTGTTTCCAATCGGCGCAACGAATTGGGGTCGCTTTGGTTGGTCTGCAAGGCAAAGGTTTTGACAAAGATGGAACCGGCCGGGAAAGTCCAGTTGCCCGTCGGCGCAAAGGTGATCTGTTCATCGGGTGTGAACGGACTGCCGTTATTCGGAATGGAGAGATAACGGATTTTTGCTGCCCCATCCGACCATAGCGGTGTGTTTGGCAGATAAGGAATCAAGCCACGGTAAGGCTGCATCGCCGGTGTGTTCGTGAAAACGCCCGTTTGCGACAGATGCTGCGGAATGGAAGCGAATGACGTGCCGTCAAAGGCTGGCGGCATGTTGAAGAAGGCCGGCGTCACGTTCGCATTGGTCAATCCATAAGGCAGGCCGCTGCCGGGATTGACCGTGATGTTGACCGGCGCCGAGGTGCTGCTCAACCCGGTGGCATCCACCGCCACGGCCTTTAACGCATAACTGCCAGCCGCCAAGCCATTGGCAGTCAGCGTGCAGGGCAGATTACTAACGCTGCCCAGCAACGTCGTTCCCGCATAAAAATCCACGCGGTTCAAGTCATTATATTGCGCGGCCGCATCGGCACTCATGGTCACGCTGGCACTGGCGGTGTAGCTGGCACCATTGGTTGGGGTGGTCAACACGACCGATGGCGGTGGATTCGTCACCGGATAGAGTTGAGTCTGGGGAATGATCAGCATGCTCCCCGTCGAGGGACTGCCCCAGAACAGTTGCGCCTGTGAACCGCCGCCATTCTGATAAAAATCCATCTCGATGTTGTAACGTTGCTGCGCCACCAGGTTGATTTGGCCGCTCCAGGTCGTCGCCCCTTGGTCCACCCATTCATCAATGAGCAATTGGCCATTCACCCATAACCGCACGCCGTCATCCGTGGTCGTCGAAAAAGTATACGTTTCATTGAACTGCGGCTCCACGGCGCCGGTCCAGCGGACCACATAAGTATTGGGGCCAACGTTGGCCGCCGGCGGGGTGGTGCTCCAATCAAAATTGATGGTCGAATCAACCCGTGTCAGCGTGGGAGCGGTATTGAATCCTGGAGTGATAAATGCGCCGCTGGTCGTGTTCGCAAAATATTGCCCCAGCAATCCGGTTCCGTTGCCGATGGCGGAGCTGTTGATGAAGCTGGTGCTGGTCGTGCCGCTGGGCACTGCGCCCGTCTTGAAAGCCCCAGCGGTGACGGACACGGAGTTGGTCAAGACAAACGGCACGGTGTAGCGAATGGAATTGGTCGTGGGCGCGGTTCCGTCCAAGGTGTAATAAATCACCGCACCCGTCGTCGCATCTGACAAAGTCACCGTCACGGAATTAGTGAACACACCGCCGCCGGGGCTGATGACCGGCGTGCTCACGAACACAGCGGCGAGGCCATAAACGGTCAGGGAGTATTGCGCGCCGACATAGACCTTGCCGTTGGCGATGGTGGGCGTCGTAAATTTAACCGCACTGCCGGCGGTATCACGGGCGGTGACCTGGTCGCTGGCATAAAGTTTTTGGGTAAGATTGGTGGCATTATAAGCCCGCAGCACACATGGTGTCGCCGGACTTTGACCGCCGGTGTTATAGATCACCCACGCGATCGCATTGCTCGTGCCGTTGGCTGAAATACTGGCCGTAGCGCCGCCTTTGTTGTCAAAAGTGTCGGGCGTTTCCACCGGCGTGGTATTGAACACCGCGTTGGTGATCTTGTAAGCGCCGATCCGTCCATTGGAATCAATGGTGTAAAGTGCATTATTGAAAAATGCCGGCGCCGTATCGCGGTCGCCGCCCGGGCCGCCGTTGAATAGCTGCACGATCCAGTTGGTGCTGCCCGTGCCGTGGAACCGTCCCATATTATCGCGATCCACCACATAAATCGGCGCGGTTTTGCCGCCGCCCACCACCAGATGCGGATGCGCGGCGCTGCCAGCGGAATCCGGCAGGATGATCGGTGAAGCCGAGCCCAGGTCCTGGTCCCCGCCGCTCAAGGCCACGGCGTTGTTCGGTGCAAAATAATCCACGAGCGTCAGGCCATTGGTAGTGGCCAGCTTGAGCAAGCTCATCGAATAATCCGCCGTTGTGGAAAGGGTTGTGCCACCGTCAAACGTGCCGTTGCCGGTCTGGAAATACATATTGCCCTGGGCATCCACCGATGGGCCGCCGCCGCCATCCCAGAAGCCGCCTTCGACGCCGTTGGGGGTCGCGTTGTAAACGCCGACCTGTTGCGCGACATTGGTCGCGTTGTAAGCGAACATCCAGCCGTGATACGGTTGATTATCACCGTGGGAAGCAAACGACATATAGACCGCTCCATTCAGCAAAGTGAGCGCCGGACGGCTGTGTTCCCGCATTGGATTCCACAAGACGTGCGCCGGAGTTTTGCCGTCGTTGTCGCCATTTCCCGAACCCAGATAGTTCGTGCAGGTGATGACGGAAGGGCTGTTAAAATTCGTCCGTTCCAACCCCGTGGCGATATCCAAGGCGTGCAGACGATGCACATACACCGGCCCCGGCTCCTTGGTTTTAACTTCAAAATAAATCGTGCCCGTCACGGGATCAATGACCGGCGTGCTGGTGATGCCGACTTCAGGGGTGATATCCGTGGTGCCAACGTCGCCGTTGGGCACGGTCGTGATGCCGGCGGCGGGATTGATGAAACTCGTCTGCCAGAGCGGCGACGCGTTGGCGCCTGAATTATCATCCGCATCAAAGGCATAAACACTGTTATGCTCGGTCGCGACATAGACCACGTTATGCGTGCCTTTGCCGGGAATGTTCACGTTCGTCATGATCAACGGTTGCGCATACACAAAGCCATCCACCGTGTAGGTAAACAACCGGCCAAAGCTGTTGGTATTCACATTCGCCAGCGTCAACGTTGTTTCATTCGGATTTACACCCCAACGCGTATTATCGTTGTGGTAGGTCAATACGGGAACGCCGGTAAACACCGGATTGGTCGCCAGCGTGGTGAAAGTCTGTGAAGGTGCCGACCAGGCGGCGCCTTGCGAATTCGTGGCTTCGGCCGTGAAATAATAAACTGCGTTCGAGGACAAACCGCTGATGGTCTGCGAAAAAGCGCCGCTTTGCAGGCCAAGCGAAAATTGATTACTCCAGGTACCGGCATTCGTGCCGCCATCCGTTAGGCCATAAAAAAGAATCACCCCGGTCGGCGATCCACCCGTTGAAAGTACCTGGCCATTCAACGTCGCCGTATTGGCACTGATGGCGGTTGCCGGAGCCGTGGTCACTTGCGGCACTGCAAGCGGTGCAGTTGAAAAGCTCTGCGATGGTGCGGCCCAGGAATTACCGGCATAATTGACGCCGTTGACGGTATAATAATAGAACGTTCCCGGCAGCAGATTGGAAACCGACTGGCTAAAAGCTCCCGTCTGTACCCCCAAATTAACGCTATTGGCCCAACTTCCCGCATTGGTGCCGCCATTGACTGTGCCGTAATAAACGGTGATGGTGGGCGCAAAACCACCGCTGGATACGACTTGCCCGGACAAGGTGGCTGAAGTTGGCTGGATTCCGGTTGCCGGCAGATTGGTCATGCTGGCTGGGGTGAATGTGTTTGATGCGCTCAGGTAGCCACTGACCGCATAAATCGCAGTAACATTGGCGTCCGGTGCCTGCCCGAAAGTCAGGCTAGCAATGGGTTTGTTTCCAGCGCCCAACAACGCCGCCAGATTGATGATCGTCTGGTAAAAACGCGGATCAGTGGGAGTACCGGTAACCGCGCCGCTGGTCAAATTGATCCGCCCTGTGCCTTGGATCGCAAAACCAGTGTTGAAAAACCAATCTGACGCAACGTAATTCGTGGTGAAGGTGGAACCGTCGGCAAAATTCACCGCCAGCGTGCCCGTGCTGGTCGGAGTCCCGTTGGCGGAATTGGCAAGAATTGAGATTGCATTGTAAGTCGCCGGATTCACCAAGGTCAGCGTGCCGGTGGCAATTCCGGTCGCGCTGCTCATCACCAAGGCGTTATTGGCCGTGTAAGGTTGGAATTGAAAAATAGTGCCGTCAATCACACTGTTGAATGAGCCGGAGGCTGGCAAACCATAAGCTGTTCCCGCCAAACCCTGCTGATAAAAGGCAGTGCCTTCACCCGGATTTAATTCTGCCGCATAGCTATTGTAAGGGGTGCCGGGCGCATTGCTTTCCACGACAACATCCAGATTGAATCCCGTGAGCAACAGCGGCGTCATGTTGGTGGTTGCCGCCACGTTAATGACTGCGGCATTGGTGACGGAGCCGTTGGCATTTTTGGCCACGACTGCAAGGTTGGTGAAACTGGCATTAAGCGACGGCGTCGTATAAGTGATATTCGTTGCCCCGACCGCCAGAACATTATTGGTGAACCACGCATAGGTGATATTTCCCGGCCCATCCGCCAGGGCGGTGAACGTGGCTGGACTGCCGGCAATCACGGTGGTATTGGCAAGTTTCGACGTGAAGATCGGTGCGTTATTTGAGCTGAAAACTAAAAAGTTATCCCACGCGCTGACGGCCGTGTTGGCGATCAAACGGAAGGCGGGATAAACGGTTGTGTCGGTGGCGATGTCCTGCGCTGCATGGATTTGCACGGTGGAAAAAGTGACGAGATTGGCTCCGGGTGTCACCCCATTGATGCCATAATCAAAAAGTGCGCACGCGGCGGCCATATTGCCGGAGGCGCCGGAAATGTTTGTGGCGCTGACCGTGAATTTATACCAATGTCCAGCCGTCACCGTCACATTGCCCAGGGCGGCGCCAGTCGTAAGCGTCTCGCCCGAACGGAACTGTTCATAGGCCGTCCAGGTCGTTGCGCTGGCTGGAATGAAGCGGAAAGATTCAAACTGCACCCCGGCATTTCCATTCAGCCCATTGGCGGTTGAATTGATGATGCCCAACTGAATCTTATCGCCATTATTACCCCCGGCAGCATAGATCATCGTGGAGACCGTGAGGTTTGCCCCGTTGGTGGCAAAATTCCAACTGCCGCTTTTATAGGTTACGGTCGTGTCCGTGTTTTGAGCGACATTGATCCCGCCGCTGCCATTGACGCCGTCGGTGGTATTTTCTGCGAACGCATAATTACCGGCATTCACCCCGCCAGCGTCATTCCAGGAACTAAAATTGGCCGTGAGCTGGCCGGGCGTATTAAAATCCGACAGGGCTGATTGCGCCAGAGCAGAAGTTGCCATGCCGCTGAGGAAAACTGGCAATAAACGATTAAGCCAGCGGTTGAGGGTTTTACGCATAATCGGTAAGTCAGATGTTTTGGTGCAAATCGAATAACCCGCAGCCTGCCCAATCCTTTTTCATCATTGTTGGCTGCGGGTAAAATCTAGGCTATCTAAGCCCCAAATGCAACCGGCGTAAAGCCATAAAACGGGAGAAACACGTTGCGCCATTTTCAAAAAATGTTACAAGGTTTCATGTTTCGCGCTTTTTACTCCGCTCCCGGTCAATGGATTCATGCGGGTCGTTTGAAGGCCGGCGTCTGTTTGGCAGGTATTTCTGTGTTGCTGGCTGGCTGCGCGCATAATGATTCGCCATCGCCAGCAGCCCCCCCGGCTCCCACCGTTGCCGCGCCAGCCATGTTGGATGCCACGGCCAGCGCGGCGGTTCGCGCCGAAGAAGTCAGGGCGGATTGCATCCGCAATCGCCGCCTTATTTGTGGCAAAGTGCTGAAAGTTCTTCCCACCGGACTGGTCGTGGATAGCGGTTACACTGACCTGTTGCGGTCACCTTTAACGCAATCCTGGGTCATTCCGGGCACGGTCACGGTCACCCGTAATCCGGCGATTTTGGAATTAAATGAGCCGGGCACACCCTGCGTCGGCCTCGCTTATCTCACCGATATTCCCAAGCGGCAGAAGGTAAAAGCCTTTGATTACGTTGTCATCATGGGTTATCCCGCTGGACATTACGATTACCTGCCCGTCCCGGATGTAAAAAAAACCATCCGCGCTTTTGCCACCGGATTGGATTCAGCGGTGAAATTATCGTTGGTCGCAGAAAATAGTCAGCTTGCGACGAACGCGTCGTTAATGAAATGATCACTACAAGTTATTCCATAAATAGCAGGGCGAAGCTGCGGCTCCGCCTGATAGTGGAATGATCAAGTGAAATGGCTCGTTTCCAGACTTGATCACATCGGGTTCATAAATGGGCAAAGCAGCAACTTTGCCCTACCCGTATTAGGCGAGTTCTAACGCGGGGTCCGTGCATCCTTGATGTATTGCACATGCCCATCCAGAAATACCCGGCAACGTCCGCCCGGATGGATGGTAAAACCTTTTAAATCTGCCGTGATGCTCGGCACAGTATTCGGATAATAAGGATCCACAACCAGTTCCACATCGCCGGCGCCATTGATGATGCCGACGGTTGGATCATTTGTGGACGCCAGGTCAGCCACCGCTTCCGTTTCAGTTTTGCCCCAAAAATCTTCCAACCCGACTGGATCATCCGGACGATCAAAACGCCACAGCCAATAGCGCGATAACGGATCAACCGTATTAGTTGAGAAGGTTTGAGCCGACTGAACAGCATTGCCAACCGGTGAATTGATCGCCGCCGGGCACGACCATAGCGCATAACTGGCCCCCTGATCTTTCAACACCAACGCCGCCCAGCCGCCGCGGGGATCCGAAGGCGGCCAGGTGGTCCACGGATGATAACCGCCCGGCAGACTGGATTTTAAATCGCGCCGGTCTGGAAAATGACTGGTGTTGTCGCCAAGATACATCGTGAAGGCCAGGCCAATCTGTTTGAGATTGGACAGACAAACAGCGCGCTGGCCCTTTTGTTTGGCATTATTCAAGGCCGGCAACAACAAGGCCGCCAGAATGGCGATGATCGCGATCACAACCAATAACTCGATCAGCGTAAACGCCTTCCTCAAGCTGTGGCTGGCTGGTTGAATCTGCTTCATGCGTGCTGCCTTAGGACTTGCGTTGCGCCGTCAAAGCCGTCAGCCCAATAAGCAAGACTCTAATAAAGTCCGGGCATTGTCAGCCGCAAAGCGGCCAAAAGCAATCTGTAGATTTAATTTTGGCAGACAAAAAAATATTCTTGCTGACAATCCGCAAACGCTTTGGCTATAAGTACATTCCAATGAAAGCTTTTCCCCGACTCACACTACGAATGGTGATTTTCTGCGGTACAATCTTCCTGGGGGCGACGGTTGCCCGCAGCCAGACTGGCGGCGACTATCAGATCTTTGTCTCAAATGAAAAAAGCGGCAACCTGACCGTCATCAGCGGCAAGGATTTTAAAGTTGTCGCCATCATTCCCGTTGGCAAACGCCCCCGCGGCATCCACGCCAGTCCAGACGGAAAAACGGTTTATGTCGCCTTGAGTGGCACCCCCATCGAACCACCGCCAAAATTAGACGCCAACGGCAACCCGGTCTTTGAAAAAGGCCACGACGATGACGACGATGATAATGTCAAATCCGACAAGGCGGCCGATGGCATCGGCCTCGTGGATGTGGCGCAAAAAAAATTCCTGCGTAAAATTCCGGCTGGTTCCGATCCAGAACAATTTTGCCTGAGTGCCGATGGCACCCGGCTTTATATCGCCAACGAAGATGTGGGGACCGCCACAGTGCTGGAGGCCGCCACCGGAAAGACCATTACGTTCATTCCCGTCACGCGTGAACCCGAAGGCACGGGCGTCAGCCCGGACGGGAAATTTTTCTACATCACCTGCGAGACGGCTGGAGATGTTTTTGCGATTGATACCCAGACATTTAAAATCATCGGCCATTTGCAAGTCCATCCGCGTCCGCGCAATGTTGATTTCCTGCCCGATGGCTCACGGGCGTTTATTCCGTCGGAATCCGTCGGTGAATTGAATGTGATTGATACCGCCAGCCAGAAACTGGTGAAAGTGATCACGCTGCCGCCGCATTCGCGCCCGCAATGCGTAAGGGTTTCGCCGGATGGCAAAAAGATTTACGTCAGTGACGGCCGTGCCGGAACCGTCAGCGTAGTGGATGCCCATACTTACGCGGTGCTGAACACGATCAAGGTCGGCAAACGTCCATGGGGCATCACCTTCTCGCCGGATGGAAAATATCTCTTCACCGCCAATGGCCCGTCTGATGATGTCTCGGTCGTGGATCTGGTGACGGAAAAAGAAGTTGCCCGCGTCAAATCGCCCGGCAGTCCGTGGGGCATCGTGGCCGTGCCGAATGCAAAATAAAAACCGGCGCCAAATCCAGAAAACCTCAGCCGCCAATAAGGAAGATTTCCTGGACGGTGATGCTTTTGGTGAAGCCGGCTTTAAATGCCCGGGCGCGCAAAATGGTTGGACCGCTCAATTGGATCGGTTTTTCATAAAGTAAATCGGACGTCGTCGGCACGGTTCCATCTAGTGTATAGCGAATGGTCACGCCCGGGTCACTTTGCAAGCTGATGGTTTGGGGCTGGTGATAATTCCCGCCATGGGGAGAAATGGCTGGTGGCGGCAACACCGGCGGGCCGGGCAAACTTTCGATCCATTGCCGTAATAAACTCATCCCCTGCGTATCAATCGTATTGCGGGCAACCGGCGGCATCTTGAAAGGCTCGATCGTGTTCGCCCGCATGAAGAGAATTGAGCGCCAGATGTCGTTCGGCTTGATGATGCGCGGGCTATCAATCCGCTCATCAATCAATACGCGGCCATCCACTAAATTTTGTCGCGCCAGCGGCGTATCAAAACGTGCGTCAAACGACGCAACCGTGCCCTTGGGGCGATGACATTGCGCGCAATTGGCATCCAGATACGAACGGGCACGGTCGGCCAGGCTGCGGCTTAAATCATTGGCCGCAGCAAGTTTGGGAAGATTTTTCAGATCCGTGGCCGTCAGGTTTGTATCGAATAACCCAAGCTGGCTCCACACACTTAATTCATTATCCGTGACGCCGGATGGATATTTAAAATCCCGGTTCAACTGCCGCGTTTTCACGCCCAATACCAAACCTGCGTTCGCAGTGTGGCAGGTCAGACAATCTTGCTGGCTCGGGTAATACCACATCTGCTTGCGCACGCCGGTGGCCGTTTTGATTTCGATCGGCTCCGTCAAATTGGTCTCCAACAAATCCGCCTCACGGTCATCCGGGCGCCATTTGTAAGTCGCACCATAGACCCCGCCGGCGGCATCGCACACCAGCAACCGCGTTTCCAGACGCCGTTTCAAATCAGGCTCGGCCTCGTTCGTTGCCAGTTCAAACGTTTTAACGAAAACGGTTCCGCGCGGAAAAACCCACTCGCCGGTCGGGGCGAAGTGTATTTTTCCTGCGGGTACAGCAATCCAGCGCAATTTCGTTGCGCCGTCCGACCAAAACGGAACAATCAGATCATAAGGGATCAACGCTGGCTGCGGTTGAAGTTCGGCGGTGTTTTTGAAGACACCCGTCTGGGAAAGCAGTTTGGGCAACGCACCGCCAGCCAGTGGCGGCATGGATAAAAAGGCCGGCGCTTCCATCCGCTGGTTGACCTCATAAAGGGGCGCAATGCCAACAGCCATGCTTGACTGGACCAATAATGCGCCGCCCAGCACGCCGCCGAGGACTCGCAAAATAAAACCGTAATCTTTGAACATCATTCAGTTCCCGCCAACATATTAATTCATCGGTATCCGTATCCGTGGCAACACTATTTTCAAATTGCCGGTCCGGCAATAGATTTTGTTCATTCGGACATACTGGCAGCACCTGAATGTCACTGTTTTGTGATATGGCTGCCGCCAAATTGTAACGCGGCGCAGCCAACTTGTACGCGGTTGGTCAAAGTGCCCAAGTCCGGGCGCCATGATGGTGCAATTTTTCATGAGAATATCGTTAAAACAAATTCTGCTGTTATTTCTTTGCCTTGTTTCCATTCCATATCAAATAACGGCGGCAAACACCGATGAAAAATCCGTGTTAAATTTGAAGTCGGACATTGTCCAGCACTACGCGGACATCATGGAGGCGCAATACTCCGATTCTGTGACGGCGGCTTTGCGGCTGCGCGATGTCATCGAAACTTTTTTGAAAAATCCAACTGCCAATGGTCTGACTGCGGCAAGAAACGAATGGATCACCAGCCGCCAGTCGTATTCGCAGAGCGAAGTTGGGCGTTTCTATGACGGACCGATCGAACCTTTGGAAGAATATATCAATGCCTGGCCGATTGATTTGAATTATATTGATTACACGGTGGGCATGCCGGATTCAGGCATCATCAACCAGACCAATCTATACCCGCAATTAACGCAAAACCTGCTTTTGGGCGCCAACCAAAGACAGGGTGAAAATGAAAGCGAACAGGAAGCGGAAAGAGCTGTCAGCACCGGGTTTCATGCGATTGAATTTCTTTTGTGGGGACAGGATTTATACGCCGACACGCCGGGACGCCGGGCTTATACTGATTACGTAAAAACCGCCAATGGGCCGGGCCGGAATGCCGGGCGGCGGCGGGAATATCTGCAATTGCTTACGCAATTGCTGGCCGACCAGTTGCAAGCAGTCGCCGATCAATGGGCGGCCAACAATCCGACTAATTATTGCGCCCGATTTTTATCCGCCCCCCCGGATGCGGCCCTGGAAAAAATCATTACGGGTGCCGGCAACTTGAGCAGTTCCGAACTGGCCGGTGAACGAATGCTCGTGCCTTACACGACCAAAAGCCAGGAAAACGAACAATGCTGCTTTAGCGACTCAACCCATCTGGACTTGTTGCGCAACGAAATGGGCATCCAGGATGTCTGGCTGGGCAGTTATACGCGCACTGATGGTGCCATCCTTACGGGACCTGGACTCATCACGTTGCTGGAACAGGCCGATCCAAAACTCGCGGCGATATTGCAACAGCAATTGGAAACAACCATCGCGGCAATCCGTTCCATACCGGCACCGTTTGATCAGGCGATTTTAGGCAATGATTCCACGCCTGGACGGCTGGCTGTTAAAAAGGCACTCGACGCTTTGCAGGCACAAAACACTTCCATTGTGCACGCCGCGGCGGTCTTGCATCTGCGCTTGAACCTGAAAAATTGATCGGGGCATTATTGAAAACGTTTCTCCTCATCATTTTCATTATCGTTTCCGGCTGGCTGATTCGAGCCGACGAATCAGCAACCAATTCAGAGCTTGCCGGTGGCGGCACGACGGCTTTTGATGCCACCCGCAATGCGTTTTCCCTCTCAGCGCGCAATTTGACGCTGGAACATCATACGCCTTACACGATCGGCAGTTTTTTCTTCAATGAAAGCTGGCTGGCAGCAACGTTGACGCCGAGCGATCGCGATGGCCTCGGCCCCTTGTTCATCTCGCGTTCCTGTTTTGCGTGTCATACCCGGAACGGACGCGGCCAACCGCCGGATTCATTCGTACCGACCGAAACGGTCGTGGTCCGGCTGAGTGTGCCCGGACGGGGCCCGGATGGCGGCCCCAAACCGGAGCCGACTTATGGGTTGCAATTACAAACACATGCCCTGCCCGGTTTCAAACCGGAGGCAAAAATTCTGGGCGCCTACCAATTGATCCGCGGCACTTACGATGACGGTGAGGCCTATTATTTGCGTCGCCCAACTTTTTTGTTGTCTGATCTGGGATATGGACCGATGCAGACGAATGCCGTTATTTCACCCCTCGTGGCCCCTGCCATCATTGGCTTGGGGCTGCTTGAAGCCGTGCCTGAAGAATCGTTGAAAATGATTGCCGCCCAAGATCAAAAACGCGCCGACGGCATTTCAGGCCAGCTTAATATAGTTTGGGACGCCGCCGCAAAACAGTTGGCCGTCGGCCGTTTTGGCTGGAAGGCCGAACAACCCAACGTGCGCCAGCAATGCGCCGCCGCCTTCAATGGCGACATGGGTTTGACCACCACACTGTATCCGCAGGAAAATTACACAGCCGCAGAGAACATCTGCACCAATTCACCCAGTGGCGGCCAGCCGGAAGTCAGTGATGAGATTCTGGCCGCCACCGTGCTTTTTGCCAAGCTGATCGCGGTTCCCGCCCGGCGCGACCGGACTAATGAAGTCGTATTGCGCGGTGAAAAACTCTTTCGCCAGCTCAACTGCGCCGCCTGTCATGTGCCGGAATTGGAAACCGGCAATATGGCGGGCTTTCCCGAATTATCGCACCAGCTCATCCATCCTTACACCGACTTGCTCTTGCACGACATGGGGCCGGGTTTATCTGACCGGCGGCAAATTTTCCAAGCCAGCGGCAGCCAGTGGCGCACGCCGCCGCTTTGGGGCATCGGACTGGTCTCGACCGTAAACAATCACAATTATTTTTTGCACGATGGCCGTGCCACCGGCCTGTCTGAAGCCATTTTATGGCACGGCGGGGAAGCGGAAAACTCCCAGGAACAATTTCGCCGGTTGAAGAAAAACGACCGTGAGGCGCTGCTGCGCTTTTTACAATCGTTGTGATGATTGCCAAAAATGCCCATGACACGACTGAAGTTGACAGGATTTGGATATTCAGGCGGGTTGAGTTCCCGCCGAGGGTCTCCCATGATTTCGCGCTCAAAGTTAACGCCGAAAATACTGGGGAACGACGAAACTATTTCCATTTGATTTAATTTGAAAACATTATCCATAACCAGCCGGCCAGGCTTTAACTTGTTTGCGAAGGATAATTTCCTTGTGAAGTTTGTCCTGACGATGCTCGCCGCAATTTGGCTGGTCACTTTCGGTCAGGCAGTTGAAGCGGCAGCGTTACCTGACCAGATTTCCGCCGCCAATATTTTGGTGCAGCAAAACGACACCAATAACACCACCGATTCGGTTACCGTCACCACCGGTCTCTCGATCAATGATTTCCGGATCCGTTCCGGTTCCAATCGCGCCGATTACGATGTGCAAATCGGCGCACTATCCACGGATGATGTGACAAATGGAATTTTGATGACTTCCATTGACCAAAACGGACGCGACAATGGTGAACTCGCCTTTCCGGGAAAAAATTATGGGACCAGCGCCATTGACAGCAGTGCCAGCACCTCGCCCGGTTCAAGCGGAGAATTTTGGATTCCGGTTTTTCAAGTGCCCCAAAATGCAGAATATAATTTTAATGTCGCAGCCGCCTATTTTCCTTACACCGGCGGCTGGTATGGCGGTTGGCTGAACAATGCCACCGGGAGCAATGGCGGCGCGAACAACCAATTGATCGGCCATCCGAGCCTGCGGCTGGGCACGCACGTCATCGATAAGGGCAGTGGAAAAACTACGATTGATTTGCGTGCTTTTGGACTCGATTCCCGGACCAACGCCATCCTCCTAGTCGAAGGCGGCAAGAACGAAGCGAACTTTGCCCTGTCCACCACCAACGCCGATGGCACGTGGACGATATTTTGTCACGATGACAACGTTAATGGCGGTGCTTACGAGCAGGACGCTATCGCTTTCGTCTGTGTTCCCTTGACAAATCACACGGTGGTTTCCGGCAAATTTCTTGGCAATGCCAGCATTGCAATGCAAAGCGAACCGTTCAAGGTTACAAATCCGGGGCTCGGCACGTATCACCTGACTATTCCCAATGTGAATCCTGCCAACGGGGTGTTGATTATTTCGGCTGAAGGCGGTGGACCTTTAAATTTGGACAACATTGTCAGCTATCAAGTAAATCAAGATGGCTGGGATATTCAAACGCGCGACCTGACGGCTGATTTCACGCCGCAATTGCAAAATCTTTCAGTCACCGATGCCGTCGTGTCGTTCGTCTATATTCCCGGCCCAACACCCGGTTCCACTTCACTATTTTGGTCGGGCTCACCATCCAACCAATGGGACTTCGCGAATAATCTAGCCTGGTTGACGACGAATAATACGCCCGCCAACTATGTGGACGGATGCCAGGCAATTTTTAACGACTCGGCCGCCAACTTTACCGTGAACCTCGCCACTTCCATTGCTCCCTTTGCAGTGACCGTGGCCAGTGCCACCCATAGTTTTATATTCAACGGAAATGGCAGCATTACCGGGGCAACCGGCCTGACCAAACAAGGCGGCGGTCAACTGACGCTCAACCCGACCAATACTTACACCGGCGATACGGTAATTTCTCAAGGGGCGGTCAACTTAAGTTCGTCCGAATCGCTTCCCGGCGGCACTGGTTTTGGTGACGTCACACTGAACGGCATCTTGAATCTTGCCGGCTATAGCTGCACCGTCAACAACCTGTCTGGCGCCGGCCGGGTTGATAATATAATCAGCAGTAATGTGACCTTGACGGTGCTTGAAACCACCAACACCACGTTCTCGGGCATCTTGAAAAATAGCGCTGGTGCGGTATCGCTTAATTTAACTGGCAGCGGCAGCCTGTCTTTTTCCGGCACCGGCAACGTGAGTGGCAACACTACTGTGAGCCAGGGTACGCTGCTCATCAATGGCACACTCAACACGGCTTCGGTTGCCGTTCAGAGCGGGGCGACCTTGGGAGGCAGTGGCACTGTGGGCGGTCCAATTTCATTGGCCGGCAATAGTTCATTGAATCTGACCGCCAACGCGCCTCTGACTGTCGGTTCAATTTCCTTGACTGGTGTTGTTAACGTCGCCATCGCCAACCCCATTTCCCAGACGAATGCCGCTACCTACCTCTTGTTACAATACGGATCCAAAAGCGGTAATGGCGCTTACAAATTGACCATGCCGCCAGGATTGCTGCCCAATGGCTTTACAGCGACGTTAAACGATACCGGCACGCAATTGCAATTGGTTGTCGCCCCCGTCGTCGGAATCACCGGCACGATCGCGGATGTCCGGCACGTCGTGATTTTGATGAATGAAAACCGGTCATTTGATCATTACTTCGGCACCTTCCATGGGGTGCGTGGATTCAATGACCGCAACGCCATTCAGTTTACAAATAAAAATAACGCTTTTTATCAGCCGTCCGGTTCAAGCTATGAATTGCCATTCCATACTTCCATCCAATGCATCTCCGATTTGAATCATAGCTGGCCAGTCACCCACAGCACGATCAACGGCGGCAAGAGTGATCAATGGATTCCCAATAAAGGCAAGGAGACGATGGCCTATATGAGTCGCGACGACATTCCTTACTATTATGCCCTGGCCGATGCCTATACGATCTGTGATGAATATCATTGTTCGGTTTTATCTTCGACGTATCCCAATCGTTTTTCATTGATGACGGGCATGATTGATCCCAACAGCACCGGCGGTGGCCCGGAGATTGATAACAGCACGCTGGTCACCGGCTTCACTTGGAAGACCTACCCGGAATTTTTGCAAGACGCAGGCATTGATTGGAAAGTTTTTCTGGTCTCGGGCGATAGCTCCGACAACGTCATTTCCCAGTTCGCCGCTTTCAAGCAGGCCAAGGCGGGGCAACCCCTCTACGATCGCGGCCGCGCGGCCAGTCCGACCATCGCCGCCCTCGTCAACGCGTTTCAAGGCGCGGTGATCAGCAATACCCTGCCCTCCGTTTCGTGGATCATCGGACCATCCGCTTATACCGAACATCCACCCTATTCACCGGCTAATGGCCAGTTATTGACGAAACAATTATTGGACGCACTGGCGGCCAATCCCGACGTCTATAAATCCACTGTCTTCATTTTTGATTACGATGAAAACGATGGTTTCTACGACCATGCCATGCCAATTTTACCGCCGGCCGGAACGCCGGATGAATTTGTCGGCAGCCAGCCAATCGGCCTGGGCGTGCGCGTCCCTGCCATCATCGTTTCCCCATGGACGCGCGGTGGGCGTGTTTGTTCCCAAGTGTTTGATCACACCTCGGTCATCCGCTTTCTCGAAACCTGGACGGGCGTCAAAGATACAAACATTAGCGCGTGGCGGCGGCAAGTTTGCGGCGACTTGACCAGCGCATTTGATTTTGCACATCCCAACGCGGATTATCCTTACCTGAATGGCGTGGCGGGCATCAGTTGTCCCAGTGGTGATACGCCTTCCGTACCGGCGACGCAAACGATGCCGGTGCAGGAAAGCGGCGCCCCCATCCCCATGCCTTTGCCGTATCAGCCCAACGCCTTTTGCACGCTGAATCCGGGCGCGAATAGTTTTGCCATCACGATGACCAATGCCGGTGCGGCTTCCGTTCATTTTGGAGTTTATCCCAACGCATTTCGCAATGACGGGCCATGGCCATTCGATGTGAATACCACCAATTCCACCAGTACTCTCTTTGACGTTTCCGCCAGCAGTGGAAAATATGATTTTAGTTGTTACGGTCCGAATGGTTTCCAACGTCGGTTTGCGGGAAACCTTACTTCAGACTATCAAAAAATTGAAGCGGTGCCGGTTTTAAATCCGGGCATTGCGGGACTGAAAGTCGAACTTGCCAATACCTCAACTGCTTCGGTGGTTTTCACCGTCACCAACGGTTATCGCCTGAATGGTTCCAGCAGCTACACCGTTCCCGCCCACGCCACGAATGTCGTCAGCATTGGCAGTGAAACCAACAATGGTTTTTATGACATCACCGTGACGGCCAGTGCGGACAGCAGTTTTGTCCGCCGCTTTCTAGGCCGCGTCGAAATGACTCCGGCACCGACGGTTTTGGCCTCTTCGCAAAACCCCAGTGCTTTGGGCGATAGCGTGACCTTCACTCTCACTGAAAGTGGTTACGGCACTCCAACTGGCACGGTGCAATTCAAGACCAACGACGTTCCCGCTGGTGCACCCGGGCTGTTGAACAATGGAATCGCCACTTTCACCATCATGCCGGGTTGTGGCGATACCATGATCAGCGCCGAATATTCCGGCGACATGCTCAACCAGGCAGCGACGAATGTTCTCAGCCAATCGGTTTTGGCGCCGCCGCCCGTGATCACCTTGAACGGAGCCAATCCAATGACCAACTGGCTGGGCACAGTATTTATGGACCCGGGCGCGACTGCTTTTGATCTTTGTGCCGGATTGATCCCCGTGACCACCAATGCCACCGTAAATTCCACCCTGCCTGGCACTTACTTTGTGCAATACACGGCGGGCAATCCGCCCAATGATCTGGTCACCAATACCCGCACAGTGCTTGTCATTGCGGAAACACCGCCGATCATTTCGGGAAGCAAAATAATGGCTGGTGGAAACTTTCAATTCACATTCAGCGGGCCAGCCGGCCAGCCTTATACCGTGATGACCACCACTAATTTGTCGCCAACCGAAATCTGGAACGTATTGCTTTCAGATCATTTTGACACCAATCCGGCGGTCTTCATCGAGACGAATATCCTTGGTCAATCCATGCGTTTTTATCGCGTCATCTCGCCGTAATCTCGCCGCAAGCGGCTGTGTGAACAATCAGGCGAAGTTGGGCGCCAATCCCAACTCATTTATACTGGCCTGCAAAAGTCGCATAAATGTATGACATGACAAACGGTATCATCGGTTACAATCAGGCATCACTACATGAAACCGAGATTCCTGCTTTGCTTGATCCTGACCCTTGGGGTCAGCCAACTGATTGGTAAAACCATGCCGGCACCGGCACCGCTGGCGCTCTCTACGGGCTGGCAATTGCAGACGGCAAGCCAGGCAACGCAAACGGGCGAAGTCATCTCACAAGCCGGGTTTGCGACCAACGGCTGGCATTCCGCAACCGTGCCCGGAACAGTATTGACCTCGTTGGTAAATGACGGCGTTTATCCCGAGCCATTATATGGTGAGAACAACCGGCCGGATAAAATTCCCGAACAACTTTGCCGCGAATCCTGGTGGTACCGGTCGGTCTTCACCGTGCCGTCGGATTATGCGGGCAAAACCATCTGGCTGAACTTCGATGGCATTAATTATTCGGCGGAAATTTGGGTGAATGGCCAGAAGATCGGCGCCATGCGCGGAGCTTTTGCGCGAGGAATTTTTGATGTTTCCCGATTCGTGACTCCCGGCCAAACCGCCGTCGTAGCCGTGTGCATCACCCCGCAACCGCATCCGGGCGAGCCCCATGAACATACCATCGCCAAAGGCATGGGCTTGAATGGCGGCATCACGGCGATTGATGGCCCGACGTTCCTGTGTACGATCGGGTGGGATTGGATGCCCGCCATCCGCGATCGCGATAGCGGCCTCTGGCAAAACGTTTTTTTATCCGCCACCGGCCCGGTCATCATCAAGGATCCACTAGTGACAAGTGACCTGCCTCTGCCAAAATTGAACACTGCGGACCTGGCCATTCAGGCCACGGTTGAGAATATTACCGACCAACCACAACATGGCATCCTTAGGGGAACCATCGGTAAAGTGGCCTCATTTCAAGTTCCCGTTACTTTGGCGGCGCATACCAGCCAGAATCTGGTTTTGGACACTACCAATACGCCGCAGTTGCACTTCAAAAATCCACGTCTGTGGTGGCCAAATGGCTACGGCCCGCAAAATCTTTACGCATTGCATCTGGACTTTGAAACCGGCGGCGCCGTTTCAGATCAACAAGATGTAAATTTCGGCATCCGCAAGCTCACGTATTCCGTGCCGGATTCAGAAAACCTGACGTTGTCCGTGAATGGTGTTCGCATCTTCTGCAAAGGTGGCAATTGGGGCATGGACGAGGCGATGAAACGGATTCCGCGTGAACGTTTGGAAGCGCAAATCCGTTTGCATCAGCTTGCCAATTACAATTTTATCCGCAACTGGGTCGGACAAAGTACGAGTGAAGATTTTTATAGTTTATGCGATAAATATGGCCTGTTGCTTTGGGACGAATTCCCCCAACCCAATCCCAGTGACGGCCCCAACCCGGAAGATCTCAACACTTACATTGCCAATGTGCGCGATAAAATTCTTCGCTTCCGCAATCACCCATCCATCGCCATCTGGTGTGCGCGCAATGAAGGCTACCCGCCGCCGGCCATTGACACGGCGTTGCGGCAATTAATGCAGCAACTGGAGCCGACGCGTTTGTATCAGGCAAGCTCCACCGCCGGGCGCGGAGTGTATTCGCACGGTCCCTATTGTTGGCGCACCCCGCGTGAATATTACGCTTTCGGCACCAACGAAATTTTCAAGACTGAGATCGGCAGCATGTCCATCCCGACGCTTGAGTCCATTCAAGGCATGATGCCGCAAAAAGATTGGGAAGTGATCAACGACGACTGGGCGGAACATGACTTCGCCAAAGGCGCGCAAAAAGGTGATCAATATCCCGGCATGATCGCCCGGCGTTACGGAGCGGTCGCCAACCTTGCGGACTTTACCCGCAAAGGGCAACTCGCAAACTACGAGGCTTATCGCGCGATGTATGAAGGTCGCAATGCCAAAATGTTCCACCCTTGCACCGGTATCGTCACCTGGATGAGCAACCCGGCGCAACCCAGCTTTGTCTGGCAATTATATCACCATGACCTGGAACCGAATGCCTCGCTGTTCGCCGTGAAAAAGGCCTGCGAACCGGTCCACATCCAATTAAACGAAAAGCATGGCGACGTGGAGGTCATCAACCATTTGCCCGCCCCATTGGCCAAGGCCCAGGCATCGCTCACGATCTACAATCTGGATGGTTCAATCCGTCAGCAGCAGCAATTTACCGTCAACGCCGCACCAACGGCAGAAACCTCACTTGGCCCGGTCGTGATGCCGGATAACCTGTCATCCACCTACTTCGTAAAACTTCAATTGCAAGATCAGCATGGCAAATTGTTGTCGGATAATTTTTACTGGCAGGCGTTGCCCGCCCAAATTGACGATCTGCGCAGTTTGCAAACCCTGCCAACAGTGACGTTGAGCGCCAATATCAAACGCCATGATCAGGCCGGAAAATGTCTGCTCGAAGTAACGCTGCACAATCCCGGTTCACAAATGGCATTGATGACGCATTTGCAATTGCACCGGAAGGATACGGGCGAACGCGTATTGCCCGTTTATTATTCGGACAATTACGTTTCGCTGGTGCCGGGAGAAACAAAAAAAATCACGATCGAGGCGGCAGCGACCGATCTTCAAGGCCAGACGCCATTGGTTGCCGTGGATGGCTGGAACGTAGCCGTCAACCCGCTGGCAACCTCAGATGCGGCCATCGGTTTGAATGAAAATGCCCAGGTCAATCATTGGCCGAAGACTGGATTGCCCTTCATGACGCATTGAATTCATGGCCCGTCGCGAACGGCAAGGATGCCGCGCCTGAGCATTGGCCAAAAACCCGCACTGCCAGAATTTTTTCAACGCCTCGCGACATATTTGATCGAAAGATTTTGGAGCGTTTTAAATAATGGTATGGCCGCGAGGAGCGACAGGATTATTTAAAACGCTCTAAGGTCGGATGGCAAAGTTCTCCGCCACCGCCCGGCAAAGGCCGATGAAAGTTTCCTGCGCCAGAGCCAATCGCTGGCCTTTGCGCAAAAGAATCCCCCAACGCCGCTTCAACTTTCGCCGTCCCAACGGCAGCATGCACAATGAATTCTCCGCCAGTTCCTTTCGGGCCACCCATTGGGCCAGAATGCTCACCCCCAGCCCCAGCTTCACCAGTTCCTTGATCGCCTCCATGTTCCCCAGTTCGATGGACGTGGACAGCACGATCTGTTCGCGGCGAAAATAATCTTCAATCATTTCCGACAGATAACTCGTCCGGGTATAAAGAATGAAATTTTGCTGTTTGATCTCGTCGCGCTGAGCGTGCCCGGCTTGCGCCCAGGGGTGCAGCGGACTGACCAGAAACTGCAGCTCATCCGTGAAGAGCGGACGGAATTCAAATTGCGTCTGGTTTTGTGGTTCCAGCGTCAGCGCCAAATCAATCCGGTTATTCCGCAATGATTCCAATGCATCCGGCGTATCGCCCGGTTCGATATGGATGACGCATTGCGGGAAACTTTCCTTAAATTCGCGCAGCACGGATGGCAAAATATATTGGCACGCGGTGGAACTCGTGCCGAGGCGCAGCCGTCCGCGCCCCCACTTGCCCAGTTCACCCAATTGTTCGCGTGCCGAATCCATCTCGGCCAGGATTCGTTTCGCATGATTCAGAAATTGCTCACCGGCCTGGGTCAAGCTCACGGATTTGCCCACCCTGTCTAAAAGGCGACAGCGCATTTCCGCTTCCAGGAGTTTAATGGAAGAGCTGACCGCCGGTTGGGAAAGGTGCAACTCCCTCGCGGTCTGCGTAAAAGAGCCATTGCGGGCCAGGATCGTGAACACGCGCAACTGCCTGCTATCAATGGGTAAAGCCATAGATAAATTAAATCTATCATTTCCATAAAAATAATCAGTAATTTTTATTGTTAATTTCGCCCACAACGGCACGCAAAACGCAGGGGTACGGCTCGTTAACGTATTACATGTCAAATTATCGCCATAAAAAATCAGGAGACAACCGGCCGGTGCGTTTGGGATTTGTTCCCTTGTGTGACAGCGCCCCGCTGGTGATGGCGCAAGAGCTTGGCCTGTTTGAAAAACATGGCGTGTCGGTGTTGTTGAGCCGGGAAGTCGGCTGGGCAACCGTGCGGGACAAGATCATTTATGGCGAACTGGACGCGGCTCATGCGCTGGCGCCCATGGTTTTCGCCGCTAGCCTTGGCCTCGGTTCCATCCAGTCTGATTGCCTGACCGGATTGGTGCTCAGCCCTAACGGCAATGCGATCACGCTGTCCCGATCGTTATGGGAGCAAAGCGAACAGGTCGGCGGTTTAAAGACATTCTTCGCTGGCAAACCGAAGGCTCCGTTCGTCTTTGGCGTACCTTTCCTTTATTCGTCACATTATTTTCTATTGCAAGCGTGGCTGCGGTCACAAGGCGTCAATCTTAAGGCGGACGTGCAATGCGTCGTGGTGCCGCCGCCGCAAATGGCGGCCAATCTTAAGGCGGGACATTTGCACGGTTACTGCGTTGGCGAACCCTGGAACTCGGTCGCCGCGTTGGCCGGTTTTGGCCGGCGAGTCGCCACCGGCGCAGAAATCGCCCCTGAACATCCGGAAAAAATCCTCTTAGCCCGCCAGGAATTTGCTGAAGTCCGCACCGAGGAACATGAACGACTGGTGGCGGCGCTGGTGGAATCATGCCGCTATTGCCAGGCACCGGAAAATCGCGAGCGAGTCATCGAAACCCTTGGGGAACCAAAATATGTCAATGCCCCGGCCCCGGCTTTACGGGCGGGTTGTGAATTGGCACTGAACACCGCCAGCACCACCGACACCGCCCTCAATCCCTCCGCCGATAAAGCGTCATGGATTGTCGGTCAGCTGCGGACGAGCGGATTGATGCCCGATGCCACGAAATTATCGGCCGCGGCCATCAGCAAAATTTTTCGGCCCGATATTTTTCAAAACGCACTGCGGTGGCTGGCCAAATCATCGGGCGAACCTGCCGGAATGGACCGGAAGGTTCCGACTGTCGTCCGGGTAAACGATCGTCGTTCGCGGGCTAATTTTTCCAATCACATCTCCAATCACATCCTTTAACCAGAAAAACCTTAACTCAATACCCCTATGGACTACATAAAACCAAACGAAGTTGTAAAATTGATGATTGAAACCGGCGACACCAAAGCTGGCTTGTCAATCAAGGACCTTTTGCTGCGTGGATTGTTGTCGGGCGCCTTGCTGGGTTTTGCCACCAGCCTCGCCATCACCGCTGCCGCCCAAACTGGCATCCCCCTGGTCGGTGCCCTGATATTCCCCATCGGTTTCGTCATCATCGTGTTGCTGGGCTTGGAATTGGTCACCGGCAGCTTTGCCGTGGTGATGCTCGCCGGCACCGATGGCCGTCGAAGCTGGCGCCAGGTATTCAGCAATTTGTTCTGGGTCTTCACCGGCAACCTGATCGGCAGCCTGCTCTACGGCGTACTGCTTTATTGCGTGTTGACCACGGCTGGCAGCGAGGCCCCGGCTGGTATCGCCGCTAAAATTGTTGCCATTGCGGAAGCCAAGACGACGGCCTATGCGGCACACGGCACCTCGGGCATGATCACCGTGTTCGTCAAAGCCATCTTGTGCAATTGGATGGTCACGCTCGGATTGGTGATGGCTTTGGCCTCACGCTCCACCTTGGGGAAAATCGTTGGTGCGTGGCTGCCGATCGTTGTCTTTTTCGCCCAGGGCTTTGAACATTCGGTCGTCAATATGTTCGTAATCCCCACCGGCATCATGCTGGGGGCAAAAGTTTCCGTAACCGACTGGTGGCTTTGGAATCAACTTCCCGTGACCATTGGCAACCTGCTCGGCGGTTTTCTATTCACTGGTTTGTTTCTCTACTGGACCTACCCACCGGTGCAAAAAGCCTCAGTTCCACTCGTGCTTGGCACCGATGCCGCCCCGGATGAATCGGGAGAAGAACTGGCGCAAGCCTGACCGTTTGTTTATTTTGAAACTGCTAACCCCAATTCAACCGACACATCCATTCCCGCCCTAATCCACATGAAAAAAAGTCAACCAAGCCGTTCGGCAAAAATCTTAACGGGTGGCGCATTGGTCATGGCCGCCACCGCCACGGTCTTTGCCCAGCAAAAACCCTTCATGGAATCCGGCACCGCACAACCGGCTTTGCTGGCACCGCTAAAAGTCGCCGCCACCACCAATGCTGTCGCGGCATCCGCCACCGCCACCAGCACGAACCTGGCGGCCTTATCATTTCCTGAAAAAGCGGATAAGTTTTTTAACGGGAAAATCCCAGGCGTGCTGGCCCAGGGAAAATTTAACCTCAACGTTCGCCTGCGTTATGAACAGGCCAATGAAGAAGGCGTCGCGGCCGTCACCAAAAATTCCTACGCGCCAACCATCCGCACCCGCTTTGGCTACACCACGGCGTCCCTCTATGGCTTCCAAGCCATGCTGGAGGGGGTAAACGTCGCGGCGATTGGCGGAGAAAATAATTACAACGCCGCCGGTTCGAACGGGCAAGGTTCGCGTCCCGTAGTGGCTGATCCTTCACTGACGCGCTTGAACCAGGCCTGGATCGCTTACACTTATACAAATTATCTCACCCTGAAAGTCGGTGAACAGCGCATCTTGTTGGACGACCAACGTTTCATCGGTGATGTCGGCTGGCGGCAAAACATGCAGACGTTTGATGCCGTAGGCGTCAACAGCACCCCGGTCAAAAACCTCGATCTATATTACGGTTACATTTGGGATGTCCATCGCGTCTTCGGCAATGTGGATGGCCTTCCGGCCGCCAATACTGATTTTGATTCCGCCTCGCACCTGTTCAATGTCGCCTATTCCGGCTGGAAATATGGGCGTTTCGTGGGCTATACGTATCTGCTGGACTTGCATAACGCCGCTGGCGACGCCAATTCTTCAGCGACTTACGGCGGTTATTTTGCTGGTAATGCACCGCTCTCCGACCAGGTTTCCGTGGATTACCGGGCTGAATTTGCCTGGCAAACGGATTACGCGGACAGTCCGCTGCATTACGGCACCGATTATTACAATCTCGAAGCCGGTCTGAATATCAAGCCGGTTGCCTTCGGCGCCGGGTTTGAAAACCTTGGCAGCGGCGCGAACACAGGTGCCGGCGGCGGCCGCGCCTCCTTTCGCACACCGCTGGCGACGCTGCATGCGTTTAACGGCTGGGACGACGTTTTTTTATCCACGCCTGCCGACGGTTTGCATGACCTATACGGCTATTTTCAAGTGACTTTGCCCGCGCAAATTCCCGTGCGTTTTGTCTATCACAAATATGATGCCGATTACGGTGGGGGAAACTACGGCCAGGAATTTGATCTCACGGCCTCGAAAAAATTCGGCAAGTATTGGACGGTCCTGTTGAAATACGCCTATTATCAGGGGCAAGATGCCGCCGCGCCCGCCCTGGCCGTCGCCAACGTGGACATCCAAAAATTCTGGGCCCAGGTGGAATTCAATTTTTAAGGCGCTTGCAAACTTCAATTTTCATCCCGGAAAACGCGCCCTTCAACCCCGATCAAAGGCTGTGGTTGAATGGTTACATGGCTGGCCTGCTGGCCGGGAAAAATTTAGCTTTGGAAAAGCCAAGTCAGATTGAAACCGCCGCTTCAGCCACCATTCCGTTACTGATTTTGTTTGGAAGCCAGACCGGGACGGCGGAAAAATTGGCCCGCCAAATCGCCAAAGAATCACAACGCTCGGGTTATCGGCCGCAAGTGTTGGAGGCAGCCCAGTACGCGAAAATTGACTGGCGCAAGGAAAGCAATCTGCTGGTGGTAACGAGCACATATGGCGATGGTGAAATGCCGGATAATGCCCAGCCGTTTTGGGAATGGTTGCAAACCGAATCGGCGAATGCCCTGGCCCACATGCAATTTTCCGTACTGGCACTGGGCGACACGAATTACGAACAATTTTGCGCCGCCGGCATAAAAATTGATTCACGCCTCGCACAAATTGGCGCCAAACGGCTTCAACCTTTGGTCATGTGCGATGTTGATTACGAGGCCAAGGCGCAAGCCTGGACGACCGACGCCTTGGCGGCATTTGCTCCCGGAAAAATTGCGTCTGGGGTTGTGCCCAAGCCGCTCCACTCGTCGTCGGAATTTTCAAAGTCTCATCCTTTTCCCGCGCAGCTATTATCGAATCGCCGGTTAAATGCCGCCAGTTCCGAAAAGGAAACCCGGCACTTCGAGATTTCGCTGGGCGGCTCCCAACTGGCTTATGCTGCTGGTGATGCGTTGGGTATTTATCCGCGCAACTGCCCTAAATTGGTGGATGATATTTTGCTGGCACTTCATTTCAACGGCGAAGAAACGGTCAAACTTTCTGAAGGCGAAATGGCCCTGCGCCCGGCGCTGCTCCAACATCTGGATATCAACAAGCCATCGGCAGAAATGTTGCGGCATTTCGCGGTGAACCATAACCGTTGGCGCGACCTCTCCTCACTTGAAAATGATGCGGAATTTAAAACCTGGCTGGCCGGGCGGCAACTCATCGATTTATTGTCGGAGCCGGCCAACGTCAAAATTTCCCCGGCAGAGTTTGTGACGTTGCTTAAGAAACTGGCGCCACGGCTTTATTCGATTTCTTCCAGTCCCAAGGCGCACGCCGGGCAGGTTCATCTTACAATCAATGTCATCCGGCACGAAGCTCATGGCCGCGAACGCAAGGGGGTTGGCTCAACGTTTCTGGCGGATCGTGCGGGAGAAGCTCCCGTGCCGATTTTTGTCCATGCTTCGCCTGGCTTTCGGCTGCCAGCCGACGAGCAAGCTCCCGTCATCATGGTCGGGCCCGGCACTGGCATCGCGCCGTTTCGTGCGTTCCTCCACGAACGGCGCGCTGTCAACGCCCAAGGCCGCAACTGGCTTTTCTTCGGCGAACAGCGCGCGGCAACGGATTTTTATTATCGCGACGAATTGGAAGCGATGTTTTCCGACGGCCACCTCACAAAATTATCCACCGCCTTCTCCCGCGATCAGGCGAATAAAATTTATGTGCAACACCGGATGCGTGAGCAGGCGGCGGAATTATGGGCTTGGCTGCAGGACGGCGCTTATTTTTATGTCTGCGGCGATGCTGCCCGCATGGCCAAGGATGTCGATGCCGCCCTGCATCAGGTCATCCAGACCGCCGGCGGCAAGAGCGCGGACGAAGCTAAAAGTTACGTGGCAAAATTAAAGACTGAAAAGCGTTATTTGCGCGATGTATATTGACCATGAAAACTGACATCGAAATTCCGATCCAGTCCATCAACGGTGAACCGTTGACCCATGTCCAACGACAATATCTGGACGGTTACTTTGCCGGACTGGCCGCCAGCGGGGTCAGGTTTTCCGATATCGAACCGGCTCCGGTCATGGAAAAAGTAAATCCGCCGGATAATTTGATCCTGGAAGAACGCATCAAGCGGGAACAGCATCCGCTCGATGCCTATCCGCAGATCGTGGAAAATGCCGGCACCAATAAAGGTCCGGACAAGGAAGACCTTTTCCGTTTCAAATGGAACGGCCTTTTTTATCTCTCGCCCAACAAGGAAGCGTTCATGGCGCGCTTGCGGATTCCGGGCGGCCAATTAAAAACCTTTCAACTTCGCGAACTGGCGGCCATCGCCAAAGAGTTAACCAGCGGTTATATGCAAGTGACCACCCGGGCCAACTTGCAACTTCGCCTCATCCAACCCAAGGATGTGCCGGAGATGTTGCAACGCATCCAGCATATTGGCCTGCATACCCGGGGCGCCGGGGGCGATAATATCCGCAACCTGACGGTGAACCCCACTTCCGGCATTGATCCCAATGAATTGATTGACGTCCTGCCACTGTGCCATTCGCTCGCGCAAATCATCATCAATGACCGGGCGTTCTATGATCTGCCGCGCAAGTTCAATATCGCTTATGATGGTGGCGGTTCGATCAGCAACGTGGAAGATACCAACGACATCAGCGCCAGGGCGGTCCGCGTCGGCGAGCAGGTATTCTTTCGCATCGCCCTGGGCGGCGCCACCGGCCATAAATCATTTGCGCATGACATCGGCGTGCAAGTCGCACCGGCAGAATTAAACCGTGTTATCATCGCGTTAGTGCGGGTTTTTCTGGCCAACGGCAATCGCGCTGACCGGAAAAAGGCGCGGCTTAAACATCTGCTCGAAACGCTTCCGATGGAAAAGTATCTGGCCGAGACTGAAAAAATTCTGGGCTGCCAATTGCCACGCGTGCCGGCAATTGCGCCAACCCCGGTGAAGATTTTGCAACACCAGCATATTGGAATTTACCCGCAAAAGCAGCCGGGCATGAATTACCTCGGCGTTGCCCTGCCCGTCGGGCAGCTTACGTCCAAACAATTATTGCGCATTGCTGAAATTGCCGACCTTTACGGCTCCGGCGAAATCCGGCTGACCGTCTGGCAAAACTTCATCATTCCCAATGTGCCGGATGCCTATGTGGAGACGGTCAAAAAAGCCCTGCGCCGGATCGGCCTCGATACCCAGCAATCTTTCTTGCGCGGCGGTTTGATCGCTTGCACCGGCAATGCTTTTTGCAAATATGCCCAATCCAACACCAAGGGCCACGCCGCAGCCTTGGCCGATTATCTTGAAAAAAAAATCCTCCTCGACCTGCCCATCAACATCCATCTGACCGGCTGCCCTAATTCCTGTGCCCAGCATTATATCGGCGATATCGGACTGCTTGGAACCAAAGTGCGCGGCGCTGAAGGCTATCATGTCTTTGTTGGCGGCGGCTTCGGCGCCAATCAATCGCTCGGGCGCCAGGTTTTCACCGGCATCACTTTTGAAGATTTAAAAACCACCCTGGAAAAAATGCTCAAAGGCTATTTAAAACACCGGCAACCCCGCGAGCCATTCCAGGGATTCACCCAACGCCACGACCTGAACACATTACAGGCGATCTTTTCCAACGAAGAATAAAATGTGCGCCAACGCCGTCAGTCCTTTCTTGAAAAGACCAACTCGTCTCCTTTGGCCGTCACCGTGATTTTTTCACCCGGCTTGAATTCACCATTCAGCAACCGTAACGAGAGGGGGTTCAACAACAGATCTTGTACGGCGCGCTTAAGCGGACGCGCACCGAACTGTGGATCATAACCTTCACGCGCGAGGAGTTTTTTGGCCGCTGCATCCACCGCCAGCGTGAGATTCTGTTGTGCCAGTCGTTTCTCCAGTTTCTTGATCTGGATTTCCACAATGCGCGACAGTTCATCCTCGTCCAGGCTTTGAAAGATGATCACGTCGTCCACCCGGTTCAAAAATTCCGGGCGAAAATGCCTTTTCAATTCCGCCATGACCTTGTCTTCCATCGCCGACCGCGCGGCCTTGTCGGTATGCCCATCCAGAAAATATTCCTGGATGATCGGCGAACCCAGGTTGCTCGTCATGATGACGATGGTGTTCTTGAAATCCACCGTGCGCCCCTGCCCATCCGTAAGCCGTCCGTCATCCAGCACTTGCAACAGTACATTGAAGACATCGGGATGCGCCTTTTCGATCTCGTCGAAAAGCACCACCGAATAGGGCTTGCGGCGCACTGCTTCACTCAATTGGCCGCCTTCATCGTAACCGACGTAGCCAGGTGGCGCGCCGATGAGTCGTTGCACGGAAAACTTTTCCAGGTATTCACTCATATCAATCCGCACCATCGCAGTTTCGTCATCGAACAAAAATTCCGCCAACGCGCGGGCCGTTTCGGTTTTGCCGACACCCGTGGGGCCGAGAAAAATGAATGAACCGATTGGGCGTTCCGGATCTTGCAGTCCGCTGCGAGCACGGCGGACGGCATCGGAAACCGCCTTGATGGCGGCCTTCTGGCCAATGACACGTTGGGCGAGCCGTTCCTCCATCTTCACCAGCTTTTGCCGTTCGCCTTCGAGCATCCGCGAGACGGGAATATGCGTCCAAGCCGCCACCACGCGCGCGATGTCTTCATCCGTGACCTCCTGCCGCAAAAGCAAGGTGCGGGTCGCCTGGGTGGATTGCTTTTCTATCGCCGCCAGTTTCTTTTCGAGGTCGGGAATTTTGCCGTATTGAATCTGCGCGGCGAGGTTCAGGTCGCCCTGGCGTTGCGCCTGCTCCAACTCAATCCGCGCCTGCTCTAATTGTGTCTGCACGATACTGACGGCATTGACTGCGGTTTTTTCGTTCTGCCATTGGGCCGTCAAAGCCTTGGATTTGTCCTTCAAGTTGGCCAGTTCACCCTCGAGGCGTTTTAATCGTTCTTTACTTGCGGAATCCTTTTCCTTCGCGAGCGAGGTGCGTTCGATTTCCAATTGCAAAATCTGCCGGTCAAGCTGGTCCAATTCCGTCGGCTTGGAATCCAGCTCCATCTTGATGCGTGACGCCGCCTCGTCCACAAGATCAATCGCCTTATCCGGCAAAAACCGGTCGGTGATGTAGCGATGCGACAATTGCGCCGCCGCCACGAGCGCAGAATCCTGGATGCGCACGCCATGATGAACCTCATAACGTTCCTTCAGTCCGCGCAAAATCGCGATGGTCGCCTCTACGGTCGGCTCGGCAACCTGCACCGGCTGGAAACGGCGTTCGAGTGCGGGGTCTTTCTCGATATATTTGCGGTATTCATCGAGCGTCGTCGCGCCCACACAACGCAACTCGCCGCGCGCGAGTTGCGGTTTCATGATATTCGCCGCGTCGTTGGAACCTTCCGCCGCGCCGGCGCCAACCAGCGTATGCAATTCATCCACGAACAAAATGATTTTGCCTTCGCTCGAAGCGATCTCCTTAAGAAAGGCCTTGAGCCGGTCTTCAAATTCACCGCGATATTTCGCCCCCGCAATCATCGCCCCCAAATCCATTGCGACGAGCTGTTTATTTTTCAACGATTCCGGCACGTCGCCACTCACGATCCGGCGGGCGAGCCCTTCGGCAATCGCCGTCTTCCCGACACCCGGTTCACCAATGAGCACGGGATTGTTTTTGGTCCGTCGGGTAAGCACCTGCATCACACGGCGAATCTCCTCGTCCCGGCCGATGACCGGATCAATTTTTCCCTGGCGCGCAAGGGCCGTCAAATCACGTCCATATTTTTCCAGGGCCTGAAACTTTCCCTCCGGACTTTGATCGGTCACGCGTTGATTGCCCCGTAATTCCGCCAGGGCTTTGAGCACCGCATCCCGCTTGAGGCCATGTGCCTGAATGATTTTCTTCAATGAAGGACTGGCTTCATCCAATAAACCGAGCAGGAGATGTTCGGTGCTGATGTATTCGTCCTTCAATTTGGCCGCCTCGGATTGCGCCGCTTCCAAGGCTTTTTGCAGATCGCGGCCGATGTACGGATCATTACCGCCCTGGATTTTGTGGCGCCGGGCCAGTTCTTTTTGCAGGTCCGGCTGCAAACGAGTCACCGGAATCCCAATGCGTTCCAATAAGTCGGGAATGAGGCTTTCTTGCTGGCTGATCAGCGCGAGCAACAGATGTTCGCCATCCACTTCCTGGTGTGAATGTTCACGCGCGATGCGTTGTGCCGCCTGCACCGCTTCCTGGGATTTGAGCGTCAGTTTATCCAATTGCATGACTCACAATTCAACGGCTCTACGCGAACTTCAAGGCAAAATTAAAAGGCCGGGATTGAATTTCGGGAGAATTGCTTGAAACTCTGAACAATCAGTTTTGACATCCGGCTCCTCCTCTTCCTCTTCCTCGAATTTTCATCAGCGGCGAGGATGAGCACGAGGACGATTTAGCAGCCGCCTGATTTTAGATGCGCTTTCAACGGAACTGCAGATAAACCCGGCTGCCGTCATTACGCAAAGCCACGCCTTTTGCGGTCAAAAACAAACGCGGGGCTTCAACCTTGCCATTTTGCAAAAGATAATCCTTCACCGCCTGGGCGCGATTAGCGGCGAGTGCGCCGAGCTCATTTTCACCAATGGGATAGGTCGAAAGCAAGACGGCTTCCGTCGGACTGGGCACGGGAACTAATTTGGTTTGATAG
>DASYEY010000199.1:0-14393 GCA_036498725.1 Verrucomicrobiia bacterium | reverse complement strand
CGTTTTAAGTAAGCTGTCGTCGCTCTCAGGCTGAGCTTGTAGGTGACGAGGTGACGAGTCTCTAACTAAAAAGCCAAGCTAATTCGAGGACGAGCACGACGATGAGGACGACGATGATGGCGTCAGGTGCCTTCGCGCCCTGATCAACGATAATCGGCTACGGTTTTATTTAACATACTCTAGTTCGCGGAATCCGGATCGATGCTTCAACCCATTCAGGGTTGTCATTTTTGTGCGAAGTTTCCGGGTAGCGCCTGCGCCGACAACCCCGGGCTGGATGATTTTAATCCTTTCAGGATTAGAGAAAAATGCACGTTAACCCGCCATAGAGAAATCTTTGCCAAGGTTGCTACAAAACGGCGTATTTTTGCCCGGCAGACCGGCTTCGGATAAAGATGCGAGTAGGCGATTTCCGTGCTCTATCCTATTTTAAAAATGAAACCAAAATTTTGCGCTTAACGCGCCACCATATGACATTTAGAAACTCCATTTCACCGACGGCCCGCAACCAAAAGCCCGGGTTTAAAAATCCATTCAAATTCAGACTGATGACTGGCAATCGGCTGGGTTTGATCGCCGGTTTCACGTTATTGGGCTGGGCGTTTTCTGCCGGGGCAATCGAGGTGCAAAAGCCGCGTTGCGAATATCTGGATAATCCGCTGGGAATTGACGCAGCCCAGCCGCGCCTGAACTGGGTGCTCGCTTCAGACCAGCGCGGCGACAAACAAACGGCTTATCAAATCCTCGTGGCTTCCTCGGCCGAATTGCTCGCTACCGACAAAGGTGATCTGTGGGACAGCGGCAAGGTGGCGTCCGACGAAAGCACGCAGATCATTTATCAAGGCCAGCCCCTGGACTCGCGGCAGGATTGTTTTTGGAAAGTGCGCGTCTGGGATGCGAATGGTTCCCCCGGCGAATGGGGGCCGGTCGCGCACTGGCAGATGGGGCTGTTGAAAAAATCCGACTGGACGGCGCAATGGATTCAGCCGGCCACACCGGCGGCACCGGCCGGACAGTTGGAAATCCAGCGGGCGACGTTGCAAAATGCCGCGGGCGGCGGAGAAGTGGACATGACCGGTCAGGTTAAGGCGCGAGTAGTGCAGGGGCATCTGCGGCTGCGGACGGACAACAAGACGATGGGGATCGCTGCCACCAACAAAACGGAGAAGTTATTTCGTCTGGAATACCGCTATGGTGGAGAAACTTTCACCAATGTAGTGGGCCAGAACCAATGGCTTTATTTGCCGGTGAAGGACGAAACGGTGCCTTATTTGCGGAAGACGTTCCAGTTGAAAAGCGCGATCCGCCATGCCGTGTTATATACGACAGCCCTGGGATTGTATGAGGCGCGGATCAACGGTCAACGCGTTGGCGACCATGCGCTGGCGCCGGACTGGACGGACTATCGCCAACGGGTTCGTTATCAGGCGTATGATGTCACGGCGTTGTTGAACCCGGGGGAAAATGTCATCGGCGCGTTATTGGCGGATGGCTGGTTCAGCGGGCGCATCGGCAATGGCGGTTATGAATTTTTCGGCAAGGAACCAGCGTTTCTGGCGCAACTGGAAGTCGTGTGCGCGGACGGAACCCGCGCTACAATTGTCACGGACGCCACCTGGAAAGCGCATGCCGGCCCAATTATATCCGCTGATTTCATGCTCGGTGAATGTTACGACGCCCGCCAGGAAATCGTCGGTTGGGACCGGCCGGGGCTGGATGACGGTGCGTGGTCGCAGGTGCAAACGCGCGATGAATCCGCCCGTAAACTTGAGGCGCAAGTGATGGAACCAGTGCACGAGTTGCGTGAACTGAAGCCGATCACGATAAAAGAAGTGGCGCCGGGTCGCTGGATTTACGATCTCGGCCAGAACATGGTGGGCGTGGTGCGTTTGCAGGTCCCGGCGACGACGGCGGCGGGAACGAAAATCACGTTGCGCCATGCCGAGATGCTCAATCCTGACGGCACGATTTATACCACCAATCTGCGCGGGGCACTGTCCGTTGACGAATATATCTGCAAGGGCGACGGCGCGGAAGTGTGGCAGCCCCGGTTTACTTTCCACGGATTTCGTTATGTGGAAATCTCCGGGCCGACGAACGGACTGGATCTGGATACGGTCAGAGGCATTGTGATCGGTTCGGATACGCCGCGAACCGGAACGTTCACCTGTTCCGACCCGCGCCTTAACCAGTTGCAATCGAATATTGAATGGGGGCAGCGCGGCAATTATCTGAGTGTGCCGACCGATTGTCCGCAGCGGGATGAGCGTCTTGGCTGGATGGGAGACGCCGAAGTTTTCATCCGCACGGCGGCCTACAATGCCGACGTGGCGGCATTTTTCAGCAAATGGCTCGTGGACGTGGATGACGGCCAGTCTCCGGAAGGCGCTTATGGCGACGTCAGCCCCTATACCATGGGCGGCAAAGGCACACCCGCCTGGGCGGACGCCGGGGTGATTTGTCCATGGACAATTTATGAAATGTACGGCGACAAACGCATTTTGGAACAACATCTGCCCGCGATGACCCGGTGGGTGGAATATGTGCGGGCCAACAGCGACCATCTGATTCGCACCGGCAAACGGGGCGGCGATTATGGCGACTGGCTGGCCATCAATGCCCGGACTCCGAAAGACCTCATCGGCACAGCTTTTTTTGCCTATTCCACTCATCTGCTGGCCAATGCCTATCGGGCCGTGGGCCGTGATGATGCCGCCCGGAAATACGATCAGTTGTTTGCGGACATCAAGACGGCGTTCAATCAACGCTATGTTTCACCTGATGGCCGCATCCAAGGCGACACGCAGTGCGATTACGCGATGGCGCTCAAATTTGAATTGTTGCCCGAAGCGTTGCGCGCCAAGGCGGCCAGTTATCTCGTGGCTGACATCGAAGCCAAAACGAATCATCTGTCCACCGGGTTTATCGGGGTCAGTTACCTATTACCCATGCTCGCGCAAACCGGGCATGCAGATACTGCCTACCAACTATTGCAGCAGGACACGTTTCCTTCCTGGCTGTTTTCGGTGAAGCAGGGGGCGACCACCATCTGGGAGCGTTGGGATGGCTGGACTCCGGACAAGGGTTTTCAGAGTCCGAGCATGAATTCCTTCAACCATTATTCGCTGGGTTCATGCGGGGAATTTTTATATGGCGGCATTGGTGGTATTCAGCCGGCCAGTCCCGGATTTAAAGCGATCCGCATCGCCCCGGTTATCGGCGAGGGTTTGACCTCAGCCGACGCCAGCTTTGATTCAATCCACGGAATCATCCGTAGCGCGTGGAAACGGACTGGCAACCAGGTGACATTCGATGTCACGGTGCCGGTCAACACCACGGCCATCGTGTGTCTGCCGGCAAAAAACCTGGCGGCGGTGACGGAAGGCGGCCAGCCGGTTGCCGCCGTGAAATGGGTGGAAGTTTTGCGGACAGATGCCGGCCTGGTTGAATTAAAAGTCGGCTCGGGAAAGTATCAGTTCGCAGTGAATACTTGATTAGGTGGCACCGCTGCCTGGGCAGCGGTGCCACAGTAAAAAATTGGTAGCGCATACGGGAATCGAACCCGTCTCCCAGCCTTGAGAAGGCCGTGTCCTAGCCGATAGACGAATGCGCCATGAAACCAAATCGTATCGTCGGAAAAACAGAAGTCAATGCACGGCTGCCAGCTTGACTGGCTACGACAAGTCGTCGCCCAGTTCAACGTTCCAATAGGCGAGATCTATGAAATGTTTCCAGCTGTCGTGCCGGTGCAGGGTGAAGTTGACCTGCACAAACGGCCGCCATTTCGGGCGTTTCGGTTTGCGCACGAGGTTCATGCCGGCTTCATTCGGCGTGTGGTTGGACTTGCGGGTATTGCAGGGGATGCACGAACACACGATGTTTTCCCACGTCGTCGGACCGCCCCGATCCCGTGGCACCACGTGATCAAGGTTCAAATCTTTGCGGTCAAAAATTTCGCCGCAGTACTGGCAGGTGTTCTTATCGCGTTCAAAAATATTGTGCCGCGTGAATTTCACTTCTTTCTTCGGCAGACGATCATACATGAAGAGCAGGATGATCCGTGGCACGCGGATGCGAAAGGAAATGCCGTGGACGGATTCATCGTGCGGCGCATTGGCGGAGACATCCCGCCATTCGGAAAAATTAAAAGTGCGGAATGAGCCGTCCGGATTGTCGAGCACGACCTGGGCCTGGCCTTGGAAGAGGAGGGTGAGCGCGCGACGAGCGGTGCAGACATTGACCGCCTGCCAGAGGCGGTTCAAAACCAAAACATGTTGGTTAAGTGCGGATTTCATACTGAAAACCGACTGGACGCTAGCAAATCAACCAGTACAGGTCAATGGCGGGATGGTTAAATCGCATTCAATAATTCAGCATCGCTTCGGGCTTGGAGCTTTTATTTTCCTCTGGCATGCTCGCAACATGAAACAATTTCTGGTGACTCTGCTGATCCTGTCGGCCTGGCTGACGACGGTCCGTGCGCAGCAAGATACGGACGGCAAATTTATTTCCATCTATACCACCATCCAGCAGGCCGATGCCTTGCAAAAAGACGGCCATGCGCGCGAAGCGCTGGCCTCGTATCAGGATGCGCAGATCCGGTTGGAGAAATTTTCCCGCCAGTTTCCTGACTGGAATCCGGCCATCATCCAATATCGCACCGGTGATCTCGCGGATAAGATCAAAACACTGCAAGCGCAGTTGCCGCCGCCAGTGGCCGCGACGAATAATCCTAGCGCCACCACGGTGCCGGCGGCAGTGCCGTCCCAGGCGAATACGGACTTGCTGGTGAAATTGCAAATGGCCCAGGATGAAAACACGCAATTGCAGGCGAAATTGAAAGAAGCCCTGGCGATGCAACCGAACGCCGTGGATGCCGCCGCCCAGGAACAGATTCGTTCGTTAATGAAAGAAAATGACCTGTTGAAAGCCAGCAGCGGCCAAGGGGGGGCGCCGGTGACTGCCACTAGCGCCACTGCCGCAGAAATGGCGTCGTTACGGGCGCGACTGGCCGTATATGAGGCCAAGCCGACTCCCTACTCGGACGCAGAACTGGCCATGCTCCGGTTGGATGGAAAAATCACCTACAAACCCAAAACCATTCCCCAATGGCCCGCCGGCTCTGCCGCCTTGGTGGCTTCAGCGCAACAGCATTTTTCCCAAAAAGAATATGACCTGGCCGAAGCGGATTATCATAAAATTTTACAGATTGATCCCAACAATAGCCTGGCCTTGGGAAATCTGGCGGCCATCGAAATGGAGGAAAATAAATTTGACGCTGCCGAGAAGGATTTCAAAACCGCGCTGGCCCAGGACCCGGAGGATGCCTATACCCTGTCTGAACTCGGCGTGTTAAAGATCCGCCAGGAAAAATACGATGCGGCCCTGGATTATTTGAGCCAGGCGGCGATGTATGATCCGAAAAATTCTGAAATCCAAAACCACCTCGGCGTTGTCTTGAGCCATAAAGGACAATCTGGCCCGGCGGAATCAGCCCTGCGCAAGGCGCTGGAACTCGACCCCAATTCTGCGTCCGCCCATAACAATCTCGCGGTGGTCTATCTGAATGAGAATCCGCCCTCGGCACAGCTGGCGCGCTGGCATTACGAAAAAGCCATCGCCGGCGGCGAACCCCGGAATCCTGACCTGGAAAAAATGCTCGCCGAAAAAGGCGCGCCCGTTTCACAATAATTCGCATCCGCATCAATTTGCGGGACAAAACCAAGCCCGATTTGCGAACTGCTTATGCGCCAATCATTCCACGAACTCGTGATTGCCACGCGCGGGCGGGGTTTGGTGGAAGTTACGCGGGAAGTCGAAAAATGGATTGCCACCCATCAGCTTCGTGATGGCTTGGTCACTCTGCATTTACGCCATACCTCCGCTTCGCTTCTGATTCAGGAAAATGCCGACCCCGATGTGCGCCGCGATCTGGATGCCTTCTTTGCCCGGCTGGTACGTGACGGTGATCCATTATTCATTCACAACGCGGAAGGGGACGATGACATGCCGGCCCATATCCGCACAGCCTTGACGGCAGTGAACCTTTCCCTGCCGTTGCGGGGCGGAGAGTTGGCACTGGGAACATGGCAGGGGATTTATCTGTGGGAACATCGCACGCATCCACATTCCCGCCGCCTGGTTCTCCATTTCATCGGTGAATGAAAATAAATGCAGTGCTGAGGATTAAACCACCAAGGCGCGAAGACACCAAAAAAAACCAGACAGAATTTACAAAATTATCAGAATTACTTGGGATTCATTTTGATTTGTTCCATCCGTGTTCATTTGTGTTCATCCGTGGTTGAAAAAAATTTCCACTTCGTGCCTTGGTGCCTTGGTGGTTTCAACGTTTCGTTTATCCGCCTTTTGAAACTTGCCTTGGTGCCGTGACCGAATTTAATCTTGCCGCGTTACACCGATCATTTAACCAAAGCATATTAAAATTTCCGCTGCACCATTCATATGAAACTTTCTGTCTTTAACGGTTCGCTCCCCAAAATTGGCATTCGTCCCACGATTGATGGCCGATTGGGCGGGGTCCGTGAATCGCTCGAAAAACAGACGATGGACATGGCCAGGTCAGCCGCCAAATTGATTTCTGCCACCCTGCGTTATCCCAATGGCCAGCCGGTTGAATGCGTGATCGCGGATACGTGCATCGGTGGCGTCGCGGAAGCTTCCGCCTGCGCGGAAAAATTTGCGCGGGAAGGGGTTGGGGTTTCGCTCACCGTCACGCCCTGCTGGTGTTATGGCAGCGAAACGATGGACATGGACCGCACCCTTCCCAAAGCGGTCTGGGGATTTAATGGCACCGAACGTCCGGGCGCAGTTTATCTGGCGGCTGTGCTGGCGGGCCACACGCAGAAGGGCATTCCAGCGTTCGGCATTTACGGCCACGAAGTGCAGGATGGCGACGATAAATCCATTCCCGCCGACGTGCAGGAAAAAATCCTTCGTTTCGTACGCGCCGGCCTGGCCGTGGCCTTGATGCGCGGCAAATCTTATCTTGGCATGGGCGGCGTCTCGATGGGTATTGCTGGTTCGATCGTGGACCAACCGTTCTTCGAAAATTATCTCGGCATGCGTGTCGAGACAGTGGACATGACGGAATTCCTGCGCCGCATGGACCACGGCATTTTTGATCAGGCTGAATACAAGAAGGCGCTCGCCTGGGTGAAGGAAAATTGTCCCGAAGGCAAAGATTACAATTCGCCCAAGACCAAACGTTCGCGGAAACAATTGAACCAGGAATGGGAAACTTCGGTAAAAATGGCGTTGATTGCCCGTGATCTGATGGTTGGCAATCCGGTTCTGAAAAAAATGGGCTTCGGTGAAGAAGCTCAAGGTCACAACGCCATTGCTTCCGGTTTTCAAGGTCAACGTCAATGGACCGACTACCAGCCCAACGGCGATTTTCTCGAAGCGATCCTGACCACGTCGTTTGATTGGAATGGCACTCGGGCGCCTTACATCGTCGCCACGGAAAATGATTGTCTCAATGGTGCTTCCATGTTGTTCGGCCATCTGCTCACCAACACGGCGCAGATTTTTGCCGATGTACGGACATATTGGAGTCCGGAAGCCGTGAAGCGCGTTTCCGGTCACACGCTGGAAGGCCACGCCGCCGGCGGTATTTTGCACCTGATCAATTCCGGTCCCGCCACGCTTGATGGCACCGGCCAGCAGGAAATCAATGGTCAACCGGCGATGAAGCCCTTTTGGGACATTTCCAAAACCGAAGCCAGGAAATGCCTCGGCGCCACTACCTGGCATCCTTCCATCACGGAATACTTTCCGGGCGGCGGTTGGAGCACGCGCTTCCTTACCCGCGGCGGCATGCCGGTCACCATGTGCCGCCTCAATCTGGTGAAAGGACTTGGCCCGGCATTACAAATTGCCGAAGGCTACACGGTTGATTTACCGGAAAATGTTCATGACGCGCTCGACCAACGCACAAACCCAACGTGGCCGACGACCTGGTTCGCTCCCATCCTCACGGAGCAGGGCGCTTTCCGTGATGTTTACACGGTGATGAATAATTGGGGCGCAAACCATGGTTCGATCAGTTACGGGCACATCGGGGCGGACCTGATCTCGCTCGCGTCATTGTTGCGCATCCCGGTTTATATGCACAACGTCGCTGCGGAAAAGGTTTTCCGGCCGAGCGCCTGGGCGGCTTTTGGCACCGCTGATCTGGAAAGTGCCGATTATCGCGCTTGCGCAAATTTCGGTGCGCTTTACGCTTAAGTTGTGCTGCGGTGGCTGGTCAAAAAAGTTTTCAAAACGGCAGTCGTCCTCATCTGCGTGATGACGGCGATTGCCGTTCTTGCCTATTTTAACCCGGAAAAATTCATCTGCGTGGACAGCGGCAAAAATGTTTCGGGCGATGTGCTCGTTGTCCTCGGCGGCGGTTCCCACGAACGGCCGCTGCGTGCCGCCGAACTATTCAAACAGCATGTCGCACCGCGCATCCTGCTCACCGGTGATGGCGATGACGAAGTGAACCGGCAGATCCTGCTGGATAATGGCGTGCCGTCCGACGTGATTGAGATTGAAAACAAATCCACAACCACCCATGAAAATGCGGTGTTTTCCATCCAACGATTGCGCGCCGAAAAAGTTCATCGTGTTGTCCTGGTGACTTCGTGGTATCACTCGCGGCGCGCCTTGAAGACGTTTGAACACTACGCGCCGGAAATTCAGTTTTATTCCCGTCCTTCATATTATGCCTACTTCCCTCAAGATTGGAAAAAGCTGGGCATCAACAAACGGATGCGGTTGGAATTTCTGAAACTGCCCGGCTATTGGCTTCGTTATGGGGTGAATCCATTTTAATACAGTTTTGAATTTTGAGTTTTAAATTTTAAGTTAAATACTCGATCTCCAGCGTAATAATGCAGTCTTTCAATTCACCTTCATCTTCTTCGTATACTTCGCGCGACAATCACTTTCCGTGAAAATCCGTGCCGGCATTGTTTTCGTTCTGTAAATTCTGTTAATTCTGCTTAAAACACTACATACTTATGAGCGAGCCAATCGCCAGTGTAGAATCCCAACGGGATTCAAATCATTCAGCCCAGTGTTGCCGGTCTGAGCCGGGCTGGCGAGGAGTGGCTACGCTGGGGCAGCGGCCCACCCATCATTAACTCTGAAAGAGTTGAATCAATCCCACACATACCGCTCATCAAATTCCACGGCATAGCGTTCTAAAAACTTCCGAAACTCATCCTGGAATGAAACCTTGCGGTGGTGTTCCTCTTGCCCAGCGATGTATTTCTTTGCCTCTTCAATTTGCAAATGGCCGATTGAGAAAATGCCGTAGCCGTTCTGCCAGGCAAAATCCTGTAAATTCTGCTCTTTGGTTTTGAGCCAGAGCGAAGAGCCACGTTTTACCTCTTTAATCATCGTAGCCGGTTCACACGTACGCGATAAAGTTGAGAGAAGGTGGACATGGTCTTCGACGCCGCCAATGATGAGGGGCTGGCAATCCAGATTTGTCAGAATACCGCCGATGTAACGATGCAATTCTTCACGGAGAGCCTTATCGTGCAGAAACGGACGGCGATCTTTGGTTGAAAATACCGTGTGCAAAATGATTTTTGCGAGTGATTGCGGCATACGTAATGATGCGACACGTCAGCGGCTGATTCAACCCTTTCAGGGTTGCTGAATTTTCCATCGCGAACCCAAGGTAGCGCCTGCGTCGCAACCTTGGGCTGGATGATTTTAATCCCTTCAGGATTAAATTAAAGCATTCGGAGTTTATTGAATAGGACCCGTCCTTCACTGGTCACTTGCAATTTTTCAAAACTTGCCAGACTCCTTGGCTGCTCCCATGCTGAATCGCAATTATGAGGTTGCCTTCGATTCTTTTCAAAATTACCGGGTGCATTTGTGGCGGGATGCTCGCGACCGCGGTCTCATTGGCCGATGAACATGCCGATTGGCAAAGCCGGATGCAGCCGATCACGCCCAAAAATTATCTCTGTCCCCGGACTACCATGCCGCTGGTCATTGATGGCAAATTGGATGAGGCAGCGTGGACGAACGCGGCGTGGACCGCTGATTTCGTGGACATTCAAGGCACGAATCTACCCGCGCCACGTTTTCACACGCGGGCAAAGATGTTGTGGGACGACAACTACCTTTATATCGCCGCCGAGCTGGCGGAACCGCACGTCTGGGCCACGCTCACCAATCATGACGCCGTAATTTTTCAAGACCCGGATTTCGAGGTGTTCATGGATCCCAAAGGAGAAACGCAGTCCTATTACGAGTTTGAGATGAATGCGTTGAACACGACGTGGGATCTCATGCTCGATAAACCCTACATGGACGGCGGTCATCCGCACGATGAATGGGAAATTCCCGGCACCAAAACCGCCGTGCAAATTCACGGCACGTTGAATAATCCGGCGGACACGGATCAAGGCTGGACCGTGGAAATCGCTTTTCCGTGGAACATCCTGAGTCAGCATGCGCGTCACGCCGGGCCGCCAACCAACGGTGAATCGTGGCGGATCAATTTCTCGCGGGTCGAATGGCAGATCACCCAAACCAATGGAGTTTATCAAAAGCTTCCAAATGTACCGGAAGATAACTGGGTCTGGTCGCCGCAAGGGGTCATTGACATGCACCGTCCGGAAATGTGGGGCGTGGTGCAATTCACCAGCGCTCCGGTAACGCCCACAGATCCGATGGCAAAGATTCCCGGCAAGCCAGCCCGTGATTTGGCCCTGGCAATTTATTATGCCCAGCGGGATTTTTTCAAAACTCACGATGCGTGGGCGACCAATCTGGCGGAACTTCCGGAGGTGGCAAAAACGCTTTCTCCGACACTTCCAGCAGGAGTTGAACCTCCCGTGATTCAGTCCACTACGGACGGTTACGCGTGTCAGGTTGGTTTTCAGGAGAATGGCCAAAGCCATGTCTGGCGGATTCGTCAGGATCGGTTGTTAAAATTGGACGAACCGTTGCCAGTTGAAACCGAAAAATTCATCACCGATGCCCAGGCCAAATATGGTGACCCCGGCTGGCGCGCTGCGTATTTTCTCGTGGACAACATGCCGCCGGGCGATCGCGCGACGTTAAGCCATGACTTCCTGATGGATAACCTTGATCTCGCAATGACCGCGCGCCATCAATTTCCTTGGGCGGCCACAGTGCCGGAACGAATTTATTTTAATGACGTACTGCCTTACGCCTCGCTCGACGAACCTCGCGATCCCTGGCGCGCTGATTTTTTCCGGCGCGGTTCGGAAATCGTGCGTGGCTGCCAAAGCACCGTGGCGGCGGCGCAGGCTTTGAACCGGGAATTATTCAAGCAGATCAACGTTCATTACAATCTGGGTCGCAAACGCAATAATCAAAGTCCGAAAGAATCCATCGAACAGGGCAAAGCCACCTGTACCGGATTATCCATCATTCTGGTGGATGCCTGCCGCGCCGTGGGTGTGCCCGCCCGTCTTGTGGGCGTACCGGAATGGGGGCAAAAGGAGGGCAATCACACCTGGGTGGAAATTTGGGATGATCGCGATGGCCAATGGCATTTCACCGGGGCGGATGAATACGATCCAAGCGGCCTTGACCGTGGCTGGTTCAATAACGATGCAGCGATCACTTCCCGCAGCACCGATCCGTTTCATCAGATCTACGCCTCAAGCTGGCGGCACACCAGTATTTATTTTCCCATGTCATGGAACGATACGCATGATGTGCCCGGGGTGAATGTCTCCGCTCGTTACGCGGCATTGGCTACGGACACGAATGCGAATAATGCCCAAATTGTCCATCTGCGGTTATTGGATAAACTCAGTGGCACGCGACTGGCCGCCCTCGTTGAAATGCGCAACGCCGACGGACAATTGCTCGCCCACGATCATACTCGCGCTGACACGGCGGATTTGAATGATATGCCGGATTTCAAATTGCCGGCCGGAGCTGCCAACGTCGTTTTTCGTTTCAGCTATAACGGCGAAGCTCGTGAAACAATTTGGCCCTGCGCCTTATGCACCAAGTCATCCACCTTTGAATTTGATTGGAATGATTTATCACCGGTGCCAGCCGCCGTTATCGCCGCAGAAAACTGGTTGTCTCATCCGCTGACTGAACGGGGATCAGCACCGGACGTGACATTTTCCACTAATGAAACCGCCCGGTTGATTGCCTTGGCTTGGAATGATATCCACCAGTCGAACGATGCGGTGGCCGCCGGCGAATTGGCGGCTAAAAAAATTGTACTGGATGGCCAAACGTTGAAATGGGTGGAAAAAGATTTTGGTGACGAGCCGGACGGACGTCACAGCTTGTGGATCACCTTGCACGGGGGCGGGCAGGGGACGGAAGCGGAAAACGATGCGAACTGGAAAGGTTATTTGGGCCGCTACGAATTTCCGCCCGGCAGCATCAACATCGCGCCCCGCGCACCGGCTAATACCTGGGATATGTGGCATGTTCCATGGACGGATGGCTTGCTCGACCGGCTCATCGCCGATCTGGTCTTGCAACGCAAGGTTGATCCGGATCGTGTTTATCTCATCGGCTACTCCGCGGGCGGTGACGGCGTCTATCAACTCGCGCCGCGCATGTCCGATCGTTTCGCGGCTGCCACCATGTGCGCTGGTCATCCGAATAACGTCACGCCGGAAGGGCTGCGCAATCTGCCGTTTCTACTCTACATGGGTGGTGCGGATGCAGCCTACAACCGGAATGTGATTGTCCGCGAGTTCAGTGCCAAAATGGATGCCCTACAAGCGGCCGACCCCGAAGGTTATTGGCATCGTTTGACGGTTTATCCCAGTCTACCGCATTCCATGCAAAATCGCGAGGCGGAAATGATTCCACGCATGGCACCGTTACGACGCAACGATTGGCCCAAACGCGTCGTGTGGTTGGACAATGATAATCTAGCACATTTACGCATGTATTGGCTGGAACATGATCCTGCCACCACGCAAACCAATGCCATTTACGCTGCCCACGTTGATGGCCAGATCATCACCATTGAATCGCCAGCGCACGGCCAATTGACCTTGCGCCTATCGGATGCCTTGCTCAATCTTGATCAACCTGTGCGGGTGGTGGCCAACGGAAAAACTATTTTTGAAGGCCAGGTCAAACGTTCACTGGCAGCCATCGTACAGTCACTACAGGAGCGGGCTGATCCGGCTACTGCAGCTACTGCATTGCTGCCCGTTTCCTGGTAAAACCGGGAAAGTTTTTAGACAGGATTAACGGGATTAACAGGATGGATCGGATAAAATAAATCCTGCACAATCCGGTTAATCCTGTCTAAAAATCCGTGTCTGATTTGTGAAATCCGTGTCTGATTTTCACTTAACTCAAATAAATCCGTAAAAGAACTTGCCTTGTGAAAATGTGGATGGCATAGTGTCCGACCTTGATCGCGGGGTGGAGCAGCCCGGTAGCTCGTCAGGCTCATAACCTGAAGGTCCTAGGTTCAAATCCTAGCCCCGCAACCAATTTCTTCAGTAAAAGTGGGTGTTGCTGAATTCCGTTTGACTATTTTCTTACCTTAACTGCAAGGCAAAGTTGCATCAATTTCGCCCTTTTCATGTTTTGAATAGCGGATTAGCATTCAACGCAATGGGTATCCAAATTGAACAACCGGAAGAAATTGATGGGCTAGACAAAAGCTCTATGGAAGATCTTGGCGAATACCCGATAGACAGCGTATTGATCCGTCAAGAGGCGCGTTCAGTTTTTGAAATTATTCGCAGAATGAATCCGGAACTCAAATCCGGCCGCTTTATTTTAGATCCCGATTTTCAACGTGATTTTGTTTGGGATTCGGAGAAACAAAGCAAATTGATTGAATCGGTATTAATGCGCATACCGCTGCCAGTCTTTTATTTGGCGGAACGACCCGATGGAGATGTGGTGGTTGTGGATGGGCTACAGCGGTTATCAACTTTTTATAGTTTTATTTCAAATGGTTTTAAGTTGAAAGGACTTCAATATGCAAAAAAACTCAACGGGCAAAGCTTCAACGAGCTTCCGGCAAAATTAAAAAACCGAATTGAAGACACACAGTTAATTCTCTATTTGATTGATGCTAAAGTGCCTGAACAGGCAAAACTTGATATTTTTGATCGCGTAAACAGTGGTGTCCCACTCACTCGTCAACAAATGCGGAATAGCATTTATTGTGGACCAGGAACGCTTTGGTTGAAGAATGCTGCTCAGGGAGTTGATTTCAAGACCGCTACTGGAGGTTCCATTCGTTCGGGCACAATGCGCGATCGGGAATGCATTAATCGCTTTTGCGGGTTCTTTTTACTTGGACTTCATAAATATCGAGGTGACATCGACGCCATGCTTGGCGATACGTTGCAATTAATGAATAAACTCACTGATGAGGAAAGAATCAA
>DASYEY010000198.1:0-8262 GCA_036498725.1 Verrucomicrobiia bacterium | reverse complement strand
CGGAGTGAGTTATACCGACTTGATGGTTTTGAAAACCACGAATACGGTGACAACCGGCTTAAGATTTCTCGGACGAAATTTAGTCACGATCGATTTTCCTAAAAACGTGATGTACCTCAAGCCGCTTAGCGTTGGTCCGCTTCCAAAAAAATAAAGGGTGTTTGTAAGTTTTGAATTTTTAGTTTTGAGTTGTGGGGAATTAAGTTGCTTGAAAGACGTGAAAAAGGCGAAGGGGCAATCCAAAAAACTATTCAACAATTAAACGTGCTTGGTAGAAACCTTGGCCCGGCACTTGGGCTCCCTCACCCCCGGCTCTCCCGCAAGGGAGGGGGGAAATTGTTCCGCCGTCACGAACCACCGTGCGCTGGATAAAGGCGGTAGGGCGGACGAATCATCGCCCAAGACTTCGGCCGCCATTTCGAAAACACGCTAATTTAATTTCCCTCGCGCGCGCCATGCGCTATTTTGGCGGTCCAAGAGATGATACAGTTGCCCAAAAGAAACAGCCTGATCCACGAGACGGCTTCCACCTTGAAACAATGGATCGCCAGCGGCGTGCTAAAGGATGTGCTGCCGGGGGAATTGGACCTGAAAGAACGTTTGCGGGTGGGCCGCGATACGCTGCGGCTCGCACTCCAGTTGTTGACCGATGAAGGCTGGGTGGAGCCCTCGGTCCAGGGCCGTAAACGGAAAATTCATCCGCAGAAACATTCGGGCGTGAAGAAGCGCGCCAAGGCGGAATTGCCGGTCACCTTCATCTCGCCCTACGCCTCCGAACAGGGCCAGACCATGCTGGAATTGGCGGATACGCAGAAACGGTTGCTGGAGCTGGGCCGGGAGCTGCAATTCGTTTCGCCCGACATCTTCCACCTGAAAGACCCGGAACACCAATTGCAAAACCTGGTGCAGACGCATCCCTCGGCGGCGTGGATCCTCTCCGCCTCCTCGCAACCGATCCAAAATTGGTTCGCCCAACAGGGCCTGCCGACATTGATCCACGGCTGGCCGTATCCCGGCATCAACCTGCCCTATGTGGCGAAAGATTGGGGGCCGGCCGGGTTCCATGCGGGTTTGCAATTCATCCGCCACGGCCACCGCAATATTGGCATGTTCGAATATGTCGAGCGCGGCGTGGGCGCGATGTTGATCGAGCAAGGTTTGCGGCGGGCGATCGATACGGCGGGCAACGGCGCAAAATTATTGATGTTCAAGGATGACCGGACGCCGGAATCCATCGCCAAGATGTATGATGCGGCGTTCAAATTGAAAGACCGCCCCACGGCGATGGTGCTGACGAGTTCCAACCATCTGCTGACGAGCATGTCCTGGCTGATCTCGAAAGGCATCGCGGTGCCGGCCGATGTTTCGCTCGTGGTGCTGCCCCATGATGTCTGGTATTCGGAATTTGTCCCGCCGCTCTGCTACTACAAGCCGAACACCAACTCGTTTTCGCACGGCATCGCTGAACGTGTGCTGGAACTGGTGGAGTTTGGACGGATCATCCACAAACCGCTGGCGGTGCCGGTGGAATTTGTGCCGGGTGCCACCATCGGGCCGGTGCCGAAGTTGAAAGCTTGAAACGCAAGATTCAAGATTCAACGGTGAAGATCGGCAGACGCGTTACGAGTTCCGGGATTATTTGACGCTTGAGACTTAAAACTTTTTGTTGCCGAACCTTAGTTGTTTTGATTTAAAACAGGTAAATTTGGCTTTCGCGCGCCAGGCCAGACTGAAACAGTAAGCGGTCATCCGGCGAAAATGGTTCACCAAAACCATGGCCTGAGCTTCCGGTGAAAACGCCGGTCTAACCACAAAATAAAATCTATGAAATTTCGCAATCTCCTGGCGGTCGTCACCGGAGCTTTTTCGCTGACCACGCCGCTGTGGGCGCAGCCCAATCCCGTGGATGAACCGTTACCGATGGTCGGCACCGATGCCCACGGCCACGCTTATCCGGGCGCGACGGTTCCCTTCGGCATGGTGCAATTGAGTCCCGATACACCGTTGCAAGGCTGGGATGGCAGCTCCGGTTATCATTACAGCGATTCCGTCATCCTTGGTTTCAGCCACACGCATTTGAGCGGCACAGGTTGCGGTTGCCTGGGCGACGTGCTCTTGATGCCAACGGTTGGCGCGGTCACATTGGACGCTGGTACGCCAGGCAACGGTTATGCCTCCAGCTTTTCCCATGATCAGGAACACGCCACACCCGGTTATTATTCCGTTTTTCTCAAAGACCCGAAAGTCACGGCGGAATTGACGGCCACGGAACGTTGCGGTCTGCACAAGTACACATTCCCCGCAACGGACGACGCGCATATCATACTGGACCTTGACCATAACGTCGGAAACGACACCACGGATGCCGAGATTGATTTTGAAAACAGCACCACCATCAGCGGCCACCGTTACTCCAATGGTTGGGGTGGACGTCGTGCAATTTACTTTGTGATGCAATTCTCCAAACCGTTCGACGCCTATGGCATTGAGCGGAATGGCGAACGGGAAGACACGACGGTGAGCCATACACGCGGTCGCAAGCTCAAGGCGTATGTGAATTTCAAAACGACGGCCAACGAAGCGATCCTCGTGAAGGTTGGTATTTCTGGCACGGGGGTCGAAGGTGCGCGGAAAAATTTGGCGGCGGAAATTTCCGGCTGGGATTTTGATGCCGTGCGCGCGGCTGCGGTCAGCCAATGGCAGAAGGTATTTGATGCCGTGCAGGTTGACACCTTTGACCCGCACATTCGCACAACCTTCTATGCCAATCTTTACCTGAGCGCGCTCGGCCCGGTGCTTTACAACGATGTGGACGGCACCTACCGCGGGATGGATCATAAGAATCATCCGGGCAGCTTCGCCAATTACTCAACCTTCTCGATCTGGGATATCTATCGCGCCGAATGGCCGTTGCTGGAACTGTTGCATCCCGACCGCGTGGATGACATGGTGCAATCCCTGCTCACCGAGTACAAGGAATACGGCCAGCACACGACCCCGATCTGGCCGTTGTGGGGCAACGAAACGTGGTGCATGATCGGTTATCATTCGGTGGACATGATCGCTGATGCCTACGCCAAGGGGTTCACGGGTTTTGATAATGACATCGCGTATGCCGCGATGCGGGATACGGCCATGCAGGAACGCAACGGCTTGAGCACTTACAAGACGCTTGGTTACGTTGCTTCCAAGGCCGGCGACGCCGCAACCTCCAAGACAATCGAATACTCATTTGATGATTGGTGCCTGGCCCGTGCCGCCGCCGCCATGGGCCATGCAGACGACGCCAAGTTGTTTTACCAGCGTTCCGCCAATTACCGGAACCTGTTCGACAGCACGGTCGGCTTCTTCCGCGGACGCAAAGCCGCCGGCAACTGGCGGACCCCGTTTGTCACCAATGGCCTGGTCGGCGATGAATATACCGAGGCGGATGCGTGGCAATATGCTTTTGCCGTGCAACAGGATGTACCCGGCATGATCTCGCTTTATGGCGGCGACGACGGTTTCATCACCAAGCTCGATTCGCTGTTCACGCAAGATTCCTACATCAACACCGGCATCCCGGACATCAGCGGGTTGATCGGCCAATATTCACAGGGTGACGAACAATGTCATCACGTCGCGTATTTGTATGATTACGCCGGTGCGCCCTACAAAACCCAGCAGCATGTTCGCCAGGCCATGAGCTTGATGTACAATGACACCCCGTCCGGCCAGTGCGGTAACGTGGATTGCGGCCAGATGGCAGCCTGGTACGTCTTCAGCGCGCTTGGTTTTTATCCGGTGAACCCCAATAGCGGCGTCTATATTATTGGCAGCCCCGTGGTTAACAAAGCCGTGGTGCATCTGGATGGTAAAAAATATGGTGGCAACACCTTCACGGTCATCGCGGATAACAACAGCGCGGAGAACGTCTATATCCAATCCGCCACATTGAACGACCAACCGTTCACCAAAACCTACCTGACGCAGGAACAACTCACCGGCGGCGGCACGCTGCACCTGGTGATGGGTGCGAAACCTAATCCGGCCTGGGGCATCGCGCCCGCCGACCGTCCCCCCGCAACGATGCCGGAGGATTTCAAATATCAACCGCTCCCTGCGGCCAGCACCACCAACCTCGTCACCCTGCCCCTGCCCATTCGGGTCATCTGCGGCAGCGATGAACCGGCAGGATCGTTTGTGCCTTATCCCAATGTGGTCAACGGCAGCATGGCCCACGCCGATGCCGATGTGGACACCAGCGCAACACACGCCGCCCCGCTCGCGGTTTATCAGAATGAGTTTTATGGCCGCGATTATGCCTACACGTTTCCCGTGCCAAAGGACGGCACCTACGTCGTGCGCCTGCACTTTGCGGAGATCTTCGACAACGCCGCGAATATACGCGTGGAAAATGTTTTCCTGAACGGCAACCAGGTGTTGACCAACTTCGACATCTTCACCGCCGCTGAGGGCGTGAATAAAGCCGTCGTCGAGGAATTCACCAACATCGCGCCGGATGCCCAGGGCAACCTCGTCGTGCGCATCGCTGCCGCCTCGGATAGCCAGGATCAAAATGCAAAGATTTGCGGCATTGAAATCCTGACGCCCAAACAGGCGGCAGAAGTGGACACTAATACCAGCGGCAATGTGTTCACCACAAAAACGGCGGATGGCAAAACCAGCATCACGTTTGACACCACCGCCGCGCCGGACCTGAATGATTGGGCGCAAACCAAATTGGCGCCGGTGCTCGCGGAAGAATATCCCAAGATCGTCGCCCTGCTGCCCAGCGAAGGCTATACCGCGCCCCGCAAGTTCAAGATCACCATCCGGCCAATGGCCGGAGTAGCCTACACCACCGGCACGCGCGTCGTTGCCAGCGCCGCCTGGTTGCGGTCCGAACTCAAGGGTGAAGCCGTCGGTTCACTGGTGCATGAATGCGTGCACGTCGTCCAGCAATATGGCCACTACAACGATGGGGAAGCGCCCGGCTGGATCGTGGAAGGCATGGCGGATTATTATCGCTGGTTCAAATACGAACCGCAAAGCCATGGTGCCGACCTCGTCTGGCTGCGCCGCACTCACTCCACCCCGCGCTATGATGGCAGCTATCGCATCTCCGCCAACTTCCTGAACTGGGTGAGCGAAAAATACGACGCACAGATCGTCCCCAAATTGAACGCCGCGATGCGCGACGGCAATTACCACGACACGCTCTGGAAAGAGGCCACCGGCAAAACCGTGCAGGAACTTGGCGCGGAATGGAAAAAAGATGTCCAGGCACAACTCGCTGCACCGAAGAACTAAGCACGGGCGCGGGCTGAGGAAAAACATCCAACGCTAAACCCGCCCGGCCGAAACTTTTTTGACAGAATTTACAAAATTAACCGGATAAAAACGAATCCGGCAGCATCCGGTAAAAATTCTGTCGCCGGCTCGTTCGCAAAGCATCTGGTTTGATTTTTAAACCTCCAGCCCCCTGCGGGGCGGCATATTTGTAGTACGAACGTTGCAAAGAAATTTAAGCTCCGCAGGCAGCGAAATATACCGCTGCCTGCGAAGCTCGAGATTTTTTCGGCTCGGTTGCTACAAAGATTTTGCTCACAGAGGAGCTGTACCGCCACCACACGTTTGGACCATGGATTTTGAAATTCCGTCCATTCTGTAAATTCTGTCAAAAAAATGTTTTCCCAACTTCGTGCCTTGGCGCCTTGATGGTTTAGAGCGGTTCAAGAAATACTGAGGTCGTTCGGAGCGAGGATTTATGGGTTGAGGCGAGGCTTCGGCGAAGGAGCAAGTTTGAAAAACCTGTGACGGAGCCGAAACGACCCCCAAACCCAAAAAGACCACCCCCGTCTTTTCTTCCCGAACAACCACAGTATTTCTTAAACCGCTCTAATTTGCGAAAATTCGCGCAATTCGCGTTAAAATATTTTCCCCCTTCCAGTCCTGGCAAAATTATTTTCATCAATCAGGATTGCCTTTGAATTCAATGGTTTGGCCTGCAATTGATGGAAACGCTAAGTTGTTTTATTAGCGAACAAGCAGTTTAAACTTCCGCGTTTGTGTCGTTCATGAGACAAACAGGTGACTTGGCGAATACCACCAGCCAGGTCAAGGAGGCTAAAAGTCTTTAGATTTAAGGAGACGTAAATTCCATGCCTATACACAAGATTAAAACCGTTAATTATTTTGCCATGATGCAAACCGAAAGCATTCATCCTGAAATCAAGGTTCAAAAAAGATTTATCGCTAAACGCTCGCGGTCACAAAACGGATTTACCTTGATAGAATTGCTGGTGGTCATCGCCATCATCGCGATTTTGGCCGCCATGCTGTTGCCGGCGCTGGCCAAAGCCAAACAGAAAGCCCAGGGCATCTCCTGCATGAACAACACCAAGCAAATGACTTTGGCTTGGCTGATGTACGCGCCAGATAATGCCGAAAGATTAGTCAGCAACATCCAGGGGTTCAGTTCAGGTATGGATGCCAATGGCATCCATACCAATTGGATGGCAGGCAAAATGAGTTGGAACAACACCACCGACAACACCAATCTCTATTTTCTGAGCCATAATCTGCTGTCCAGTTTTATGGGAGCAAGCACGGCTATTTTTCATTGTCCGGCGGATGCAAGTCATGGATTGGGCCAAGACACGCGTGTCAGAAGCTATTCAATGAATGCTTGGGTTGGCACGCCGGTGACCGGATTGGGAAATACCATTTATAAAAAGACCAGCAGTTTTCGTCATCCCACCCAAATATATGTTTTTTTAGACGAGCACCCCGACAGTATTAATGAAGGGTGGTACGATTACAGCACAACTGGGGACATCTCTGACGTAGCCCAATGGAATGACATGCCCGCCAGCTATCACAACCGTGGTTGCGGCTTCTCTTTCGCCGATGGCCATTCTGAAATTCACCATTGGATTAACGGAAGCACGGTCAAACCCAGCGTGAAGGGCGGCATCAATGGCGACGTCAATTACGATCAAGGCGGCGATAACAATAACACTGTAGTCAGTCCCAGAACCCAAAATCAAGATATTACCTGGGTGAGTCAAGGGAGCAGCGAATGACACATGTATCTAGCCACCCATTGCCATGATTGCGTTTCAAATCAACCGACCAATTTTCCACCCAACTAGCAACTGAACCAACCAAAAAACCTATGCGAAAACAACTAATAACGGCATTAACTGCTGCTTATTCATTAATGGTCGTGACGGCGGCCAAGGCCGATTACTCAAACTCGGTGGTCTCACTTAACCCGGTTGCCTACTGGCCATTGAATGAAACGATCCAGCCACCGCCGGCTTATGTGGCCACCAATAGCGGCACACTGGGCTCATCCGGCAATGGATATTATGAAACGTGGTATGCCCCGACCAATAATGGTTTTAATGCCGCCATGAGTTGGCAGGGACCGATGCCGGGGGTGACGGGCGATGGTGATACCGCCGCCAATTTCAGTGGTGATGCCAATCAATATATTCAAATTCCTCACACCTCCACCAACACGATCGTCAAGGCACCCTTTACCGTTGAATGTTGGACGTATGCCACAAACGCAACCGACTGGGTGAACCTGGTGGGAGACGGCGGTCAATATCAACAACCCAATAATGCCAGTGGTTCCTACGCGGGATTCTATTTGGATCACTACGGTGGCAGCTGGTTGTTCGGCCTTTACAATACAAATGGCACGGGCCATTCCGCGGAAGTGAATGTTGGCGGTGTCGCTGTCAACCAATGGACCCACTTGGTGGCCACTTATGACGGAACCAATGCCAATCTCTATGTGAATGGCACTTTGGCCGGAACGGCGATTACCAGCACGAACGCATTAGGGCTTGGTTATGTGCCGGATGCGGTGAACCCGATCATCATTGGCACTTTGGGCCGGCCGCATTGGGTCAATGCTTATAACGGTTTGATCGATGAAATCGCCATTTATACCAATGTTTTGACGGCTGATGTGGTGTATTCCCATTATAGCACAGTTTCAGGAACCGGCTATGCCAGCATGGTTTTGACCAGTTCCCCGTCGATTTATCTGCGTTTGGGCGAACCGGCCTATACGCTGCCGTCGAGCAATTCATTCAGCTCTTTTCCGAAAGCGCATAGCTATGGCAGTATCGGTGACGCGGCAGTTGGGCTGTATCAACCGGGCACCTTGCCGGGTGTTTCCGGGCCGTCCGGCTCTGGATTCGGCGACGCCAACTATGCCGTCGCCATCAACGGGCAAAATGCGGGCGTGGATGTCGGCAATGG
>DASYEY010000197.1:0-15776 GCA_036498725.1 Verrucomicrobiia bacterium | reverse complement strand
CCTTTTCCGTGATGTCGCCCGGCTCCATTTTCCCCGCTTTCACCTTCTCGGCAATTTGGCGGACGGCCTCGACGATTTCGATCCGGCTGCCGTAGCTCAACGCCATGATGAGCGTCAGGCCGTTATTCTTGGAAAGCGTCTCGATGGATTTCCGTAAATGTTCCTGCACGTTTTCCGGCAAACGCCAAATTTGCCCGATGACTTCCAGCCGCACGTTGCTTTTGTTTAGCTCACTTGTCTCGGTCTTGAGGTAATGGACGAGGTATTTCATCAGCGCATCCACTTCATCTTTGGGCCGATTCCAATTCTCGGCCGAAAAGGCGTAAAGCGTGAGGTATTTGATGCCCAGTTCACCCGCGGTACGGATGATTTCGCGCGCCGAGTCGGCGCCCCGCCGGTGTCCTTCGATGCGCGGTAAATGCCGCGACTTGGCCCAACGCCCATTGCCATCCATGATAACCGCAACGTGCCGCGGCAGGTTCGCACGAGCTTCCAGTGAAAGGGTTTGGTTGGTGGGGCTCATGCGATGCGCGATGCGGGTTTCAAGATGCGAGATAATTCCATTTGGGCAATCTTACTTTTCGCTACGGTGTCCGGCTTCGACGGAATCAATAAATTTACTAATCTTCCTGCCGAGCAGGTCCAATTGCGCTGATAAATCATGAAACATTGCTTCATCCGCCAAAGAACTTGTCTCAAAAAGCGTTTCCAAGTGGTCAACTGTCTCATCGCATGACGAATGCGAATACATCAAAAACTTTAGGAACTCCTGCTTGTAATGCCGGCGACCATAGCCTTCAACAATGTTCGCCCGAACAGACTTGCTGGAGCGACGAATTTGCGAGCCTGTCTCATATAGCTCAAATTTGGGCAACTGAGACAACGTCATCTTATGAATATCAATCGACACTGTTCGCGCCAATTTCCAAATCTCAAGATTTCGGTAGCTCATGATTTTCGTCCCAACATACACTACCGCTTACGCGAATAGTCATCTCGCATCCTGAATCACGCGACCCGTATCTAGCTAGCTCTAAACAAAGATCGTCTGTTCGCGACCGGGACCGACGGACGCGATGAATAGGCGGGCATTGCTCAATTCCGCAATCGCCTTCACATATTCGCGCGCCTTCTTCGGCAGTTGCTTGAAAGTTTTGCACTTGTCCGTGGGCGTGCGCCAGCCTTCGAACTCGACATAAATCGGTTCACATTCGGCCAGCACCTGCGCGTCGTTCGGGATGTAATCGTATTGTTTCTTGCCGTGACGATAGGCTACGCAAACCTTGATATTTTCCACCGTGTCGAGGCCGTCGAGATTCGTGACGGCAATTTCGTCAATACCGTTGACCATCGTGGCGTGGCGGGTGGCGACGGAATCAAACCAGCCGCAGCGGCGCGCCCGGCCGGTGGTAGCGCCAAATTCACGACCCATGCCGTGCAACAGGTCGGAAATCACCTGGTTTTCTGTTGGCAACGGTCCTTCGCCGACGCGCGTGGTATAAGCTTTCATCACGCCAACGACGAGGTCCATGCGATGGGGAGGCACGCCGGAACCGGTGCAGGCGCCGCCGGCGGTGGTGTTCGACGAGGTGACGAACGGATAGGTGCCGTGATCAATATCGAGAAATGTACCTTGCGCACCTTCGAACAAAATATCCGCACCCTCGCGGATTTTTCCATGCAGCAACACAACGGTGTTTTGCACAAACGGCTTGAGGTAGGCGCCGGCTTTATTATATGCCGCCAAAACTTCCTTTAACGAAAGCGGCTTGGCTCCAAGCGATTTCAGCACCGCGTTGTTTTCCTTGATGCGCGCGGAAAGTTTTTGCTCGAGCTTCGCAGGATCAATCAAATCATTTACACGCAAGCCAACGCGCGCAGCCTTGTCGCCGTAGGCCGGCCCGATGCCGCGCTTGGTGGTGCCAATCTTGTTTTTGCCTTTAAGCACTTCGCGGGCGCCGTCCAATTCGCGATGATACGGAAACACGACGTGGGCGGTTTCGCTCAGCACAAAATTCTTGGGCGTGACTTTGACGCCGTTTTTCTTGAGGCCGTCCATTTCGCTGACGAGGCCAATGGGGTCCAGCACGACGCCGTTGCCGATGACGCACAATTTATTTTTGCGCAAAATGCCGGAGGGAATGAGGTGCAACACGGTTTTCTTGCCATTGACGATGACGGTATGGCCGGCGTTGTTCCCGCCAGCGTAGCGCACGACGACCTCGGCGGTCTCGGTGAGCACATCAATGATTTTGCCTTTGCCTTCATCGCCCCATTGGGCGCCGACCAGAATTGTATTTGCCATATTTTTCGTTAAACCGTTAAAAACCGTTAAAGTCTCGTCGCGTTGCCTCGCCAGCCGATTCTGTCCGGCAACGATTTAACGCACCACCGCTGACAATAAAAATCCCCGAACGTTGGTTCGGGGCAAAGCGCGGGGTCTTTGCGGGTAGAAGCTAGAAAAACGCAGCGGCAAAGTCAATTCGCCATGTCAATTTGTCCGTCATTGGCAAATGGCCGGAGGCGAAAATTCAACCAGTCTTTTTCCCCGACAACCGATTTTGCCTTCCGCCGCCAACCCGCCTTGGCTAGCTTGAATCCATGAACAAGGCATCCTTGGATTTCCTAAAAACGCTCGTCAATACGCCCAGCCCGGTCGGACACGAAGTACGCGGGCAACGTGTCTGGCTGGATTATGCCGGGCAGTTTGCCGACGAAACGTTTTCCGACACGTATGGCAATTGCGTCGCCGTGCTGAATAAAGGGGCAAAAATGCGCATCATGCTCGCGGCGCACGCAGATGAGATCGCGATGGCGGTGAATTACATTGATGAAAACGGTTTTATCTATGTCCGCAAAACCGGCGGCGTCAATCCCGCCATCACCAAGGCGCAACGGGTGGCCATCCACACGCGCGCGGGTGCGGTCAAAGGCGTGGTCGGCAATGTCGCGCCCCATTTGATGAAACTGGACGGCGAACCCAAGCCGCCGCAAATCCACGACATTTTTATCGATATTGGCGTGAGCAGCCGCGCCGAGGCCCAGAAAATCGTCCGCATCGGCGACCCAATCACCCTCACGGATGGATTTGATATTTTGCGCGGCGATCTCGCCGTGGCGCGCGCGTTTGACAATCGCATCGGCACGTTTGCCGTGGCGGAAACCCTGCGCTTGCTTAAAGAATCCAAGGCGAAATTGAATGTCGAAGTCTGTGCCGTTTCGAATGTGCAGGAAGAAGTCGGTCTGCTGGGCGCACGACAGATCGCGTATTCGCTCAAGCCAGATACAGCCCTGGTCGTGGATGTGACCCATGCGACGGATTATCCCACGGTGAACAAAGCGCAACACGGCGATATCAAGATCGGCCATGGCCCCGCCATCACCCATGGCGGTTGTAATCATCCCGAAGTCGTCGCACGCATCGAAGAGGTCGCCGCGAAGAAAAAAATTCCGTTGCAACATGAGGCCATGTCCGCCACCAGTGGCACGGACACGGATGTGATTTTCTGGACCCGCGGCGGCATCGCCAGCGCGCTGATCAGCCTGCCGAACCGTTACATGCATTCACCGGTGGAAGTTGTCAGCTTGAAAGATTTGGAATTGATTCCGCAACTGCTGGCCGGTTTCGTGCAATCACTCAAGCCCGGCGAACAGTTCAAGGTGAAGATCTGACGCGCATCCGGCCAAGTTTTTAGCTTGTCTCGGCGAGGCGTCCGCGAAATCATTTCGCCACGTCACCAAAAAACTTATGAACCGCCGCGATTTCATCCGCAACACCTCCCTGGCCGCCTCCACGTTGATGCTCGCCCCGACCTTGAGTTGGGCGCAGGCCGCCGAATTCCCCGTCGTCCGCACACCGGAAGCCAAGCGCAGATTCAAAAGTGCGGCCGTGGAAAAAACCATCGCCAAAGTGCAAGCCTCCATCGGCAACAAGGAACTTGCCTGGATGTTTGGTAATTGTTTCCCCAATACGCTGGACACCACGGTGGATTTCTCCGTCGTCAATGGCCGACCGGATACATACGTCATCACCGGTGATATTGATGCGATGTGGTTGCGTGACAGTTCGGCGCAAGTCTGGCCCTATCTGCCGTTGATGCCAGAAGACCCGGCGCTCCAGCAATTGATCGCCGGCGTCATCAACCGCCAGACGCGTTGCATTCTTTTGGATCCCTACGCCAATGCCTTTTACAAGGACGAAACCAAGATCAGCGAATGGCGCAGCGACCTCACGGACATGAAGCCCGGCGTGCACGAACGCAAATGGGAGGTGGATTCACTCTGTTACCCCATCCGGCTCGCCTACGGTTATTGGAAAACCACCAACGATACGGCCCCGTTCGATGATGCCTGGCGCGGAGCCATCGCTAAAATCGTCCAGACATTTCGCGAACAACAACGCAAGCACGGCCACGGCCCATACCATTTTCAACGCCGCACCGAAACGCAAACGGACACGGTCGCCGGCCGCGGCTACGGCAATCCCGGCAAGCCGGTCGGACTGATCGTTTCCATTTTCCGCCCCAGCGACGACGCCACGGTTTTCCCCTATCTGGTGCCCGCCAACTTTTTTGCCGTGGTCAGCTTGCGGCAAGCGGCAGAAATGTTGGAACAAATCGCCCACGATCAAAAACTGGCCGGCGATTGCCGCGCCCTGGCGGCTGAAGTGGAAACCGCGTTGAAAGAGCACGCCATCGTCCACCACGCAACGTTAGGCAATGTTTATGCCTATGAAGTGGACGGTTACGGCAATTATTACTGCATTGACGACGGCAACGTGCCAAGTTTGCTCTCCCTGCCTTATCTCGGTGCTGTCAAGGCGGACGACAAAACGTACCAACGCACCCGCCATCTCGTTTTGTCCGACGCGAATCCTTATTACTGCCAGGGCACGGCTGCCAATGGTCCCGGCGGTCCGCATGTCGGCATGGACATGATCTGGCCGCTCGGCTTGATTGTTGAAGGTTTGACCAGCACCAACGACGCGGAAACCAAAACCTGCCTGACCACCTTGCAAAAAACCCATGCTGGCACCGGGTTCATGCACGAAGCCTTCAATAAGGATAACCCGCAGAAATTCACCCGTTCATGGTTCGCGTGGGCCAATACAATTTTTGGCGAACTGGTGCTGGAGACATTCAACCGAAATCCCCGCCTGTTGGATTAGGGCCAAATGTCCGCCGGGAAATCGAACTGCGACTAGAGCATTTTAAATAGACCTGAAGCCGCTCTCAGGCTGATTTTGCAGGAGGTGACGAGTTTGTAATTAAAAATACAGGCCGGTGCGAGGACGAGCCTGACGATGAGGACGAGGAGGAAGGCGTCGAGCCCTATTCGTCCCCGTCTTTTCTTCCCGAACGACCACTGTATTTCTTGAACCGCCTAATACGCTCTAAATCATCCTCGTACTCATTGTCATTCTCGCGCTGGATGAAAAATTTGAGGATGAGGAGGATGCCAAAACGGATTATTCCGACATATTCTAAAAGATTTTGGCAAAAAGCAGCGAAGGCTCGCGGTGGAAAATTGAGAATTGGCGGAGAGAGTGAGATTTGAACTCACGGTAGTGTTACCTACGCACGCTTTCCAGGCGTGTGCCTTAAACCACTCAGCCATCTCTCCGCCGGAAACGTCAATGTGGCGGATGGCACGGTATTTTTCAATTCAAAACTGCTGAAGAAATCCTCGCAAAAAGACTGTCGTGGCGGCATCCGCAGTTTTACTGAAGCCAGTTGCACTAGAGCGGTTCAAGAAAAACCCTGGCCGTTCGGAGCGAGGATTTATGGGTTTTGGCGTCGTTTAGGCTCAGTCACAGTTTTTTCAAACCTGCTTCTTCGCCGAAGCCTCGCCAAAACCGATAAAGACCGCTGCCCGTCTTTTCTTCCCGAACGACCACGGTATTTCTTGAACCGCTCTATTACCCATCGGCCAAACAAAACGCCCAAAGTTGTGGCTTCACAACTTTGGGCGTTGAAAATGGAAACCTCCTAGTGTCGGAAATCAACCACCTACTTCGGCCCGGGCTTCTGCGGCGAGCGCGGTGCTCAGGTAACGTTCCCCTGTCGAACACGCGACCGTGACAATGGTCTTACCTTTATTTTCCGGACGTTTGGCGATCTCAATCGCGGCAACCACATTCGCGCCCGTTGAGATGCCAACCAGGATGCCTTCTTCCTTCGCCAGGCGGCGCGCCATCGCAAACGAGTCGTCGTTGGTCACTTGGACGCATTCGACGATCTGTGGATTACCCGCGCTGTCTTTCAGGTGCAAATTCTGCGGCACGAAACCAGCGCCGGTGCCTTGAATTTTGTGCGGCCCCGGCTTGACGGGTTCGCCGGCCAATGTCTGCGAAATGACGGGGGAATCCTTCGGTTCAACCGCAATGGCTTGGAAGGCGGGTTTCTTCGGCTTGATATATTCCACGCAACCGGTGATGGTGCCGCCGGTGCCGACCGCCGAGACAAAAATATCAATCTGGCCGTCCGTGTCTTCCCACAATTCCACCGCCGTCGTCTTGGTGTGGATCGCCGGATTGGCCGGATTATTGAACTGTTGCGGAATCCATGAATTGGGCGTTTCTTTCGCCAATGCTTCCGCGCGGGCGATCGCGCCTTTCATACCTTCAGCACCCGGGGTCAAAACCAGCTTCGCGCCGAGCATCGCCAGCAAGGTACGGCGTTCCAACGACATCGTTTCCGGCATCGTCAGGATCAATTTATAACCTTTGGCGGCCGCAACAAACGCCAGCGCGATGCCGGTGTTGCCGCTGGTCGGTTCGATGATGACGGTATCTTTCTTGAGCACACCGCGTTTTTCTGCGTCTTCGATCATTGCGGCGCCGATACGATCCTTGACGCTGCTCAGCGGATTAAAGAATTCGCATTTGAGAAGAATCGTAGCGTCCACGCCAGCCGTGACCTTGTTCAATTTGACCAACGGCGTGCGGCCGACGGTTTCGACGATATTATTATAGATGCGTCCCATAGATAACTTTTGGTTAATGATTGTTTGTGTAAAGCTCCGGTAAAACTGTGCCGAATGCGGCTTGCGGGCAAGTATTTTTATTTGCGAGGAAAACAACTCTCAAACAAAGACCGCGACGAGGCTCTCTGAATCATCCATTCCCATCTGAGCATCCACCTCATACTCGTCCTCCATCCTCGTCCTCGTTCTCGCATATAGATAAAATTTGAAGACGAGGACGAGGATGACGATGAGCATGAGGATGATAAGCGACAACTTATCCCGGAAAACAATAAGTCCCTGCCCAACCTTTCGGTCAGACAGGGACAAATGGGGGATGGGAGTTCGCCATGCTCTCTTTCCCTAACCGGCATTAGGCGCGCCCTTGCGGGGCTGCCGGTTTCCCGACGCTATTCTCCACGGCAAGCGGAGTTTCCGGCCTCGTAGCAGGGCCGTCCGACACCTTGCGGCGTGCGGATTTTGAGTGAGGCTTTTCAGCTGGCTTCAGCTGGTGGTTGCGCCACCGGCCTGCCTACCAGGTAAAGACACGCCTGCGATTTTTTCGTTCGCGTCTTCACCACTAGTTCCGGGTCAGCCACCGCGTTTGACGGTGCGTTCGCCCTTAACCACGGGTCTCGCCTCTTCACTCTCAAGTTGCCTTTTTTCACAGTCCAGCGGTGTCGTTTTTAACATCGCCGACTTTCGGAAGTTTTTCATGCGGCTTGCCCAGCCCAGCATGTCCTTCCCGATGCGTACGCTCATTTTGTCCGCCTTTCGGCGTTTTTATTGACGATTCAACTTTTTATTTTTGAACCACCCGAGCTGCTGCACCGTGCTGATACGCAGTAGCAACCGAATACCTTTCCGGTAACTGCGATTCGTCCAAGCTCGAAACCTGCCTGAACTACTTAACCCGGTTCGGAACGGTTTCTCATCGTTCCTTGCCGCCAAGTTCCTCATTCGCATTGAACGATGTGCGAACATCGTCCGAAGAACTGGTGAATTTTGCCTCGCCGAAACTTGCGCTCCGGTTTGTGAGGAGTCGGATCAATCAGCCTGATCCGGCTTTTCCCCGGTCACCCGGGATTATCCTGAAGCGAAACAACTTCAATTTGACTTGCGGCTGCTTGCTTCGTGCTTTCAATGAACAGGAACATCTTAGCAGACTTTGCTGATTCAACAACGAATTGATATGCACAGCTTATCCACCAGAAACCAATGATGAAGAACTCATCAATAAATGAATTTAACCAATAAAATCAGGCTTGAAAACAATTCAAGGCGTTGAGTTATTCACCGTCAAAATGACGCCAAACTCGGCCCGGTGAATAAGTCGTCCTTGGGATCTTTACTCTGCGAAGAACAAACTCGGCGTTGCATTAAAGTTTCCAAGCCTTAATGCGATCTCTCCACATGACTTTCTTGCAAGAATCAGTTTTGACAACAGGCCAGCCTTTTAAGGCTGGGTAAGGCAAGGGCTCAATAAAAAGTCCCGGAGGGACGACAGAAAAAATCTTTCGTCCCTTTGGGACTTTGATTTCACGACGCATTTTTCCCAGTGCTAAAGCACTGGGTTATTTTCAAAAAAGATTTTGAAAACCCTCCTTGCTTTCTCATCCCAGATGATTGGTCACGTCGGCAAAGCCGGCCACAACCTCATCACGGGTTTTCAATTTGCGAATACGGACATACGCGTCGCTTTCGACCCGGGCGGTATGGGCCACTTTCAAATCCTGCGCGCGTTTGAATTGCTTGTCGGCTTTGGTCGGAATCAATGGATAATCCACCGCATAACCGGCAATGCGCAACGCCTGGACCAGCTTCAGCGAAGCCGCGCGTAAATTTTCATCCTCGATCAAAACGAAGACGTCCATGGTTGAATCGAATTTTGGCAGCAAACCACGCGCCTTGAGCAATTCCAATAAAACCACATCGCCCATGCCAAAGCCCAGCGCGGGGAGATCCACTTTGCCGCCGCTGATCAATTTCACGAGATTGTTATAACGGCCGCCGCCAGCGATGGCGCGAAATTCACCTTTCCGGTCAAACGCTTCAAACACAACCCCCGTGTAATAGGCCAGACCACGGATCACTTGATAATCAATCTTCACAAAATCACACAAGCCGCGGGCTGCAAGATTTTGCAAAATGCTGTCCAACTCGGCCGTCGGCCGGCCCGCCGTGATGAATTCATTCACTTTGGCCAGCGAGAAGCCCAGCGCGGCAAGTTTCTTTTCTGATTCCTCCGGCGTGCTGCGTTCCAATTTATCAATGATCTGGAAAAATTCGTATTCGTGAGCAGAATCACCGCCTCCATGCTTGAAAAATTCCTGCCACGCATTGCGGCTGCTCAAGCGGATCACAAAATCTTCCGCCGTCAGACCAAACGCACGCAAGGTATCAATCAACAACGCGATCAATTCCGCATCGGCCGCCGGATCTGTCTCGCCGATGAGGTCGGCGTTCAATTGAAAATGCTCCCGCAACCGGCCCTTCTGCTGGCGTTCGTAACGGAACAATTGGGGAATGGCAAACCACTTGATGGGCTTCTTGTAATTGCGCTCATGCGCCGCCACCATGCGCGCCAGGGTGGGCGTCATTTCCGGACGCAACGATATCGCCCGCTCGCCTTTGTCCACAAAGTTGTAAAGCTGGCCGATGATCTCATCGCCACTCTTGGTGGTGAACAGCTCCAAAGGTTCGAGGGGTGGACCATCGTATTCACGAAAACCGTAACGGCGGGCAACCGTGCGCCATTGTTCAAAAATGAACTGGCGGGCGTCGGCACTCCAAACATCGGGGTGCGGCAGCGGTTCAGGATAAAAATCGCGGAATCCAGGAAGTCGTTCCATGGTCAATAAAGTATGGAAAAAGATGGAACAGGAAAAGCAGGAAGGCGGGAAATCGTTGAACGACTTGCCGCAGCCCCTTAGCTCGTCCGTCCGCCCTTGAACTCAAACAGCGAATTCACTGACGAATTACTGTGGATGCGTTTGATGGCTTCACCCAACAAAGCCGCCACGGACAAGGTCGTGATCTTCAAACCTTCGATCGCCGGACGTTGCACCGTATCCGTCGTGATCAATTCGTCAATTGCCGACTGGCGCAAGCGCGCGATGCCGGTGTCATTCAAGAGCGCGTGAGAAACACAGGCGATGACCTGTTTTGCGCCTTTGGTCTTCAAGATCGCCGCCGCCGAAGTCAGCGTTCCCGCCGTTTCCGTCAGGTCGTCCACGAGCAAAACATTTTTACCTTCGATCTCGCCGATGACCGCCATGCTCTCCACTTCGGTCGCACTTTTACGGCGCTTGGCGACAATGGCCAACTCCGCTTCCAGCGTCTGCGAATAGGCATGTGCCATCTTGATGCCGCCGGCATCGGGGCTGACCACGACCAGGTTCGTAAGATTTTTCTTCTTCAGATATTCGTACATCACCGGCGCGGCATAGAGATGATCCACCGGGATGTCGAAGAAGCCCTGGATTTGCTGTGCATGCAAATCCATCGCGAGAATACGGTTCGCACCGGCAGCCACTAACAGATTCGCCACGAGTTTCGCCGTGATGGGCACCCGGGGCTGGTCTTTGCGGTCCTGACGTGCATACCCATAGAACGGCATGACCGCCGTGATGCGGGAGGCACTGGCGCGGCGCAACGCATCCATGATGATGAATAATTCCATCAGGTTATGGTTGGTCGGCGGCGAGGTCGGCTGGATGATGTAGATGTCTTCACCGCGCACGTTTTCTTCGACCTTCACAAACGTTTCGCCGTCGGGAAACGGCGTGATGGTGATCTTGCCCAGTTCGATGCCAACGGATTTACAGATGGCGCGGGCCAATGGTTCGTTTGCGGTGCCGGAGAAAACTTTCACGAATAAATTAGTTTGGGTTAAAAAACAAAAACCGCCGCAGTCGGCGGGTGAAAACTCTTGAAAAATCTAACAGCCATCCCCTTTGAAGCAAGTTGAAAATGGGCGGTTGACGCCGCGCAATACCGGAATATCCTTACCAACTCGTTGTCGTCCGGCAAAAAACCAGTGCGCCGGTCACGGCAACGATTTTATTTCATGCTCATCATTCGCGATTTAAAAATTACCCTGGGCGCGCGGACGCTCTTCGAAAACGCCTCGTTCCAGGTGAACTATGGCGAACGCGTCGCGCTTGTCGGCCCCAATGGCGCCGGCAAGACCACCCTGTTCTCGATCATCCTCAAACAGCGCGCACCGGATGCCGGCACGATTGAGCGCGATGAATGGACGACCGTTGGCCATCTGCCCCAGGAAGCCGAAGCGCATGGCGACGAAAGCATTCTCGACGTCGCCACCGGCCGCGTGGATGAACTGCCCAAACTCGAAAAACGTCTGCACGAACTGGAAGCCGCCGGCGATGTCTCCTCACCGGAATACCTGGAAACCCATGCAAAGCACGACAAGCTGAACGATCCGCACATTGACATCAAAGCCAAGAAGATGCTGCGCGGCCTCGGCTATCGCGACACAGATTTCAACCGCAAAGCGAAGGAGATGAGCGGCGGCTGGATCATGCGCGCCCGCCTCGCGCGCCTGTTGGTGATGGAACCTGACCTGTTATTGCTGGACGAACCGACGAATCATCTCGATCTGCTCTCATTGATCTGGCTCCAGGGTTATTTGAAAAATTATTCCGGTGCCGTGCTGTTGATTTCCCATGATCGCCAGTTCATGGACGAGATCATCAACCAGGTTCATGAAATTTCTGAAAAGAAACTGATCGCGTACACCGGCAATTATTCGGACTTTCTGCGCCAGCGCGAAGAACGCTACGAACAACAACTCGCCGCCTACAAAAATCAGCAGAAAGAAATCGCTGACCTGCAGGCGTTCGCCGACCGCTTCCGTTCCATCCCGTCGAAAGCTTCGCAGGCACAAAGCAAGCTCAAGCAGATCGAACGGTTGGAATTGATCGAGAAACCGATGGCACCGCGCAAGCCGTTCCGTTTTCAGATCCCCACCCCGCCGCGCGGCGGGCAGCGCGCGATTTCGCTCGAAGGCATCCACATGGCCTACGGCGCGAACAAGGTTTATCAAGGACTCGACCTCAGCATCGAACGCGGTGAGCGGACGGTGCTGGTCGGCCCGAACGGCGCCGGCAAATCCACATTATTGAAAATTTTGGCGGGCGTGGTGGATTTTCAACAAGGCAAACGCGACCTCGGTCATAATGCAAAGATCGGCTATTTCAGCCAGCATCGCGCGGCCACGCTTGATCCCGAACGCAGTGTGCTCGAAGAGGTTATGGCCAGCGCACCGCTCATGCGGGAAGACGAAGCGCGCGGCGTGCTTGGTTCCTTCATGTTCCGCAAAGATGACATCTTTAAAAAAACTGCGGTGCTGAGCGGTGGCGAGAAAAGCCGGTTGAACCTCGTAAAATTCCTCGTGGATCCGCCGAATCTGCTGCTGATGGACGAACCAACGACGCACTTGGACATCCATACCGTCGAATCCCTCACGCTGGCGTTGGAACGCTATGAAGGCACGCTGGTTTTCATTTCCCACGACGTGCATTTCATCCGTCATCTCGCGACGAAAGTGTTGCACGTGAATGCTGGCACCGTGACGCCGTACATTGGCGGTTACGAATATTTCCTGGAAAAGACCGGTGCTGCGGACGACGCCCGTGCGGCGTTGACGGCGGAATAGATCCGATTTGCAAAATCGGTTGACACCGGTTGATTTATTTTCAGCCTTTATTTGGAATCAGGCCTTGAACCGAGGCTGCCATTGATTCAAGCGGCAGGTCGTCCTTCAAGTCCACGCCAGAAATTTTTCGGCGCAGTGATTCACCGATGAGATAGGCCAGTTTCCGGGCGGCTGCGGGATGCGATAAACCGGCGGCATGCACGTTCGATATGCAATTGCGCTTTTCATCGGTAAGTCCGGGCTGGGGCGCAAAGGTCAGATAAATACCCATCGAATCGGGCGAACTCAAACCCGGTCGCTCGCCAACCAATACGACCACGCAACGCGCTTGCAATAACTGGCCGATTTCATCACCGACCGCCACCCGCCCGGCTTGCACCACACAAATTGGCGCCAACTGCCAGGTGCCCGCCAGACCCAGGAAATATTCAAGGAAAGGGGCGGCATTTTTCTCGATGGCCAGGGCGGAAAGCCCATCCACGATCACCAGGGCCACATCCACCACCGGTGATTCGAGCAACTGCAAACGTTCGCGGGAAATCGCATCAAGGCATCGCCCCAAGTCGGGCCGGCGTAAATATTCGGAACGATTGCGCGCGGCGCTGTGCAATAGAATTGGTTTGCCCGCCAGCGGAGACAGTGACGGCAAAAAACTTCCCAAGGCCAGGCCGGCCCGAACCGCATCCCGCGCCTGCGCGTGAGCCAGTTTGAAACGCAACGTCTCGGCCGTTAGGATACCCGCACCCGCCCGGCCCAGGCCAATGCGGGCGGGGGTGAACCGGCGAAGCCGTTGCCACGAATCAGTCATGACGCGAGATGATTTGTTCCACTTGCGCCAGTAGTTTCCGGCCGGCCGCCGGCGCCGGCAGCAAATTGCCGTCAAAGATCCCCATCCGTTCCAGCCAGGCGGCAAATTCTGGCGCGGGCTTTAGCTTGAGAAGTTGCCGGACATAAAGCGCATCATGAAATGAAGTGCTCTGATAATTCAGCATGACATCGTCGGCACCGGGAACTCCCATCACAAAGTTACAACCCGCGGCGGCCAGCAGCGTCAGCAAGACATCCATGTCGTCCTGATCCGCCTCGGCGTGATTCGTGTAACACACATCCACTCCCATCGGCACCCCCAGCAACTTGCCGCAAAAATGATCTTCCAATCCGGCGCGAATGATCTGCTTGCCATCATAAAGATATTCCGGCCCGATGAACCCGACGACACTGTTGACGAGCAAGGGCCGGAATTTGCGGGCAACCGCATAGGCACGGGCTTCGAGGGTTTGCTGGTCCACGCCGTGATGGCCATTGGCGGAAAGCGCGCTGCCCTGCCCCGTCTCAAAATACATCGCATGATCGCCCACTGTCCCGCGTCGCAATGATCGTGCCGCGGCCGCCGCTTCACTCAGGATACCCAGATTGATGCCGAAGCTTTGGTTGGTCGCCTGCGTGCCGGCGATGGATTGAAATGGCAGATCCACCGGCGCGCCGCGTTCCATGGCCCGGAGCGTGGTGGTGACATGCGTGAGCACGCAGGATTGCATCGGAATTTCATGCTGTTGCCGCAACTCATCCAGCATCTGCCACAAACGCATGGCGGTTTCCCAATTGTCGGTGGCGGGATTGATGCCGATGACCGCATCACCGCTGCCCAGTAACAATCCATCCAACACGGAAGCCATGATACCCTTAAGATCATCCGTGGGATGGTTGGGTTGCAAACGGGTGGAGAAATGTCCCGGCAAACCGATCGTGTTGCGGAATTTTGTGATCACCGAACACTTGGCGGCGACGCCAACCAAATCCTGCAAGCGCATGATTTTGCTGACCGCAGCGACCATCTCCGGCATCAATCCCGGCGCCAGCGCCGTAAGGTGTTCGGCCTGGGTCGTTTCTGCCAGCAACCATTCCCGGAACTGGCCGACCGTCAAGGCGCTGACCGGTTTAAAGGCGGTCAGGTCGAAGTCATCCACGATGAGGCGGGTAACCTCATCGGTCTCGTAAGGCACGACCAAATTTTCCAGAAAATAGGCCAGCGGGAGGTCAGCCAGAAGCATCTGGGCCGCAACCCGTTCTTCCGCCGTGCTGGCCGCCAGTCCGGCGAGCTGGTCGCCCGAACGTTCCGGCGTGGCCTTGGCCAGCAACGTTTTAAGATCGGCGAATGTCCAGGCGCTTCCGCCAATGCGACATTGATGACTCATGCGCTGAGTATAACCAATGGCCCGCCAAAGTCGGCGGAAAAAATTTATTCGGGATTTCTTCCGCCAGCTGCTTCAGTATTTTCAAACTGGCCCTGATAAGACTGGCGGGAAAAGTTTGGCCGGAATAAGCTGCGCCCGGAATCAGGACATTGAATCAGGAGATTTTATCGCGACGAGAGTGCTTTTATTTTGTCACACTCTGGCAAGCTCAGTCACGGATCAATAACCCGTTTAAACCCATTCGTTCACCAACCCATCGCCATGGCTAAAAATATCTCCGCACCGGAAAAGAGCGACGACGTCCGGCTGCTTGAAAGCATGGGCTACCAGCAGGAACTCAAACGTCGCATGAATGGCTTTTCCAACTTTGCCATTTCCTTGTCCATCATCTGCATCCTCGCCGGTGGCATCACTTCCCTGCCGACGGCCACCAGCGCGGTGGGCGGGGCGGCCGCCGGGATCATCTGGCCGCTCGGTTGTCTGTTCGGACTTTTTGTGGCCCTCACGATGGCCCAGGTCGCTTCCGCTTTTCCCACCGCCGGCGGCCTTTACCACTGGTCATCCCTGCTGGGCGGCAAAGGCTGGGGTTGGGCAACGGCATGGTTCAACCTGCTGGGATTGATCTTCGTCACGGCCGCAGTCAACTTCGGAACGTATAGTCTGGCCACCGGCATCCTATGGCCCCTGGCTGGTTGGGACGCGGCGAAATTACCAACCTATGCCCCGGTGATCGGGGTGGCGTTGATCACGGGAACCCACGCGTTATTTAATCACTTTGGCATCAAAGTCACCACCCTGCTGACTGATTTCAGCGGCTGGTTGATCATGGTCGTGGCGGCCGGCCTGACCCTCGCCCTGCTCGCGTACGCACCGTCCCATGACTTCAGCCGTTTGTTTCAGTTCACTAATTATAGTGGCGATGCCGGTGGCAGTGTCTG
>DASYEY010000196.1:0-15547 GCA_036498725.1 Verrucomicrobiia bacterium | reverse complement strand
TTCAGTTGCGGCGAAAAGATCGGCGGCCCCTTCTCTTTGTAAGCTGCCTGCCGCATGTCCACGACCCGAACCAGCGGCATTTTTTGATCATCCACGCGTTCCGGCAATTCGAGCAGGGTAAATTTTCCCCGCTGGCAATTGTAAAAGCTTTCCATTGAAGGCGTGGCAGAACCTAGCACAACCACGGCATTTTCCATCTGCCCGCGCATGATGGCAACATCGCGGGCATGGTAGCGCGGTGTTTCTTCCTGTTTGTAAGTGTGCTCGTGTTCCTCATCCACGATGACCAAGCCCAGCGGTTCGACCGGCGCAAAAATCGCTGATCGCGCACCGATCACAATCCGTGCCCGGCCCTGGCGAATCTTGTGCCATTCATCATGCCGTTCACCTGCGCTGAGGTGCGAATGCAGCACCGCCACCAGCGTTTGCCATTTGCCCGAACTAAACCGTGCTTTGAACCGCTCCACAGTCTGTGGTGTCAGTGAAATTTCCGGCACCAGAACGATTGCCCCTTTGCCCTGCTCCAAAGCATGCGCAATGGCTTGCAGATAAACTTCGGTCTTGCCGGAACCGGTGACCCCGCGCAAAAGGAACGTTTGCGATTTCGAATGGGGAGTTTCCGTTCCTAAGCCTTGAATGGATGCCCCGGAAACCTGTGAATCATCCATCGCCTTTACAATTGTTTGCAAGGCGGCTGACTGCGACGGGTTCAGCACCAGTGGCTGGCTTGGCAGAATATGTTCGCGCGCATAGGGATCGCGCTCTGAAATCTGGGAAGCAATCTCGATCAGGCCACGATCTTCAAGTTTACGGACGGTCGCCGTGGTTGTTCCCGCCAGTCCGACCAGTTCAGACAATAGAATCTCGCGCCGCTCCTCGATGAGATTCCAGACATCCTGCTGCCGCTTGGGCAGCTTGGGCTGATCACCGTTCACCGGCAGGAGACGGACAAATAATTTTTCACGCCAGCCGGCATTTTCCTTGCGCACGGCCTCCGGCAAAACTGATTTCAAGGCGAGTTCCGGCGCGCAACAATAATACTCGCCAATCCAGCGCGCGAGCCGGAGCACTTTTCCTGTCACCAGCGTCTGGGCCCCGATGACTTTAAGAATTGGTTTAAGCTGGGTATGGGCGGATTCTTCGGCGACCGCCGTAACGACGCCAAGGATTTTGCGTGCACCAAATGGCACTTGCACCCGGCTACCGACATCAATCTGCCCAGCCAGTTCGGCGGGAATGGAATAATCAAACTCCTTCCGTAACGCGATTTCGAGACTGACACGGGCAATCATTAGGCGCGAAAATTTTAACCACGAAAAATCCGAAAGACACGAACGAAGAAATCGCCATCAGCCGATCACTCCGTCATTGGGTAATCCTGCGAAGCTTAATCCTGTGTAATCGCTTGTAACTCAGCTTCCAATTGCTGTCGCAATTGTTCACGTCCAGCGTCGCCGCTTTCGGCGGACACGGAGAACGTCTTTCCGAGATTCACTTCACAGATGGAAAATGGCAACGGAATCTGAAAGGCATCCCAGCTTTTCAACGAAATTTTCCAATGCAGATGATAGGACATTGGCACGATTCGCAGGCCGGTGATCTGAGCCAATCCGGCCGCGCCGTCAGCCACCCGGTAACGCGGGCCGCGCGGCCCATCCGGTGTGATGGCCAGGTCGTAACCGCGTTCTGACCACGTCGTCAACTCACGCAATGCCTGGGCGCCGCGCCGGCTGCTGGAACCGCGCACGGGCTGGATGCCGAAATATTTAAAAATTGCCGACAAAAATGCGCCATCCTTGCTGGCGCTGACCAACCCCGCAACACCTGGTGGAACCGATGGTCCCTGCCGGAATCTGAAATAAAGTTCCACGCACAACGCCAGCCGGTTGTGCCAGAAACAAAAAATGGCCGGGTTGACGTCTTTGCGTTGAAAAAAACCATGCGGATCACGGATCCGAAAACGAACGGTTTTGGCCACCGCACTAATCAAGATCCAGACCAGAAACGCTATCAGCCACTGATGCCATTTCGGCGTGTTGGGAATCACGATTTCACTTTTGCGTTTGCGCGTGGTCTTCAAGGATTTTGGATTTTCGACTTCGGACATTTGGTGGCCTCAACCTTTTTTCAGACTCGCACGCACCAAATCTTCCACCGTTGCCGCATCTCCAAGCATCGCCTGTGCCGCGCGAACTGTGTCGTGGGCTTCAACTTGTTTAAAGCCGAGGGCCATCAGTGCCAGCACCGCATCGTTGATCTTTTGGCTATCGGGCGACAAACCATGCCGGGCGCTGGCAGCTTCCCATGCCCCCAGCGCGCCAACTTTATCACGCAACTCCACCACAATGCGTTCGGCGGTTTTTTTGCCGACACCGGAAATTTGCGAGAGCGCTTTCACGTCGCCATTCGCCACTGCGCCACGAAACGTCACCGCGTTCATGCCGCTCAAAATATTCAACGCCGTTTTCGGCCCAATGCCGCTGACGCTATGGATGAGCAAACGGAACAAATCGCGTTCCGCCGTGCTGGCAAAACCATAAAGGAGGTGGGCATCCTCGCGGACGACAAGTTGCGTGAGCAATTTCAGATCGCTGCCCGGCGGCGGGAGACGGTCGTAAGACGATAATGGGATCAAAACTTCATAACCAACCCCGCCCACGTCCATAATGGCTTGCGTGGGCAAGGCTTCAACGAGTTTGCCCTGAAGAAAAGTGATCATGATTGGACTGAACTGCCAAAGCGTGCACGGTTGAGAAAGGCCCAGGCCGCCGCAAACGCGGCAACGTCAGAACCACCTCTGGCTTTCATACATTTCATTTTTAGATTTTATTGCGCAAGGTCAAGCCGTAGCGCGAATTTTCCGCTGCGTGCGTCAGCGCGAGCGCGAGCGCGTCGGCAGCATCCGGCGCCGGCAATTCTGCCAGGTTCAACATCCGTTGCACCATTTTGGCGACGGCGATTTTTTGCGCCGCGCCGTAACCGACGACCGCCTGTTTAACTTTGCGCGTGGCGATCTCAAAAATTTCCAAGCCCCCTTCAGCGACCACCGCCATCGCCGCGCCGCGCGCTTCACCCATGATAATGGCGGTTTTCAGGTTTTGCGCAAAAAAAAGCCCTTCCACAGCGCATACTTCCGGTTGATGCTGGCGCACAATGTCACGCAATGTCTGGGAAATTTTGGCCAGGCAACGTGAACGTTCCCATTCGCGCGGACAAGTGATGGTTCCCTGCGCCAATACGATCGCTTGCGGCCGGCTAAATTGGATCACGCCATAACCCGTGCCACGCAACGAGGGATCTACTCCCAAAATAATTTTTCCCGCAACGCGCGACACATGGAGGGTGGCAGACGCCGCCGGCAGGGCACCCCCGCGCGGCGATTTGCCGGCGATGCGATCCTTCATTTGTTCAAACTGGCGCAGCGAAATGCCCACATGGAAAGGTTGCCAGTGGCCATGAAGTTACAAAAGCAAAAACGCGGACTCGAAGTGTCATGGGTAGATGAAAATCGAAAACTGGCGGATCATCGCCAGGTCAAGTCATACCCCAAAGCCTGGGTAACTTGATCCAAATGTTGCAGATGCTGACTGACCTGTTCGGGAGCAATGGCATCAGCCTGCGATTGATATTCATATTCCATGACCAGCTGGCTGCCGGCACAATGGCTGTGTTTTTGGAAACTGAACGCAGAATCTAAAATGGTTTTTTTGTCCGTTTCGGATTGCCAGGGGCCAGGCAAAGTCACTTCGGTACGCAAGATTTGATGCTGGGGAAAACTGATGCCCAAAGGCAGTTTGCGGTTGATGTCCACGGGCTTTTTCAACAACGCGGAAATCGAAGCAGGATAGAATTGAAAATGATATTTCTTGTCTGCTCCCAACTGGCCCCATGCCCGGTCTAGCGAATAAAACTCAATGGTTTGAATCCGGTTCTGCCATTCGTCGTCCACGATGGTGATCGGCGCAGTCATCTTCGTTCCGGGATATTGGTCGAGATAAAAATGCGTGTAGGTTTTTTCAATGTCACTGCGTTTGGTACCGGCAAATAATGCCCGCAAGCTATCGGCGTCGCGACCAGTCGCAACCGTGATGACTTTCAGTTCCGCCGGCGCGGTTTTTCCGTGCAGATGAAAATATTCCGTGGTGGTCGTCTGCGAAAAGCCAGTGGGATGCGGAATGGCAGTCAATTCAGTTGTCTTGGGCGCGATCACCAGGCCGCAGTCATAGCCCGGCAGATAGTGCAGCGGGAGCGATCCACGTTGATAATTGATCGTCGGGTCGAGCCAATACATCTGGTCGTTGCAGCGAACCGCAGCGATACAATGATCAAAGGCCGCCGCCGAAGGCTGCCAGCCCGTGATCGCCCGGCCGGAAGTAGCACTAACCAGCACCGGATAGGCTTCAATTCCCAATGCGCGCATGATGGTGACGAACAGCCATGACTTGTCTTTGCAATCGCCAAAGCGGCGGGTGAAAACCTTTGACGGATCGGCCGGTTTTTCCGTGCTGTCGCCCAGCTCAATCCCGAAATAACGCACCTCGTCCTGGACGAATCGCAGCGCCGCCAAAATCTTTTGTTCCTGGCCCTCAAGTTGTTTCCATTCCGCAATTTTTCGGGACAGATCCGCCGATAATGGCACTGGCATCTGGAACAAAGCCAGCGCCCATTGATTCACTTCCGCCCAGGTTTTAAAATCACTCAGTTGCACCCACGGCTCGGGATCACACCACATCGGCAGGGAATCTTCGAGGGTCACGCCGGGGATCTGCTGCAAATCCCAGATGTATTCGGTGGCATCTTTTCCGGGGATAGCCCGGGGTTGAACCGCACAACCATGCGCTTTGGCGTAGAGATGTCGCGAACCGGGCCAGAGCACGCGGGTCCGCAATCGTTCCGCTGGCTGGCTGAATTGGATGGGAATGCCCATTGAAAAGTGCTGGCCGAAAACCGGATTCTCTCCCTTGATGGAATAGGCATAATCAATGATGTCACCGACCCGGACGTCATCCAGCACCAGAATGGCAGATTTTTTACCGTTCAAGGCGAACTGATCCAAATCCTCTTCGCGCTGCACAACCTTGACATTATTCGTATCCAACCGGTCCAGATGTTGTGCGCCCCGCCAGATACGCGCCCAGTGCACCGTCAACGTTTCGTAACCGGGATTAAAATCCATCGTCAATGTCGCCCCGTTCTGGACGCCGGATGGAGTCAGGATCTGCTGCACCGAGTGGAAAAAGGTTTCGTCCTGCGCGGCATTGATTTGTCGCTCTTGCAGCAACAGATATTGATCGGCACCCGCATCAACCAAGCTCGTCGAAGCTTGTTGATTAAAAAATTGTGGTTTCACCCAACTCCCCGGCGGACCAAATTTCGCACCGGAAGTTTCCGCTGCCGTCACGGAAATTGCCAATGCAAACAGGTTAAAACAGCCCAATAGCCGAAGCCAAAAAGCAACATTTCTGATTAAACCTGAATTAAAAACTGGCAACTGCATTTGCACTCAAATAGTAAGAGGAAAACGGTGCTGTGGTAAATAGAAACCGCCATTCACTCGAAGCATGCCCGGTGGATCACGGCCCTACTCGGCTGGCACAACTTGCCATTGCACTCGCCTGACCGCATTTCCCTTTGCCGCCCCGCACGTTTCCATTAACTTGCCGCCATGTTCAAAGCTGCCGACCTTTTTGACCTCACCCAGACGGAACACGCCGCCATCTTCGACGGTTGTAATTTCGCGTGGGAAGCGCTGGCTAAAATTCAAGATTATCTCCAACACGTGCCCCGGCAAAATCCGCCCAAGCGTTTTCCCGGTGCGAGCATTGGCGACCGTGTCCTCATCGGCGAAGGCACGATGGTGGAACCTGGCGCGATGATCAAAGGGCCAGCCATCATCGGTAAAAATTGCCATATCCGCCACAATGCTTACCTCCGTGAAAACGTCATCATCGGCGATAATTGCGTGGTCGGTAACGCCTCCGAGCTAAAAAACGCCCTGCTCTTCAATGACTGCCAGGCGCCGCATTACAACTACGTTGGGGATTCCATTCTTGGCTACAAGGCGCACCTCGGCGCCGGTGTGAAAATTTCCAATCTAAAAATGTTTCCGGGCAACATCGCAGTGACCCTGGATGGCGTACCGACGGACACCGGTTTGCGCAAATTTGGCGCTTTGCTGGGAGATCATGCTGAAGCCGGCTGCAACGCCGTATTGAACCCCGGCAGCATCCTCGGGCGCGGCGCGATTGTATATCCGAACGTCTTCTGGCGCGGCTTTCTGCCGGCAAATAATATTGCCAAGAACAAGGCGGAGGTGGAAGTGGTTATGAAACGGCCACGCGCATGATTTGAAATGGAAAGTTGAACGGCTTGCAAACACTTTGCTTTCCATCATGCCTCTCCGCCTCTTAAAACTATTCCTTGCCTGTTCCGCCATTGGCTGGGGCGCATGCATCGTAGGTGTGTTTGCACCATGGGCGCAAATCAACACCATCGCGCAAGCCATGGGTGCCAAGCCCATCGCCTACGATCCGATGCTGGACTACTGGTTGCGCATGATTTGCAGTGCCTTCACGCTGGTCGGGTTGTGGTATCTGGCATTGGCACTCTGGCCGCGTAAATTTGCCGCGGTCATTCCCTACTTCGGCTGGATTATGATCATGGAAGGATTCGTGTTATTGATTTCTGGTTTGCGGCTGGGCATCGGGCCGTTGCCTTTTTACGGTGATGTGGCGGCAAGTCTGGCCTGTGGCGGCGGCATTGTTGCCTTTGCCAACGCCGCCCGCCGGTGAGACTCGAACGTTTGTCCGCTTGACTTCCAGGCCTTTTCCCGCCGCAATGCCCGCATGACTACTCGCCGAGATTTAGCGGTCGCCGCCATTGCCATTTCCCTCGCAATCGCGGGCATCGCGTTTGCGGAATCCAACGGAAAGCCAGTGATGCATTCGTGCGTCTTCAACTGGGCCGACCTTAAAGTGAAGCCGACGAAAGTCGGCGAAGCACGTGCGGTGTTTGATGCGCCCACGCCGGCACTCGCTGAATTCGAGTGCCACATCACGACGCTTAATCCGGGCGAAGCGCCACATCCGCCGCACCAGCACCCCGCCGAAGAGCTGATGATCATCAAAGAAGGCGCGCTTGAGGCATTGCAAGGCGACAAGACCAATATCGTCACCGCCGGCGGTATCATCTTCGAAGCATCCAATGAACTTCACGGACTGCGCAACGTCGGCACCAATCCCGCGACCTATTACGTTTTCAAGATCGCCCCGCGCGATTTGGGAAAGTGAGCGGACAAAACCATCAACCGCAAACAGTTCGCGGAATGACCTGCCGTAGATCAAATTTTCTCCGGCCAAACTTCCGGGCAGCTTGAAAATTGATTCGCATGGCGGAATGGATTTTTGCATATTGCGCGGGATGAAATCCATGACGGGCTACGGTCGCGGCGAAGACGCGCAGGACGGTTTTAAGATCACCGTTGAACTGAGCGCAGTGAATCGCCGGCAATCGGAAGTCTCAGTAAATTTACCACGGGAACTGGAGATGCTCGAAACGCCGGTGCGTGACTCGATCAATCGCGTGGTCGCACGCGGACGGGTGACGGCCCGCATTGGCATCCATGCGGCGGAAAACAAATCCTCCACCCGCACCCATCTGAATGTTTCGCTGGCGAAAGCCTATGCGGCGGAACTGACGAAGCTGTCAAACGAGTTGGATTTGGCAGGCGCCATCACGTTGGACCATGTTCTCCGGGCACCGGGAGTTTTCCAGACGGACGAGGAATTGCTGGATGCCGAAAGCATCTGGCCGGTGGTGGAAAAAGCGTTGCAAGCTGCGCTCGTGGCCTTGTTGAAAATGCGCACCAAAGAAGGTGCGCATCTAGCCAAAGATTTGGCAACGCGCATCAGCCTGATGCGCACGGCCGTGGAAAAAATCCAGCAACAGGCGCCGCATACGGCGGAGAATTACCGGCAACAATTGCTCACGCGCATCAAAAGCGCGGGGCTGGAAAACATCGCGCCGGATGACGAGCGGCTGCTGAAGGAAATTGTGCTTTTTGCCGACCGTTCGGACATTTCCGAGGAATTGACCCGGCTGCAAAGCCATTTCCAACAGTTTGAAGATTGTGGCAAATCGCCGGACCCAGTCGGGCGCACCCTGGATTTCCTTGCCCAGGAAATGAACCGCGAAATCAACACGATCGGTTCGAAGGCGAACGATGCCATCATCTCGCGTGAGGTCGTGATGTTGAAAGCAGAGCTGGAAAAATTCCGGGAACAGGCGCAGAACGTAGAATGAAAAATTTGAATCCAGAACCAAAAGCAACAGGGAAAAAAGCCGCCCCCCTGCTGGTCTTGATCTCCGCGCCGTCCGGCGGCGGCAAAACCACGCTGTGTGAACAACTGCTCGTATCGTGCCCGGACATGACGCGCGCCATCACCTGCACCACGCGCGGACCGCGCCCGGGCGAAAAGGACGGTGTGGATTATCACTTTTTCACGGCGGCTGAATTCTTGAAACGGTTGCAGGCGGGAAATTTTCTGGAGCACGCGACGGTTTACGGCAACAGCTACGGCATCTTGAAATCAGAATTGCTCGCGAAGCTGCGCGAAGGCAAGGATGTATTGCTCAACGTGGATGTGCAGGGGGCAGCGACGATCCGCGAACAGGCGGAGACGGAACTGGAATTAAAACGCGCGTTAGTGACGACTTTCCTGACTCCGCATTCCATCACGGTTTTGGAAGAGCGATTGAAACGGCGCGGCGCGGATACCGAGGCGGTGATCCAAAAACGCCTGACGGTGGCCAAGCAGGAAGTTGCGCAGTGGAAAAATTTTGATTACCTGGTGGAAAGCACGACGAAGGCCGAGGATTTGCGCCGGATGCTGGAGATCATTGCCGCCGAAAAGATGCGCGTCGCCCGCTCACAAGCCCCGGAGTTTTGATCGCGGCCAGACGGAAACCATTCGCGCCCCGGCGTGATCCGATGTAACGTTTGACTGGTAAACAACCGACCCAATGAGTGTGCCAACAAAAATCGTTCTCGGGGTGACCGGCTCCATTGCCGCGCACAAGGCGGCAGATTTGGCGTCGCTGCTCACGAAAATCCCCTGCGATGTGCGCGTCGTCATGACGGCGGACGCCCAACATTTCATCACCCCGTTGCCCTTCAAAACCCTGACCCGCAATCCGGTGGTGACCGGTCTTTACGACGAGGAAGAAGGCTGGAAACCCACGCATATCCGGCTCGCAGACGAAGCGGACCTGCTACTAATCGCGCCGGCGACCGCCAATGTCATCGCCAAGCTCGCCCACGGCCTGGCGGATGATGCCCTCAGTTGCATCGCTCTGGCGTTGAATCCCAAGGCAAAAATCCTGATCGCCCCGGCGATGAACGGCAAGATGTGGCAGCACGCCGCGACCCAGGCCAACGTAGCGACGTTGAAACAGCGGGGCGTGGAATTTATCGGCCCGGATGAAGGCATGCTGTCATGTGGTTATGAAGGCATTGGCCGGCTGTGGCCGGTGGAGGAAATCGTCAAACACGTTAACGCGTTGAAAATTTGAAGGCATCGGCCCGTTTCGGATTCGAACCGGCCGGCCTTTGTTCCGGCACTATTTTGTTATGAAACCAAGCCATGTGGCGTGGCTGAGACAACTGTTCGCGCTGATGGAAATTTCGGCACCGGATCCGGCGCGGCAGTTCCGGCGCATTCAAATCGTTGAACGGAACATCATGCTGCCGGTCAAGGCCGTCTTTATCGGCTTCATTTGGTATTCCTTCGACATCAAACCGTGGTATGGCCTGATGGCGGGTACGCTCGACGTGGTGGTGGAGACCGTGCAATACATCTTCTGGGCTTACTTCCTGATCAACGGCCTGGTGGCGTTGATTTTACTGGCCAGCGAACGTTTGCCGCTGGCCGTGGTGCAATGGACGGTGGTGACGAGCGGGTTGGTGGACGGACTTTTCGTCGGCGCACTGGCCGTGGTGTCCGGCGGCCTGGACAGCATCTTATTCTGGCTGTTTGTCGCCTTGATCATTCGCAATGCCGCGAGCACGCCGCCCGGATTTTCTCAATTGGCTTTAAACCTCGGGACCTGCCTTTGCTATGTGATTGTGGGCATTTTGGACGTCTCGATCATTGGCAGCATGGGCGACGCAACATTGAACACCTATGATTTTGCGCCGCACGAAGAATTAGGCCAGCCGTTTGCACTGCGGCTGGTGGTTTTAGGACTGACGACGATTTGTTGCTATGGCGCCCAAGCCCTGTTGGAACGGCAAAGGATCGCCATTGAAGAAGCGGCCGAGTTCGCTTCGCGCGAAAGCCAGTTGCATTCCGCCGGACGCCTGGCCGCCGAGTTTGCGCATCAGATCAAAAACCCGCTGGCCATCATCAGCAACATGGCCCATTCACTCCAACGGGCGGTGCGCGAAAATAAAAATTCCGCCAACCTCCAGCTCGAAATCATCCAGGAAGAAGCCGCCCGGGCGGATAAAGTCATCACCCAGATCATGGGCTACTCACAATTGAGCGAGGGCCGGGTGGAAAAACTAGCCGTCGTGGAAGAAATCAACCGTGCCCTCGCCCAGGTTTTCCCCGCTGCGCTGCCGACCGGAATCACGGTCCATCGCGTTTATGAAGCCGCCTTTCCGCCGTTGCTGATGCAACGCAATCACCTCTCGGAAATTCTCGTCAACCTGTTGCAAAATTCACGGGATGCGCTGGGCGACACAGGAAATATTTTTGTGACCGCGCATTGTCACCGGGATCTGGCCGTGGAAATTTCCGTGCGCGATGATGGCCCGGGCATTCCGCCGGAAAAAATCTTGCGGGTTTTTGAGGCCTATTACACGACCAAGGCCAAAGGTTCCGGCCTGGGTCTCGCCATCGTAAAGCATAACACTGAACTTTACGGCGGCACCGTGCGGTTGACCTCGCCGTTACTGGATTCACCGCCCGGTAAATCAGGACTTGGAAGTGGCGCGAAATTCACGCTAGTCTTCCCCATGAAAGCTTTGCCGAGACCATTCAAAAAATGAACGTTCCGCTGCCAGCCGTGCTCGTCGTTGACGACGAAAAAAACATGCGTCGCTCGCTGCAACTCATGTTGAACGATGAAGGCTACGCCGTGCGGACCGCTGAATCCGCCGAGGACGCCTTGAAGCTGCTCGCGCAGGAACAATTTTTCATGGTCGTCACCGACGCCCGGCTCGGCGGCATCAGTGGTTACGAATTTTTACAAAAAACCCACCAGCAATGGCCCAACCTGCCAACCTTGATGATCACTGCTTACGCCACGCCCAAGCTGGCCGTCGAAGCGATCAAGGCAGGCGCGATGGATTATCTCGCGAAGCCGTTTGAACCGGAGGAATTATTCCACGCCGTGGCCCGTTGCGCGGAACGCTACCGGTTGTTGCGCGAAAACGCGGCGCTCCGTTCGCGGGCCGGCGAAGCTTTCGGCCTGGACCAGATTGTTGGCGAATCTGCCAAAATGCATGAACTGCGCCAGCTCATCCGCACCGTGGCGGCCACCGACGCCCGCATCCTCATTCTGGGCGAAAGCGGCACCGGGAAAGAACTCGTTGCGGGCGCAATCCATAGTTTAAGCCCGCGCTGCGATGAAAATTATACCCGCATTAATTGCGCCGCGATCCCGGAACAACTGCTGGAAAGCGAATTGTTCGGTCACGAGCGCGGCGCCTTCACCGGCGCAATCAAACAAAAGAATGGACGGGTCGAGGAAGCCGATGGCGGCACAATGTTTCTCGATGAGATCGCGGATATGGGCAAACCGCTGCAGGCAAAACTGCTGCGTTTTCTCGAAGACGGCTCCTTCACCCGCGTCGGCGGCACGGAAGAACTGCGCGTCAATGTCCGGCTCATCGCCGCGACCAACCGCGATATCACCCAAGCCATCACGACTGGAGATTTCCGTGAAGACTTGTTCCACCGCCTGAACGTCGTGCAATTCAATCTCCCGCCCCTCCGCGAACGCGGTGACGATATTGCGATCCTGGCCGGACATTTTTTAAAATTGTTCCGCGCCAAGATGAACAAAAATGTCACCGGTTTTACGGCCGCCGCCCAACAGAAGCTGCTCGCGCAAGCGTGGCCCGGCAATGTGCGCGAACTGCGCAACGTCATCGAGCGCGCCTTGATTTTGGAAACACAGCCGGAAGTCCAGCCGGGCAGTTTGCCGAATTTCGCGGCGGAATCGCATCCGCAAAAAAACCACGCCAACACGCTGACCCAGGATGAATCACTGGACGCCGCGCTCGAACGACTGGAACGGGAACTCATCCACCAAACCCTGGAGCAGAATAATTTCAGCCTGACACGCACATCCGAACGGCTTAAGATGACCCGACACGCATTGCGCTATCGCATGCAAAAACTCAACATGAAAATTGCCGGGGATAATGGCGAAGCCGCCGCCCCCGGCACCAATGAATAATGGACGAACTTGATTTCCCCTCTTCGGCCGGTGGAACCGCCAGTTGGTTGATTTTCCTCGGCATCATGGTGCTCGTTTGCTTTGCGCTCGGCATCTTCGTCGTCTGGTTCACCTTGTTCCGGAATAAAGGCGGCAAGCGCAAACGCAAAAACCACAAACGCCGGCGTCAAAAAAACCCTTCCCTCGCCGAAACCGGCGGTCTACCCCCCGTCCGCGAGGAAAAGAATGCCGAAGGTCCCCTCCCGCCACCGGCGTCGTGATGCAACACAGCCGCGCCATCACCAAAAAAAGCGCGTCCAACCTGGCGCTCGCCTTCATTCTGCTCCCGCGTGAAAAACGCGATGCCATGTCCGCCCTGTATGCCTTCTGCCGCGAAGTGGACGACGTGGCGGATGAAGATTCCGTGCCGACGGAAAAACGCCGCGAACAACTGGCCGAATGGCGCGCCGACATTCAACGCGCCTGCGAAAATCAAGCACCCCAATTTCCCGTCAACCGCGAGTTTCAGCCCGTCATCCAACGTTTTCAACTGCCTTTTGAGCTGTTCAACGAACTCATCAAAGGCTGCGAAATGGACCTCGAGACCACGCGTTATGAACAGCTGGAACAGCTCGAGCTCTATTGTTACCGTGTCGCTTCCGCCGTCGGCCTTTTGAGCATCGAAATTTTTGGCTACCAGAACCCCGGCTGCCATGACTACGCGATCTACCTAGGCAAGGCGCTGCAACTCACCAATATTTTGCGTGACGTAAAAAATGATGCCGCCCGCGGACGCATTTATCTGCCGCGGACGGAACTGGAAAAATTCGGCGTCACCGAAAATGAGATCCTGAACTCGCAGTATTCCGAACGTTACTACCGGCTGGCGGCCAGCCTCGGTGACCGTGCCCGGCATTTTTATCAACTTGCACTAAAAACCCTGCCACCTGCCGACCGGAAATCCATGGTCGCCGCCGAACTCATGGGCTCAGTTTATTGGCAGCTCTTGCTGAAACTGGAACGCGGAAAATTTAATGTCTTTGGCCCGCAACCGTTGAAATTATCAAAACCGCACAAACTTGGGTTGATCTTCCAATCCTGGCTGCGCCATGCGACTGGCGCCAAGTCGCCAAATTACGGTTGAATCACGGACTAGGCGGGCGCACCGCAACTTCAGTTAAATCACCCGGTGCTTTTATTGGGTGGCTTGCGCCAGTACCGCCGCCATTTGCCTGGCCGCAAAACTGGTTTTCTTTTGCAACGCCATTAGCGCACCAATTTTTCCCGGTGATTTTACAATCGCCCAGGCTAATTTGCCAAAATCCAGATTTTTATCCGGTTTGGCCAGCGCATTGAAATCCAATGGCAGATCTTCATTTGCCGTATCGGAAATCACCCGAAGCGTGACGCAGGCAATCCCACGCTCGGCACAAACCAAGTGGATCGCCGCCGATTCCATCTCCACGACATCCGCGCCGCTCTGTTCACGCAATTGCTTCTTTTCAACCGCCGTCGTCGCAATGCGATCGGCGCATAAAAATTTCAAAGGTTTTGCGCCAGCAGCGATCAAACGGGCCGAAAGCTGAAGATTGCCAGCGGAAGATTCGGGCAGCTCAAAAACCACGTCGCCGATCTTCAAATCCGGATTCAAGCCACCGGCAAAGCCGCAGGTAAAAACCTGTGCCGGTGAATTAGCTGCCAAATAATCATGCACAGATCTTTTGGCATTCTCACGCCCGATGCCCACGATGAGAATGGCAACGCCGGGTTGCGACGCGGCAATTTTTTGAAACGGCGCGGCTTCTTCTTTTAATGCAAAGCAAACAAGTATCGACATGTTAATTTCCACTCCATTGATAGTCATAGCCCGCAGGCGGATCGTAATAAGCGGCGACGGAAATGCCGCCGTTGGGATAGCTGATGGTGCTATTCCAAAAAATCTTAAGATAGCTGACCTGGCCATCCACGAAGCTCACCAAGTTTTTGGCGTTATTAAACATCGGCCACCCCCCGGAAACCGGCGGTTTTGGCTGGTGCCACGAATAAGGTTCGAGCGCCGACGCTTCTGTCACCAAAATCGTTCGGGAAGCGTTTTTGATCGCACTGATTTTTTGGCCGCCAATGCCGGGCAATATTCCGTTGTAGGCGAAATTGGGATAGTTCGTGAGCAGATTCAGCCCATTAAACGTATAGCTTAAAAAGTCATAACCCTGCTGCGTATGAAAACCATGGGGCGAATAGTCACCGGACGACTCATCGTAATAAAACGTGTCGGCCGGGCAGACAAAAATTTTGTCCGCCGGCGATGACGCACCAGACCGGCCGACGTAATTTTTCATCAGTTCCTTGTACAGGATAAACGTGCCAGCACCGGTATTAGGTAACGTTTCGTTATTATCGCCAACATATAAATGAACGCCCAGATTGATCTGTTTCAGATTATTTAAACAGGTGGTTCGGCTGGCACGCGCCTTCGCGCTGGACAAAAGCGGCAGCAACAAAGCGGCAAGAATTCCAATGATGGCGATGACCACCAGCAATTCAACCAGGGAAAATCCCTTGGTGAATTTTTTCATTTAATCCCCGCCAGCCTTTCCTGCCAGATCTTGTAAAGCTCCACAGTAGCGCGAACATCACGCAGGCAGTATTCGGCGATTTCACGAAACCGGCCTTCGGTCATCAGCATGGCCACATCCATGCCGGTCACGCCTGCGCTCTTGGGTGATTCGATGCCGAATGCCTTGCAGTAAAAATCCAGATTGAACCGCCGCGCCGCGCCGTCGCGCCCGCTGACACTATAAAAGGTCAGTTGCTCCGCGAGGTCACAGTGCGGTTCGACAGCATAACGGTAGCCGAGCCAATTTTTCTTGGTGATGGGCACATTGAGCAGAGCAGAACGCAGATAGATGAACGGCACGTCGAAACCGCGGCCATTAAAGGTGACGATGTTGTCGAATTTTTTTGCCGCCTCCCAAAATTGCGTGAGCAATTCACTTTCATCGGCGCAGGGGATAAACTTCACATCCGTGTTATCCACGGCATCGTCTTCAAAATCCTCGGCAATAAACAAGGTTTGTCCGCGTTGCGTGTCGGCATTGAGCAT
>DASYEY010000195.1:0-60443 GCA_036498725.1 Verrucomicrobiia bacterium | reverse complement strand
ACTTTTCCTCCACCGCTTACGCCGTCGGTATCCAGCCGCAATGTGTCGTGGCAGCGGATGTGAATGGCGACGGCAAACTCGATTTGATTTCAGCCAATGGCGGCACGAACACGCTGACCATCTTGACGAACAACGGCTCCGGCATTTTCGGCTCTTACGCCACCTACACCATCGGCTCGCATCCGTTTTGCGTCGCGGCGGCGGACGTGAACGGCGACGGTAAACTCGATTTGATTTCAGCCAATTTAGTTGGCGACTCGCTGACGATTTTGACGAACAACGGTTTTGGCATTTTCAGTTCCAACGCCACGCTCAACGTGGGTGGCAATTGCAAAGGCGTCACGGCGGCGGATGTGAACGGCGACGGCAAAGTGGATTTGATTGCCGCCAATATCACCGCCAGTTCGTTGACGGTGTTCACAAACAACGGCTCCGGCATTTTCAGTTCCAACGCCACTTACGCCGTCGGTGCTACTGACCCCGCAAAGATCATCACGGCGGATGTGAATGGCGACGGCAAACCGGATTTGATTTCGGTGAATTCCGACATCAACAATACGGTGACAGTTCTGACGAACGACGGCTCCGGCCATTTTGTTTTTTGTTCCTCCTATGACGCCGGCTCGCTTGGAAATGACGCCGCCGCCGCAGATGTGAATGGCGACGGCAAGCCGGATTTGATCATCGCTGATGGTGCTGATGAAATTGTTGTGGCGACGAATAACGGCAGCGGCCATTTTACTGACACACTTCCCGACAATAGCAATTACAACCTGGCCAACAACCATGTTAGTGCAAACAGCATCGCGGTGGCGGATGTGAATGGCGATGGCAAGCCGGATTTGATTGGCGTCAGCTTCACCGGATTCATCATCTTGACCAATGACGGCGGCGGAAATTTTTCGCTCGCTTACAGCGCGAACTTCAGCGGTTTGTCTGCATGGCTCACGGCGGCGGATGTCAACGGCGACGGGCAGCCAGATTTTATTGTCGCCACTGAAACCGGCAATTCGCTGGAGGTGTTGACGCAAATGCCACAATTCACTTCCGTCGGCGCCCATTTCACCGCCGCCAGCTTTACCGGCGACGGCAGCGGCTTGACGAATTTGAACGCCTCGCAGATTTCCAGCGGCACAATTTCCGCCGGGCAATTGCCGGCGACCGTTATCACGAACGGCGCGAGCGGCGTGAATTTGTCCGGCACGATTTCAGGAACCATTTCCGGCGACGGCGCGGGCGTGACGAACGTTTCATTTTCCTCCATCGGCAACAATCCGTTCACGCTAACACTAAATCTGGAAACTAATTTTTCCACCGCTTATACCGTCGGGAAGCAGCCGGAAATGCTCGTCGCGGCGGACATGAACGGCGACGGCAAACTCGATTTGATTTCCGCCAATTCCGGCGACAACACACTGACGGTGCTGACGAACAATGGCTCCGGTGTTTTCGGCTCCAGCGCCACTTACTCCGTCGGCAGCCAGCCGCTTTACGTCGTGGCGGCGGACGTGAACGGCGACGGCAAACTCGATTTGATTTCCGCCAATTCCGGCGATAACACACTGACGATTTTGACGAACAACGGTTTTGGCATTTTTGGTTCCAATGCGAGCATCAACGTGGGCACGGAGGCGCCATCCGTCGCGGCGGCGGATGTGAACGGCGACGGCAAGGTGGATCTGATCACCGCGAACCGTTCGGGCACGACGACGATATTCACGAACGATGGCTTCGGCCATTTCAGCTCCAACGCCACTTACCCCGTCGGCACCACTCAATTCGCACAATATGTCACCGCGGCGGATATGAACGGCGACGGCAAACCCGATTTGGTTTTCGGAAATTTTGACAGCGGCAACACGGTGACGGTTTTGACGAACGACGGCTCCGGCCATTTTGCGTTTTGTTCCTCCTATGGCAACGGCTCGTATATCACATACATCACGACAGCGGATATGAACGGCGACGGCAAACCGGATTTGATTTTCACCGGTACCAGCGGACAAATAACGGTGGCGACGAATGACGGCAGCAGCCATTTTACCGACACGCTTCCCGACGAGGCTGAAAATGCCTCCGGTTACTACTCGTTTGCAAATATAAACTTTGTCACGACGGCGGACGCCAATGGCGACGGCAAACCGGATTTGGTTTTCATCGCCATTGACGACAATAATTTTTACAATCTTGGCATCGCGACCAATGACGGCAGCGGAAATTTCACTCTCGCTTTCAGCCAGAAGATGGCTGATTTGTATGCTGATCAGGACTGGATCGCGCCGGCGGATTTCAATGGCGATGGCAAGATGGATTTTGCCGTTTCAGATTACAGCAGCAATTCGGTGACGGTGTTTGCGGGTGACGGCAATTCGGTGGCGGTGTTGCCGCCCGCGCCACAAGTGGAGCAAGCGCAAGCAGTGATTGGGTCAGGCATCATGGCGTTCACCAACAGCCAGAACAATTTCATCGGCGCGTTCACCGGCGACGGCGGCGGTTTGACGAATCTAAACGCGGCGCAAATTACGAGCGGCAGAATGGCAGCGGCGCAGTTGCCAGACATTTCCCAATTGAATGGCACGCTTGCCACCGCGCAATTGCCATCCGCCGTCATCACGAACAATGAAAGCGGCGTGACCTTGAGCGGCACGTTCAGTGGCGATGCTTCCGGTTTGGCAAATTTGAAAGCGGCGCAGATCAGCGGCGCGCTTTCGACGGCGCAATTGCCATCTGCCGTCGTCACGAACAATGAAAGCGGCGTGGCGCTGGGCGGCGTCAACGTGAACGGCAATATGAAAATCACGGGCGGTCTGGCGATTGACGCATCGGCCACGGATACGGGCGTGGTCAGCTCCAACACATCGCTGCTTTTCGGCGGACCCGACAGCGGCGAAGGCATCGGCTCGGAGCGGGTGACCAACGGCCCGGCCAAACAATACAGCCTGGATTTCTACACGAGTTCGAGTCAGCGCATGACGATTTTGCTCAACGGCAACGTGGGCATCGGCACGAACACGCCCGCGAATTTGCTCGACGTGGCGGGCAATATCCACGCCGCCGGCACGTTCAGTGGCAACGGTAGCGGTTTGACGAATTTGAATGCTTCGCAAATTTCCGGCGGAATTATTTCAGCGGCGCAGTTGCCGTCCGGCGTGGTGACGAACAATGAAAGCGGCGTGGCGTTGGGCGGAACTTTTTCCGGCAACGGCAGCGGTTTGACGAACACGGTGACGTCGGGAAATTACTTGTTTGCCTACAGCACGGCGCAGCAAAGCATTGAGAATAACGGCGTGTTTGAAGCCATTACGTTCGGACATCGGCCATCAATCAATGGCTGGACTTATGGCAGCAGTTCGGGTTCGTTCACGAACGCGCAAACCGGCTTGTATCTGATCCAATATGACGCGGTGGCGGAGGAGTCGTATGCCGTCCCGTCCGCGGTGACACTGGATATGACGGTGAACGGAGCGGAAATCCCCGGCAGCCAGACCACGACGACATTGACTGTCCTCAACCATCCGTTTTTTGTATCCAAGAGTTTTATCGCCAGTCTCAACAGCGGCGACGTGGCACAGCTTCGATTCCTCGGAGATGATTCCAGCCTGTATTTGCAAAACGGGCTGGGCAACGGCACCAACGATCCCAGCGCGACCTTGACCATCACCCGGCTGCAATGAATTTCGGGCCGGGGTGAGGGAGTTTACGCCCCCCACGCACCATCCTTGTAAGCAACCTGTTTTAAATTCAAACAGGCACATTCGGCTTTAATTACCACTCAATCGCGCCAAGTTTATGGCTGCTCTTCCGAATCGCCACCAGACCCGCCGGCGGACTGCGGCTCGGGATTGCAAGACGCATCTATACCAATGAAAAAAATTCACCTGTGGACGGTCCTGGCCTTTTTGTTGTCCACCATTCTGGCCGAGTCCGCTTCCGCCGCCGTGCCGGGACGGCGCGCCCTCGCCAATCATCTGCCGGGAGTCGCCAATCATCTGGCCCCGGTGCAAACCCTGGCGGCGACGAATCTGGAACTGGCCATCGCCCTGCCCTGGCGTAATCCAGATGCCTTGACCAACCTGCTTGATGAACTGTATGACCCCGCTTCCACCAACTATCACCAGTGGTTGAACTCCGGCCAATTCGCCGAACGATTCGCCCCCACCGAGGAGGATTATCAAAAGGTCATCCATTTCGCAGAAGCGCATGGTTTGAAGGTCACGCATACGCACGTCAATCGGGTCCTGCTGAATGTGAGCGGCGACTCGACCAATATCGAAGCCGCGTTCCAAACCAAGTTGCGCGTGTACCGGCATCCGACCGAAAACCGCAATTTCTTCGCGCCGGACACCGCGCCGACTGTGGAGACGAACGTGCCCATCCTGTGCGTGGGCGGGCTGGACAATTTTACGATTCCACACCGCATGGATGGCATGAAGCTGACGCCGCTGACCGCCACCAGCTCAGCGGTAACTCCATTGTTTGCCACGAACTCACCGGTGACACCGCTGACCACTTCCGGCACCTCACCAGGCGGTTATCTCATGGGCAGTGATTTTCGCCATGCGTATGTCCCCGGCGTCACCAACACTGGCACGGGCCAATACATTGCCATCGTGGACGTCGGCGGACTGTATTACCCGCTGGACGTCTATATGTACCAGACCAATGCGGGGCTCTCGACGAACATTGTCGTGACCAACATCCTTACGACCTTCACGCCCTATTGGACCACTCCGTTGACCGGTTCCTCGACCGATGAAGGCGAGGAAGTGCTGGATATTGATATGGCGATGTCCATGGCGCCGGGCGCAACGATCTTGAATTACGAAGGGGACGCCCACACGGTCTTCAACCAGATCGCCGTGGACAATCTGGCCAAGCAGATGACGCTCTCCTATGGGTTTGGAATTGATGCGAGCATCATCCAATCATTCCAACAATTTGCCGCGCAAGGCCAGTCGTTCAGCCAGGCTTCCGGCGATGGCGGAGCCGACAACGACGGCGGCACGGGGCTGACGGGTAATCCGTATGCGACCATCGTGGGCGGCACGGTCTTGTCCGCCACGGTGGCGGGAGGCGCCTGGCAATCGGACGTGACGTGGGGCGGCAGCGGCGGCGGGATCAGCGGTTACGGTCTTCCTACCTGGCAACAGGGCATCGCGACCGTACTAAACAAGGGTTCGACCTCGTATCGCAACTATCCGGATGTCGCGATGCCGGCGGTCAATATCTTCACCATCTATAAGAACGGCACGGTCATCGGGGCCACGGGCGGGACGAGTGCCGCGTCGCCTTTATGGGCGGGCTTTATGGCGCTGGTCAATCAACAGGCAGCCACGTTCGGCAAATCGCCGGCGGGCTTGGTGAATCCTTCGATCTATGCGGTGGGAAAAAATTCACCGGCGACTTACAGCAGTTGTTTTCACGACGTCACTTCCGGCAACACCTATAACAGCCATAATCCGACCCGTTTTCCAGCGGGCACGGGTTATGACTTGTGCACCGGCTGGGGCACGCCGACGGGCCTCAACACCATCAACCTGCTCTCGGGCGTCGGCACCAATGATTTCATGTTCTATCCGTCACAGGGCAGCCTGACGCTGGCCCCGGGTATGACGGCCACGAATGTCATAATTCAAGTTGTCGCCCTGAACGGCTCGGTGGGAAGCAGCATCACCTGGGGAATTTCCGGTTTACCGGCCGGCGTGACGGCATCGTTCGGCCCGGCCAGCACGACCACGAGTAGTACCCTGAACCTGACCACGACTAATCAACTGGCCGCCGGTGCGTTTTCACTGACCATTACCGGCACTCGCGCCGGCCAATCGTATTCGTCCACCATCATCTTGAAGGTGATTGCCCCAACCCCGGGAACCACGCTGGTTTCATTGCCGTATAATCGCACGGGTATCTACACCGACGGACGATCATTCAGCGGCGGGGTGGACGGCGGGGGTTACGCTTTTTCCGCCAACTTGCTCGGGCCCAAAACGATCTGGAATAATTCGGTATTCAATTTCGGCCCGGCGAACACGCTGAACGTCGTCAGTTGCAGCGGCCAGGTGATCACCCTGCCTGCGGGCAATTATAAAACACTGCTGGTCCTGGCCACGGGCGTTAATGGCAACCAGATCGCCCAGACGTTCCTGGTGACTTACACGGATAACACCACGACGACATTCACCCAGAGCATTAGTGATTGGGCCAACTCGCAATCGTATTCCGGTGAATCCATCGCCGTCAGCACAAGCTACCGTAATTTCTACACCGGGGTGACCACCGGTCCCACGGTGAATATCTACGGCTATAGCTTCACCCTGGATGCAACCAAAACGGTCAAGACCATCACCCTGCCCAGCAATTCGAACATTGAAGTTTTTGCCATGGCCGTAGCCACGACCCCGGTGACGGTTCCGCTGGCGGCGTATTATAATCGCGCCGGCCTCTACCTGGATGGGACTACGTTCCCGAGCACGGGCGGACTGGACGGCGGCGGCGCGGCGTATTCCGCGACGTTGCTGGGCGGCGCGACTACGATTAACGGAGCCTTGTTCACCTTTGGGCCGCCAAATATAACCAATATCACCGTCAACCTCGATGTCATTGACGCCACCGGCCAGACCATCACGTTGCCGCCGGGAATCTATTCCAGCGTCCGCCTGCTGGCCACCGGCGTGCAAGGCTCGCAGGCCAACCAAGCGTTCGTCGTGACTTACACCGACACGACCACCGGCACATTCACCCAAACCTTGAGCGACTGGTTCTCGCCGGCAAACAGCGGCACGGAAACTAACGCAGAAATCATGGGCCATCGCAACAGCAGCAACGGCTCGCTGGATAACCGGACCTTCTATCTGTATGGCTATAACTTCAAACTGAATCCGACCAAGACCGTGCAAAGCATCAAGCTGCCAAACAATGTCAACGTGATCGTCGCCGCGATCAGCCTGGTGCCGAATTGGCCGCCCACCTTCACCCTCAATCCATTCAGCACGCCGGGCATCATGGCAGGCCAGCCCTGCTCCGGCACGATCGCCACCAATGCCACTGATCTGAACGGCGATACCATGACCTTCTCCAAAGTCAGCGGCCCGGCGTGGCTCACGATCGCGGCGAACGGCGCTCTTTCCGGCACCCCGCTTTCCGCTGATGTCGGCACAAATACCTTTGTGGTGGCAGCCGCGGATCCCGGTACTGCCGTCGGTAACGCGACCTTAACCATCATCGTGACCGCCGCGCCGGCGATGGTTTCCGGATTGACAGTTCAAGGTGGCACACTGCAACTGAACTGGAGCGGCGGCATCGCGCCGTATCAAGTGCAATCCACCACGAACCTGGCGAATCCGAACTGGCAAAATGTCGGCGGCCCAGTCAATACCGGTACGTTATCCATCACGCCCACCAACTCCGGAATGTATTACCGGATTGTGGGGCAGTGAGGAGTGGTTGAATCGTTGAATGGTTGAATCGTAAAGCGAGTAGCCAATTAAAAATTTAAAGCTCAATTGATTGAGCCACGGATGAAATACAGAAAAGCGGAAGACGGAAATCTGGAAACAGAGATGTAGAACGAGAGCAAATCGTAAATCCGCAATCGTAAATCGTAAATTGAAAAGCACGGAAAAAAAACATCGTACGAAGGACACTTGTCGGAGACGACGTGAGGAGTCTCTAACTTTGTCACGGCTGCCTTTTTCTATTGGAGACGCTTCACGTCTTCACTTACTTGGGATTGAATCGCGGCCCCTTCATCCCAGCCTTCTCCCCGTTGGGGCGAAGGGAGGGGCATCAACTTATAGAAGAACAAACATTCAACATTCAACGCCCGACATCGCACATTCAAGGAAGCGGCGTCCCGTTCCTTCGACGTTGGACGTTGAATGTTAAGCGTTAAATGTTTCCCTTTTTATCGGTGAACACTCAATTAAAAACCTGAAATTTTAAATATGAAAACTCCACTTCCCACCAAAATCTTTATTCTGGCCGCGTTTTTGGCCGCCGGCTTGAATGCCGCCCAGGCCAAGGACGAACCGCGTTTATCCGATTATGTCCGCCCGTTTGTCGGCGCCCAGGGTGAAGGCAATACGTTCCCCGGACCGTCGGTGCCGTTTGGTTTCGTCCAGCTCAGCCCGGACACGGACACGACAAATTGGGACACCGATTCCGGTTACGAATACACCGACCCCACCATCCAGGGCTTCAGCCTCACGCACTTAACCGGCACTGGCTGCCCTGACTTGGGCGATTTCCTGTTCGTGCCGCAAGTCGGCCAGACCATGCTCACGGCGGGCCGCAAAGATCATCCGGAGGAAGGCTATCAATCCACTTTTTCCCACGCGGATGAATCCGCCGCCGCCGGTTATTACAAGGTTAAGTTGCAGAAATCCGGCGTGACCACGGAACTGGCGGCCACCGAACGCGCGGGACTCTTGCGATTCACTTTCCCGGCGAGCGATGACGCGTCCATCCTCACGGATCTGAGCCATATCATCGGCCCGTGGCGCATCGCGCAATCGCGGGTGCGCATCGAGGATGACCACACCATCACGGGTTTTCACATCGTCAATGGCTGGGCCAAGGAACGGTATCTCTATTTTGCCGCGCGCTATTCACGTCCGTTTGACCATGCCCGGATCTTCAATGCCGGCAAGCCGGTGATCTATAACACATACCGTTTCCGCAGTGAACGGGAAGCCGCCGGGACAAATGTGCAATTCGTCGCGTCCTTCAAGACCGCCGCGAATGAAGTCATCCAGATCAAGGTCGGGATCAGCGCCGTGAGCCCGGCCAATGCGTTGGAAAATTTGGACAAGGAAATTCCCGATTGGGACTTTGACAAAGTCGTGGCCGCCACGAAAACCAAGTGGGACAAGGAATTGAGCAAGCTCACGATGGAAGGTTCTGACGAACAGAAGGAAACGTTCTACACTTCCCTGTATCACGCGTTCCTCGCGCCGAACATTTACCAGGATGTGAACGGGCAATATCGCGGCTTCGACCAGAATATTCATCAATCCAAAAAGTTCATGGATTATTCCGTGTTTTCCTTGTGGGACACCTTCCGCGCGACGCATCCGTTGTTCACCCTGATCCAGGAAAAGCGGGACAGCGACATGATCAATTCCCTGCTCACGCATTATGACCAGAGCGTGGATCATTTATTGCCAATGTGGGAACTGCAAGGGAACGAAACGTGGTGCATGATCGGCTATCATGCCGTGCCGGTGATCGTGGACGGTTATCTCAAGGGCGTGAAAGGCTTTGACGTGGCGCACGCTTACGAAGCCATCAAGACGACCGCCATGAGCCCGGATTACGACGGATTGGCGGCTTATCGCAAACTGGGCTGGGTGCCCTTCGGCAAGGAATCCGAGTCCCTCTCCAAGACTTTGGAATATGCCTATGACGACTGGTGCATCGCGCAAATGGCCAAAGCGCTCGGCAAGGCAGATGACTACACCTACTTCATGAAACGTTCGGGCAATTATACCAACCTGTACGACCCGGCCATGGGCTACATGCGGCCCAAGGACACGAACGGCAACTGGCGCGCGAATTTTAATCCGCACGCATTCGGCGGCGGTGGCGACCTGAATGACGTTACCGAGGCGACGAGTGCGCAATATTCGTGGTTCGTGCCGCAAGATGTTCCCGGCTTGATCAACCTGATGGGCGGCAAGGAATCGTTCACCACCAGACTGGATTCATTGTTCACCAATTCCGAGGCGGTCAAGGAATTATCCCCGAACGATCAGCGCGGCTGCATCGGCGAATACTGGCACGGCAATGAACCGAGCCATCACGTGATCTATCTGTATTCGTATGCCGGCCAGCCGTGGAAGGCGGCGGAAAGATTGCGGCAGGTCGTCACCACACAATACGGCAACGGTCCCGGCTCACTCTGCGGCAATGACGATTGCGGCCAGATGTCGTCGTGGTATCTGTTCACGTGCCTCGGCTTTTATCCCGTATGTCCGGCCAGCGATTATTATGTGATCGGCGCGCCGCAGGTGCCCAAGGCGGTGATGGCACTTTCCAACGGCAAGAAATTCACGATGATCGCCAAGGACATCAGCGCGGCCAATCTCTACGTGCAATCCGTCACCGTGAATGGCAAACCCTGGAACAGTCCGTTTCTACCCTGTAAAATCGTGAGCCAGGGCGGCACGGTGATCTTTACGATGGGGCCGCAACCAAGCCAGTGGGGCGTGGTGAAATGATTTAATCGAAAAACTTTTAGCACTCAACATTCAACGCCCAATGCCGAAGGAACCGATAATGTTTCCTGAAGTGTTGGGCGTTGAGATTTTTTAGACTACTTTCTCTGCCCTCGTTTTAATCACCAAGACACGGCGGCGCCCAGATTCTTTAGGCAGAATTACAAAATAATTAGAATGATGTTGGATTAGTCTCATTTTGTTAATTCTGTAATTCTGTCAAAGAATGCTTTTTCAGCTTGGTGTCTTCGCGTCTTGATGGTTTGATTCGTAAAATTCGTGTTGGCTTTTCCCCCTTCGCATCCTTCGCATCCTTCGCGCGAGCATGCCTTTCCGTATTTCAATTCTGCCTCCTGCCACCTGACTTCTGGACACTCGCCACTATTTTTCCCGTGACCGAAATGTAACTTTGCCGGCCGCAAATCTGTCCTAATCTTTTAACTTTATGAAGTTGTCATCCGCGATCCTTGCCAGTGTCATTTTTTTAACGGGCGCCGCCAGCCACTCTTTTGCCGGCTCACCCGACGTTCACCCCGTGCGTTCGTCCGGCGAAGATGTCAACGACCCGGCGGTGCGTTTGCGTCCCGGATTGCAACCGGATAAATATTTACTGTTCAACGGCTGGGGCATCACGCCCGCCGGTGAATCCATCGTGACCACCGATCTGCCGCTCAAGTTTGTCATCGCGCCTGACCATAAATTCATGCTGGCTGTCCACGGTGGATTCAATCAGCACGGCGTTGATGTCATCGATCTCGCCACCCGGAAATCCGTACAATTCCTGCCCCTGGATGCCGCGTGGAATGGCCTCGCTTTCAGCGCCGATGGCAAACAATTCTATGTCTCCGGCGGCAGTTCGGGGGCGGTCCATGTCTTCAATTATGCCAACGGCCAGGCGACCTTTGACCGTTCCGTGACTCCGGACGCCGGACGCGACGCCGGCCAGGTCTTTCTCGTCGGCATCGCCGTGGATCCGCATACCGGCAAATTGTATGTGTGCAATGAAGCGAACGATGAACTGTTTGTGCTGGATGGAAAAACGCTGGCCGTGGAAACAACCATTCCGGCGGGTTCACATCCGCATTCCTGCGTCATCGGCGGCGATGGCAGCCATCTCTATGTGAGCAACTGGGGCGGACGCAGCGTGAGCATCGTGGATATGAAATCGGCCCGCCGCGTTCATGAGATTGAAGTGGGTGCGCATCCGAACGATCTGGCGCTCGCCCGGGATGGCCGCCTGTTTGTCGCCTGCGCAGGTGACAATACCGTGTACGTGATCGAAACGGGCCATCTCGAAGCTACGGACGCCGCTCCTGATCGCACGCGCCTGTTGCCCAGCGGTGCGCGGGAAATCATTTCCACTTCGCTGTACCAACAATCACCGGAAGGCAGCACGCCGGACGCCATCGCCGTTTCACCGGATGGCCATACGTTGTTCGTCGCCAATGCTGACAATAACGATGTGGTGGTGGTGGATATTTCCAATGCGTTGGCCGATGACAAGGCGCGCGACAATCATGAATCCGTTTCGTTCGTGCAAGGCTTCATTCCGGTCGGCTGGTATCCTTCGGCCATCGCTGTGAGTCCCGACGGCAAAACGTTGTTGGTCGGCAATGGGAAAGGCTTCGGTTCGCGTGCCAATTATCCGCCACTCCAAGACGCCAAGCCTTCTAATCTGCACGCGCGCCGCGCGAAGAAAGCCGGATTTGATTACATCGGCAACACCCTCACCGGCACGATCTCTTTCATCAATCTGCCGGATGCGCCGAAGCTGGCGGAATACACGCAGCAGGTCCGCTTGAATTCACCGTACAAACCGGCTGATTTTCAAATCGCCCCCGTGGCGGCCAACTCGGTCATTCCCGCCAAGGTGGGCGACCCCTGCCCGATCCGTTACGTGCTGTATATCATCAAAGAAAACCGCACCTACGATCAGGTCTTCGGTGATTTCCGCGACAAGAAAGGCCAGCCTGCCGGCAATGGCGATTCCAATATCACCATGTATGGGGAAAGCATCACGCCCAATCATCATGAACTGGCGCGCGACTACGTATTGCTCGACAACCTTTATTGCAACGGCGAAGTGAGTGCGGACGGTCATAGCTGGTGCGACGCCGCCATCGCCAATGATTTCAACGAACGCAACTGGCTGCTCTCCTATTCGCGCCATGGCAATCTGTCCGGCAACGAAGAAATGGAAATTCCCACTTCCGGTTACTTGTGGGACCTGTGCCGTCGTCACGGGGTGTCGTTCAAAAATTATGGCGAAGGTTCCGTGCGGGTTCCTTCGGCAAATCGCGGCACCTGGCATGGCACCGCTTTCAAGGACCGCGATATGAATCGTGCCGACGGTTGGATCCAGGACTTGCACACTGCCGAAACCAATGGCGATCTCCCGCATTTCATGATCATGTCGCTGGGCGAAGACCATACGGAAGGCACGAAAGCCGGTATGTTCACGCCGGATGCCCACGTCGCGAGCAATGACATCGGCCTCGGAAAAATTGTCGAAGCCGCCTCGCGCAGCCGCTTCTGGAAAAAGATGGCCATTTTCGTCATCGAAGACGATGCGCAAAACGGTCCCGACCACGTGGACGCCCATCGCACCGTCGGACTGGTCATCAGCCCCTATTGCAAACGCGGTGTCGTGGATAATACGCTCTACACCACCGCCAGCATGGTGCGGACGATGGAATTGATCCTCGGCCTGCCACCCTTGACGCAATATGACGCCGCTGCCACGCCGATGTTCAACAGCTTTGGCCAGACCGCCGAGGTCGCTTATTATAATCTGCTGACGCCCAAGGTGGACTTGTACGCGAAGAACACCAAAAAATCCCCCGGTGCCACCGAATCCGGCCGCATGGATTTTCATGATTACGACTTCGCCCCCGAAGACCAGTTGAACCGCGTCCTATGGGCGGCAGCCAAAGGGATTAACGCGCCCTACCCCACGCCGATTCATCGCGCCCTTTTCCTGACGCAAACCGCGCCGGCTAATAAGTTTTAAGTTTTAAATTTTGAATTTTTAGTTTTGAGTCGCTGAGGAGGCAATGGCAGGCGAAGTGGGATTGAGGGGGAGCGTTACTCAATCCCACGCCGTACAATTTACGATTTACGATTGCGGATTTACGATTTGCTCTTGTCTTAACCACCAAGGCGCGAAGACACCAAGCTGGAAAAGCATTTTTGACAGAATGATCCGAATGAAATGGGAACAACCTCATTCTGATCATTCTGTAATTCTGTCTAAAAAATCTTGGCGCCTTGGCAATTAAGTTTCTCCTTCGCCCACTTCGCGGCCTTCGCGCGACACCGTTTTTCCGTGTTCCATCCGTGTTCCATCCGTGGCTAAAAATCAGCTCAGCTTTAGACAGGATTCAACGCTTCCCGATCCAACTCTTCAATCAGCGCCTTGGCCAGCGTTTCAAATTGCGGCAGTGAATTGTAAAGTTGCGCGGCGACGCGCACCACGCGTTGCGGCGGTGCAGGCCAGGAAATGATCGGCGTTTCGATGCCATGCTTCACGCGCAAGGTGTCTTGCAGGGGATATTCATTGAACGGCAATCGCGGCAACGCATTAGCCGGCGCGGGCGGCAACGGCACGGCGGCAATGCTGCCAATGAACGCTTCCGGACACGGCACAGAAATCTTCAAGGCGTCGCACAACAATTTTCGCGCGGCCAATGCCAGCGCGCGGTTGCGGGCCATGACTTGCGGCCAACCGCCGGGCAGCGCGGACGCCATGAACCGCAACGCTTCCGGCACGCTCAACCAGGCAGTCGGATCGGTCGTACCGGTCCAGGCGAACTCGATCAAAAAACGCGAGCGATCGGTACGCGCAGAATTGGCGCCGTGGCTGATGGCGAGCGGTCGGATGAGCTTCTGCCGGTCACGCCGCACATGCAACAACGCCGCCCCCTTGGGCGCGCACATCCACTTGTGACAATTGCCCGTGAAGTAAGCCGCACCCAGAGCATTCAAATCCAACGATACCATGCCCGGCGCATGCGCACCGTCCACGAGCGTGTCCACACCGCGCTGATTCAATGCCTGCACCAGCCGCGCAATCGGCTGGATCACACCCGTTTGGCTCGTCACGTGGTCGAGCAACGCAAGTTTGGTCCGGGACGTGACACAATCCAAAATCGGTTGCACCAATTCATCCTCGCTTTGGAAGGGAAAAGGGATTTTCGCCACGACCACCCGTGCGCCAAAACGTTCGGCCACAAAGTTCAAGGCATTGCGCGACGCATTGTATTCCTGGTCCGTGACAATCAATTCATCGCCCGGCTCAAAGGATAATGAACGCAGGATCGTATTCACGCCGGTCGTGGTATTGTTCACGAAAACGAGATCGTCAGTGTCCGCGCCCACGAATTTCGCCAGGGCCGCGCGGGCGATGTCGAGTTCGGCTTCCAGCTCGCGTACGAGAAATTGCAGCGGCTGGCGTTCGATGCGTTCGCGCCACGTGTTTTGCGCCGCGAGCACGGATTTCGGACACGCGCCAAACGCGCCGTGGTTCAGGAAAGTGACGCGCGGATCCAGCCACCAGTTTTGCGGGTTGCAGGCGGGCGCGTTGAGCAATGTTTCGGAATGGGCCGACAGATTCATTTTACGGAAGGGATTTTTACCCATGAACCGCCAAAACACACGTCAGAATTTATTTAAACCACCAAGGCACGAAGTCACCAAGGTTTTAGCCACGGATTAAACACGGATGGAACACGGAAAAACGGTGTCGCGCGAAGGCCGCGAAGCGGGCGAAGGAGCAAAACATTTTGACGCGAATTTCACAAATTTTCACGAATACAAGAAGCGGGGGAAAATCTTAACCACGGATGGACACAGATGAACACGGATTAAACCACCAAGGCACGGAGGCACAAAGAATTTTTAACCATAACTTAAATACGGAAAATCAGAAGTTTTGAAATAGAGACAGGGAACGAGAGCCAATCGTAAATCCGCAATCGTAAATCGTAAATTAAAAGGCACGCTGCCCACTTTATGCGCGACGCGCTGGTAGTTCTGATTTCAGGAGCGTTTGCCAGCAATAAAACTGCATGCGCGGATGATGGAAAAAGCTTTTCCACAAATTGCCCTTGAGCGGTACGGAGACGCGCCCGTCGCGATGCAGATAACCGAACCATTCGCCCTGTTGGGTATCGCCAAAATGTTGGTGTGCCCAGTCGTGAACCAGTTGATGCCAACGGGCATATTTCACGTCACCGGTGAGTTCGTACGCGAGCAGCGTGGCGATGATGGCTTCGTTGTGCGGCCACCAGAATTTCATGTCATGCCAATATTCCTGTACGGGCCGGTCAAAGACGTCGCGGAAATAAAAAATACCGCCAAACTCCTCATCCCAGCCGCGCGCCCACATCCAGTCGAGCATGTCACAACCGAGTTTGATCAACCGCCGGTCACCGCGTAACTTGCCTTCGTGCATGATGAACCACGCACCTTCCATCGCGTGGCCGGGGTTCAACGTGCGCCCATCGAAGTGGTCAATGATCTCACCATTTGGCCCGACACATTCCATCACGACGCGCAAACCCGGCTTCAGGAACAGCCGTTCAATCTCTTCGATGCAGCGATCAACCCAGCCGTCCAGCTTCGCGCTGGCGCCAAGGTTGGCGCGTAATTCCTGCGCGGTGACGATGGTGATCATGCGCGGGGCCAGCCCGGTCAGCGGGCGGGTGCCGGTGAACTTCGGCGGCATTTTTCCCGGCGTAAAATTCCAGTCCACAAAACGGTCGAATAAATCATGCGCGCGCGCCGCTGCCGCGCCGTCACCAGCCGCCCTGGCATACGCGGCGTTCGCAATCGCCGCAAACGCTTCGCTATAAGCATAGCGACGTTTGCGGATCGGCTGGCCATCGCGCGTGACGTGAAAAAACATCCGCCCGTCCGTGTCAAAGCCATTGCGGTTAAGAAAATCAATCCCACCTTTCGCCCAGGCAAGCCAATCGCCGCGTTGCTCCACCGTGTTGAACAGGGTCAGTAACATCCAACTCATGCGGCCCTGAGCCCAGATGCTTTTGTCCGAATCCAACAGTGCACCATCCCGGTCAAAGCAGTGCAAAAAGCCGCCCTGCTCCGAATCCAGCGCGCGGGGAAACCAAAACCGCATGGTGTCCTGCAACAAACCGTCGCGGTAAGTTGCCAGTAATTTCTGGCGGCCGGCGGTATGGGTCAATAAAGGTGCATCGCTCATAAAATCATTGGGTGATCCCCAGCGTAAACGTGGAAGCGGGTAAACCATCGCGATTTACTAGATTCGCATCGGTGAATGGCTGCCAACCGTAGCGCACTGCAACCGGGGTCGCAATTTCCTCTGCCGAGAGAATGACGTTGCGACCATTGATTTCCGTGCCGGCGGGTTGCGCCATTCCGTCGTCACCGACAATTTCAAATCCGCGCGGAGATTTTCCATCGCCGGTTTTCAGCCCGTCACTGTGGGTGAATTGGACGATCAATTTGCGACCGTCGCGGTGGATGGTTTCCGGCAGCGGCCCGCTGAACTCGATTTTTTCGCCGTAAGTTTTTGCCAGCGCCCAGAGCGCGAGCCGATGGCCAACATCGCGCTTGTCGCGCGGATGCACGTCATTCGGCAAACCGAGGTCGCTCGTCACCGCCATGCCCGTGTTGGGAATGGTATCGAGAAAGCGTCGTTGCTGGTCACGGAACTCCGGCCAGCTGGCGGATTTATAGCTATTGGTGCGGATACTGGAAAGCTGGCAGAACAGGAACGGAAAATTTTCGTCCCAAGCCGCCCGCCAGTTGCGGACGAGCAACGGAAACAGTTTCCCATGCTGGCGCACGCGCCGTTCCTCGAGCGAATTGCTTTCGCCCTGATACCAGATCACGCCGCGCACGGCGAAAGGGGCGAACCGCGCCGGGCCGGCGTCCCAGAGAAACGCGGGCTTGAACTCATGATTCGGGCCGAGTTCATCGCCCGGCAGGGATAGGCCGGCGTTCGAGGCAGCGTCCAGATTTTCATGACCACGCTGGCGGCACCAATCGTCGAGGGCGGTGTTCGTAAGCCAGTTACCGTGGACAATGGCGCACAATTCCGGATCGGACTCCAGCGCAGCACGACTAATCCAGGCCTCGGTCGGACTGCCACCAACGGCACAATGAATGATGCCGACCGGCACGGAAAGTTTTTTGGAAAGTTCCTGGCTGAAGTAATACGCAATGGCGGAAAAACTGGTTGCCGTCGCCGGCGAGCAGGCTTGCCAGGCACCGGAGAAAAATTTCTCCGGCGTCTGGCGCGCGGTTTCCTCCGCGCCAAACGGTTTTGCGTAAAAATACTGGCCGGCAAACGGGAAATTCAGCAGCCGCAATTGTGAATTGGTCGCCGCCGGAATTTCCGTCCGGGCGGAATTTTCGCGCGCCAGGGGAAATTCCATGTTCGATTGCCCGGCGGCCAGCCAGACTTCGCCCACGAGAACATTCGTGAATTGTATTTTCTGGCCGCCACTGATCCGCAACGTGCGCGGTTCCGCGCTGGCAGCCAGCGGGTCGAGTTTCAATTTCCATTCACCCTGCGCGTCAGCCGTCGTGGTTTTTTTCTGGCCGGCAAATTCCACGGTGACCGTTTCGCCCGCCATCGCCCTGCCCCAAACCGGCAGCAAAACCTCGCGCTGCAAAACCATATTGTCCGTGAAGACCGGCGGCAGCGAAATGTCCGCCATCGCCCCGGCCGCCGACAAGGCCAGCACGGCGGGAATCAGTAAAAAAACCCTCGCTTTCATTTGGCGGTGGAATTGGCATCGCCGGTGAGCCAGGCCAGTGGAAAGCGCGCAAAGACCAGACGGTCCGTGCCGTCGGTTTCAAACAGGCAACCGACCGTGCCGTCGGGAAGTTCTGTGAGCGCCGAATAGGCGAAGCTGCCGGGAACCAAAACTTTGTGCACCGGCCACGTTTTGCCATCGTCGTAACTGGCGCGGATCGTGCCATTCGCCCGTTGATCGCTGTCCGGGCCGGAATAAAGCAGGCAGTTCTTTTCCCCGGTACCGGGAAATGAATAACTGAAAATGGAGGCCATGCAGCCGGGATCGCGCAGCGCGGGTTCTTCCGCAATCTTTGACCACGTCATCCCGCCATCATGGCTGACCGCGATTTTGCGCCGGGCCTGGCCGCCCCATTTACGGCTGTTGAGCATCACTGAACCATCGGACAGCTCGACCATCTGCACTTCGTTGACGAGGCTGGTGATTTTTCCGGCAGCGTTCGTGACGCAGCCACCGGGCGCCGGCTCACCCAGTTCCCAGTTCTTGCCGCCGTCGTCGCTGAAAACCGCCAGCACATTCCATTGGCCGAACGGTCCTTCGTTGAACGGAATAATGATGCGATTTTTATGCGCGCCGTGCTGAAGCTGGAGGCCGAGCCCGGGGCCGCTGGCGACGATGGTCACCCGTCCGCAGTGTTTGGTGGTGCGCGTCACATCCTGGGGCTTCGACCACGTCAAGCCATCGTCGTCGGACGTGATGACGCAGTTGCGAACGATGGCCGGGCCGGTGAGTCCGGGTAGAATCGTACCGTCACGTTCGCTATGGCCGGCAGGATAAGACTGGAACATGACCAGGATGCGACCAGTTTGTTGATCCACGACGGTGCAGGGATTATTCAGGCAATTATTGCCGTCATCGGCGATGGTCTGCCGCGCGCCCCAAGTACGGCCGCCATCGGTACTGCGCTTGAGGATGAGTTTATTGTTCGCCTGATCCGCCTGGATCTGGGTGCGACCTTCGGCCAATGCGAGCACGGTCCCGCTTTTCGTCACCACGACGGAGGGAATGCGGATGGCGGGAAAACCATCCTGGCCGGCAACAAACACGTCGCTGAATTGCGGTTCGGCGGCGGCACCAGTGGCAACGACCAGCGCCATGATTGCGCCAGGGAAAAATGTTTTTAGGATTTTAATCATGTTCATGGGAGGTCTGGCATGGGCTGGCCGATTTGATTTTCGTCCGGGGTGGTGGCAAAACGGAGTCCAGTAACTTCCGAAACGTGATCGCCGTCAACGCGAACCGGCACGCATGTCACTGACCACTTGAAGGCCTGGCCGGTTTTGGGGGCTTTGACGAGAATTTTATTCCAACCCGTTTTTAATACCACCGGCGTCGGGGCGCGAAAAAAATAACTCTCGTCCACAAACGGCGTTTCACTGGCATCGGGCACCTGCCCCGGCTGTTGCCAAATCGGTGGCAAAAGCTCGCTGTCGTTGACCCAGATACGCGAACCGACGTTGCTCCACTCGCCCGGCGCCGGATTGGGCACGCCCCGGCGGCTTGAGCGGATGGGATCGTTGAAGCCGATCCAGAAACCAACGGTCTGGGCGCGCGGCGACCAGACATACGTAAAGGCATAGGCGACGCCTTCCCTGGCGGCGGGCAACGCCGACGCGCCATACCAGAAATGGTTGATGAACAACGTTGCGCCACGGGCTTCCACCCAACGATACGTTTTACCAGCCACATCATAATGATCGCGCAATTCATGTTCCACCGGCACAGTGGATTTCAAATCGAAGGGACCGATGACGTTCCAGACGATATCCGTCTGCTTCACATAGGGAAACGGCCAGTCGTGAAAATATAAATCCCGGTGGGCGATCATCCGCGCCTCAAATTCCGCGTATTGGATGAAAGCCGGATCATTGGTGGCAGCCGGCAGGCGCGTCCAGTGTTCAGGCCGGTTCACCATGCCGCCGTGCCAGTAATTTTCCGCCGCCGCGAGCAGCGCCGGGAACACCGGATTTTGCCGGTAAAGATTCGTCTGGTCGGTTCCCATGTTGATGTCCACCCAGAGACAAAGCGTGCCGCCGGGCACAGCCTCGTCGCCTGAAAGTTTTCCGTCCGTGGCGAGATTCAGCAAACGCAACGGGCCATCGAAGGGATCCATCGCGTTGACATAGTCATTCCGCGAATCCACTGCCGGCCGGCCCGGCAGCGGCGAATTGGGCGCGCTGCCCGCCGACCACAGTTGCGTGATGACTTTTCCGCCGGGCAGATAACCGGGTCGCCAGACCAGCAATTTGCGGCCGTGCTGGCGGATCAAATTTGCCATCTGCTCCATCAAGGCCGGGTTCGACACCTGCACTTCATCCGAACCCATGTGAAAATATTCGGTGGGGACATGGTCGAGAAATTCGTTCATGCAGTCGGCAAGAATTTTCGCGCCCGATTCACTTTGCATCGTCACGCCAAAGGCGCGCGTGAAATAATCGCTGTGACCGGGCACATCAATTTCCGGCACCACCGTGATGCCGCGCTGCGCGCAATAGGCGATCAGATCATTGAGTTCCGCATAGGTATAAAATTTCCCCGGGGCACGCGTCGGTAAATAATTTTTTGGATTGTTCAATTCCGGATGGACCCGGCACTCGATGCGGTAGCCGGGACCATCGGTAAGATGCAGTTGGAAAACATTCAGCTTGTACTGCGCCAGCACATCCGCGAAACGCTTGAGCAACGCGAGGTCCTGATAGTTGCGTCCCAAATCATGCATGAATCCGCGCCACGGAAACGCCGGCCAATCCGTGATGCGGCAGCCGGGCAGCCGGGTCGTGCCGGCGAGGAGTTGCCGCAATGTTTCCACGCCGTAGAGCAATCCCACCGGTTGCGGTGCCGTGATGACAATGCCGTCCGGCCCGGCCACGAGCGTATAGGCTTCGCCGGAGGTCGCCGCAACCGCGCCGAGGCGCAAGGTGATGGGTGTTCCCGTCGCCCCGCTTTGAGCCCCGGCCAGCACGCGGGTCAATTCTGAGACGATAAACTCCGTCCCGGACGGCGCGGTGATCTGATACTGCGAACAGTCAATTTCCCCGCCGGTCCACTCGACTTTTTGCGGTGCGGGCAGCAAGGCCGGCGTTCCGGCGAACGCCGAAAACGCCAGGCAAAACCCGACCAGCATCAAGCCAAACCTTTGCATGCCGAGCCTCAAATTTTAATCCAATCGAAGAACCCGAGGGCTTCGAGTTCGCTGCGCAGCTTGGTGGTTTGTTCCGGCGTCAGGTTCGTGCTCGGCAAGCGCGCCGGGCCAACCTCCACCCCCAGCATTTTCATCACGGCCTTGGCGGCCCCCAGATAGCCGTAGCTGGCGAGCGTTTGCACGATCTGGCAGGAACGGAATTGCTCCTGGCGCGCCGTGGCCAAGTCGCCAGCCGCGAACGCCTTCAACAACCGATGATAAATCGGCGCGGCAAAACAAAAGGTGCTGCCGACGGCGCCGGTCGCGCCGAGCGCCAGGGCGGCGAGCAGATATTCGTCGTTGCCCCAGGGCAGATCGAAATCGCCGGGAATATGCTGGCAAAGCTGGTAGGAAAACAGGTCGGCATTCGTCCATTTGATCCCGGCGAGATTGGGAATCTGCCCGCGGCCATGCGCGAGAAATTCCGGCATCGAAAGACTGACACAGGTCAATGCGGGGATGTCGTAAAAATAAAACGGCAGCTCCGGGGCGGCGGACGCCACGAACGCGCAGCAATCAATCAAACCGGCCACCGAGCGCGGCTTAAAATACGACGGCACCAGCGCGGAGACGGCGCGGGCGCCGATCTGTTGCGCGTGCGCCGCCAGTTCCTTCGCGTCGGTGAGACAGTTCGAGCCGACGTGAACGATGACTTCCAGCTGCGTGCCGCGGGTGACTTCCAGCCAGCGTTGCGCCAGGCGGCGGCGTTCGTCGAGCGCGAGCGAATGGCTTTCGCCCGTGCTGCCGCCGATGAACGCGACGTTGACATTGTTTTTCAAGAAATGTGCCGCCTGTTTTTCGATGACCGACAGTTCCAGCGCGCCGTCCGGGGCAAACGGTGTGTGTGCCGCAGCGACGAGGCCGGTTAGTTTTTTTGCGTGTTTCATAAATCAATTGGCGCCGCCATCGCGGCCGACGGGGCGCAGCATCAGCATCAGCCCGGCGGCGATGATGGCCGGGAGGGCGCAAGCCGCCAAACCCGTCGCCAGCGGCACCCCATGGTCTTTGAGCCGGCCCAGCAGCGGCGTCAAAAATGCGCCTGCCGCGATGCCGAAAAAATTCATCAGCCCGTAGCCGGTCGCGCGGAAACGCGCGGGCGCGAGCTGGCACAGGATGGGCATGTTGTTGACATCAAACATGCCGAAGCCGAAGCCATAGAGCGCGGCGCACAGCACGACAAGCGCCAGCGTGGGCGCAAAACCGATGCCCACCAGCGCCGGCACCGTGAGCAGCAAGCCCAAGGCGCTCGTCCACGTGCGTCCGCGCACATGGCGTTGCGCGAGCGCATCGGAAATTTTCCCACCGATCAGCACGCCGAAAAATCCGGCGCCCGCCACGGTAAGCGTGGCCCAGAGGCCGGAACTTTTCTGGTCGAGCAGAAAACGGTCTTGCAGCAAGGTCGGCAGCCAGTTTTTAACGGCCCAGCCCGGCAGACTCGGCAGGCAGAAACACAGCAGCAGAATGAAAAATCCCAGCCAATGAACACCGGTAATTTTTTGCGCCAGACCGGTGGAAGAATTTTCACGGTGCAACGGCGTGATCGCGCCGTGCCCTTTCTGTTCACTCAAAAGGAGGGCAAGCACGAGGGCATAGGCCACCCCGATAAACCCGCAACTGCTAAAGGCGGCGCGCCACGAAATGTCCTGCGCGATCCAGCCGCCGACCCCGCCAAGCGCCTGGCCCAGATAAATGCCGCTCATATGAATGCCCACCGCCAGGGAACGGGTCGCTCCCCGATGGTAATCTGCGATCAACGACAGCCCGGCGGGAATATAAAACGCCTCGCTCACGCCCATCAACGCGCGCAGCCAGTAAAGTGTCGGATAATCATGGACATGCCCCATCGCCAGCGTGACTGCCGACCAGACGCCAAGGCTGAAAACGATGAGCCATTTGCGGTTGACACGGTCGGCGATAAGGCCGCTGACCGGACTGCAAAAGGCATACACCCACAGGAAGATGGACATGAGCCGCCCGAAATTTTCCGCGGCGTGCTCGCCCTGCAATTCCGTAAAGTCCGCCGAGATGGAAAGCCCCATCGTCGCCAGCATTTGCCGGTCAAGATAGTTCAGCAAAGCAACGGGAAACAACAGGCCGACAACCAGCCAGGCGTTGAAATTTTGTTTCCGGGGATCAGCCATGCGATTAGTGATTGGTTCCCAAACTTAAGGTCCAGACTTCCGGCGAACGGACGCCCGGCCGCATTTCGCCGCACGAAATGACGAAATGATTTTGCCACCAGACCACCGGCGTGGTGGCGCGTGACGCCGGGGTTTCGCCATTGGGATGCCAGCGATCCTTGGCGGCGTCGTAGGCGAGAATGGTTTTCGGAAATCCCGGATGTTTTTCCACCGGCTGAAAACCGGCCAGCGAACCATCATCGCCACCGACGATAAAAAACGTGGAATCCACGCTCGGCGCCGGCGACGGTGCGGCCACGGACGGTTTGGGCAGATCGGCGAGCCGATGCCAGCCCCGGCCGATCTGATAACTCCAGGTGTCGCGCAAAAAGACCCGGCTGACCTTGCCGTTGGCCGGCTCCAACGCCGCTCCCCCGGCGAGGTAAAACACGTCCTTGATCGTCGCGGCCACCGGTAGAATGCGCGGTTTGCCGGGACACGGTTCCCATTCCTGCCAGTGAGGCGAACTAGCCGCCAGATCCAGCGCGAACAGCCGGTTCAAAGCCGCCTGTTCCCCCGGCCGCTCAGCCCCGCCGCAAACCAAGACCGTCGAGCCGATAATGGTTCCGGCGGCATCCGCCAGGGGAATCGGCAAGCTGGGGAATTGTTTGGTTTCGATTTTGTGACCGGAAAATTTCAGCAAAAAAACCTCGGCGTAATGTTGAGTGGCATCGCTGCCGCCGATGCACAGCACCCCGGCCGGCGTGGTCACGGAAACGCCGTAAGCCAGCGGCCGCGGCAATTGGCCGGCGACCTGCCATTGGGCGTTCGTGGCGGTGAGCACATAGATGGTATCGTGCCAGACTTTTTTCCCGCTCTGCCACGGGTAGCCATTGGGAAAATTGGCGCCGCCCGCAACGATCAAGGCGCCGCCGCTCGTGCCGACGAAGGGCGCGGCCACGCCGAACTTGTCCGGCACCGGCGGGAGCTGCGACCAGGTGATCGCCGGGTATCCGTTCGTCACCGCCCGGCCATTGAGAATGCTTGCCATAAAAATAATCCCGGAAAAAAGTTCAACGAGCTTCGAGTTCATTTTGTGCAAGCACGATTGCCGGACGACAGGATGGTGATGGCATGATCATAAATTTTTCAAGGCAGTTGTGGCGTGATGAGACGAAAATAACCCGCGGTGTTCGTGCCGGTCACCGGAATTTGCACGATGGCACTCGTCGGCATCGCGCCGATATCCGCCAAGTCCTGCCACGCACCGGCGAGCAACGAGCCGCGATATTGAACGGTGTAGGTGTTGTTGGATAACGCGAGAAACGTGAACTGCGGCGAAGCCCCGCCGATACCGCTCACCAGGCTTGGATGCAGCAAATGGGAACCACCAAGCAGGTTGGTATCGCTGCCGCCGGAAATCACCCCGACACTGCGCGACACGAAATCAATCCGGGCATAGTTATTGACCTCATGCAGCAATCCCACCTGGCCATTCGCGAGTTTGGTCAACGCGGAATAGCCGGAGGTGCCCGCATAAACCAGGTTGCTCACCGGCCACGTCTGGCCTTCGTCGTAACTGATACGCAAGGTCATGGCGACGCGTGACGTACCGGCGTGGTCGCAGTTGGCAAAAACAATGCGGCTGGCCGGATGGGCTGGATTATCGTTCGTTGTGGTCAGGCGTAAAATGCTGCCCTGACATTGCGGATCGGGAATGACCGCCGGATTCGTGGTATTCGTGAACAACGCGCCCCACGTCAATCCACCATCTGTACTGCGACTGAAAGTACGAACCCCGCTCCAGGGAAAATTATTGTCGCGCATCGAAGCCAGCACTCCGCCGGCGGGCGTTTCCACCATCTGCACTTCCCCGCCGCCGGTCCCGGCGATACCGCCTAATTGCCACGTCTGGCCGTGGTCATCGCTATAAATCAAACCGGAATAGTACGGATTGCCATAAACGTAGATCGGAAAAATCAGCCGGCCGGCATGGGGACCGGCCGAAAGCTGGAGACCGTTGCCGGGGCCGGTCAGAAATTCCGGCGCGGCAGTGATGGCCGGACGCAATGCGGGATTATTCGATTCGACATCAATGCGCGACGACCACGTGGCGCCGTTGTCATCACTATAACGCAACTCCAGCTTGATGGCCCGCGTGGCGCCATTGAACCGGTTGGTGGTGGGCGCACCATTGTCGTACAGCAGCCAGACCCGGCTGTTGGCGTGGTCCAGCAGCAACGACGCATCACCGGCACAGCGGCGCGGAATGGCGTTCGTGATGCCGTAGGCGGAATACGTATCCACGTCGTTGGAATTTTGGTTACTGCCATAGTCGGCGATGACCTGGAGCGGCTGCCAGGTGTTGCCGTTGTCAAAACTGCGGCGACAGACGCAGTCAATCGGATTGGGAATATCGCCGTTCCCCTGCCGGCCATCGGCGATGGCGATGACCGTGCCATCCGCCGCCGTGACCAGCGCCGGAATCCGGTATTCGGGATAACCGGTGCCACTGACAAAGAGTGGCGTCGCGACATAAGGCGTCGGGGCTGGCGGCGCATTGGGGTCAGCCACCACGCCGCTCCATTTATCAGCCAGATAATTTTCCACGTTCGCGCGCGTGGCGTCGTCCAGCGCGGAATCGAAGACGAGCAATTCAGCCACATCAGCCTGAATCCCGCTGGCCTGTGAAACATTCGCCCCGATCATCAGCCCGCTCAAATATCCGGGCAACCCGACCGTGGCGCCGCCCGCAAGGGTACCGTTGATGAAATGATTGAACGTGGAATTGCCCGCGTTGGTGCTGATGACAAAACTGTGGACCTGCCAGACATTCGTCGTGACGGAAGCCGTGATGGTCCCCGCGCCGCTGCTGGCGCTGACCTGCCAGTTATTGGACCAGACCAGCGCGCGCGTATAGCCGGGCGTGGTCGAGGTGCTGTCAAAAAGAAATCCCTGTGGCGTCGCGTTACGGATCCGCGCATAGACGATCACCGTGCGGTTGTTGGTGAGGATGCCAAAACTTCCCTTGGCCGCCCATATACCGTCGCTGCCGCCGAATGAAACGGCGCCCATCGCCACCCCGGCGGGCGAGCGCAAGTAGAGCTTTTGCGGTGCGCCGGTGAGGTTGATGAGATTGCGTCCGGCCGGCAGGTAGGTGCGGTTGGTCGCCGCCGTACCAAGATTCGTCCAGATCGTTGCACTATAATTATCCGCGCCAACGGACAAGCTGGAATCACCCGCGAACCAGGCATAGACTCCCGACGCATCCGGAGGCACTCCCGCCGAAGCCCAGTTGGGCTGGCCGATGAGGGCAATCAAGCAAACGGTTCCCCAAGCCAGTGGACGAGCCACTCGCGCTTTGGCGGAGATAAAAATTTCCGGGCAATATTTCATCGAAAACCTGATCTTTAAAAAAAGGGAGGAACTGAAACTTAAACCAGTTCCTCCCCGCAGCTTTACCCGCACTCGGTCAAAAGGCGTGGATTTTATTCCCCTTAAGGCACGCGAAGCGTATAGAAACTCTGGGGCGCGCTTGAATTTACCGTGTTGGTGAGGCTGAAACTTCCGGCGGTGAAGGTGTTGGTCGTCAGCACGGTCCACTGGCTCAAAGGCATCGCCACATTAGTGCTTGTCAGCACCGTGTACGCTTCCCCGGCCACGCCGTTGGTTCCGTTGATCACCAGGCTGGTCCCGGACAAAGTGATGCCGGTGATGCCCGGAGGCGGCACAAACCCCACCACACTCAGCACCCCGCTGGACGGGTTGAAACTATAGGACAAACCCGCGCCGGGCGAACCGCTGATGCTGCTGAAATTACCCGTGTGCGCCGGGGCGTTGAATAATTGGAAACTGTCGCCCGATACCAGCGTAGTGCTCGTCATCAGATTGGTGGACACGACCAGGGTGCCGCCATAGTTGACCGTGCCGCTGGTGAGGATGACCAAGTCGTTGGTCGCAATATCTTTGTCCACGTTCATGAGGTTTGTGCCCATGAGCGTGAGGTCGGTCGTGATGGTCAAGACCGTCGGGCTCACCGCGCCTGCGCCGGGGGCCAAGGTGCCGCCGGACTGAACCATCACCGGGGCGTTGATCGTGCCGGAGCCGCCGAGGCTGCCACCTGTGACATTCACCATGCTGGCCAAAGCGCCGAGGCCGATCTGGCCCGGCGAATTAATCAACAACGTGCCGTTGTTGATGACCGTGCCGCCGGAATACGTATTGAGGCCAGCGAGGCTTTCCGTGTTGGTGCCAGTCTTGATGATGGCCACCGCGCTGGTGCCGTCAGCGATGATGCCCGCGTAACTGGCGCTGTTCACCGTGTTACTGGCCGAATAGCCCAGCGTGAGGGTGCTGGCGGAACCGCCGTTATCCGTGATCATGCCGGTGGTATTGCCGCCGTTGTCGCTCAAGGCGCCGATGGCCGGGCTGAAACCGTTCAAGTCCACACTGCCGCCGTCCACGATCAACTGGTGCGGGTTGCCCGTGCCGACGCCGTTGGTGGTGCCGTTGAGGCTGTAATTGGGCGAACGATCGGTGCCGAGCGCATAGAGATTATTGACGAGCAACGTTCCGGCCGATACTTGCAGGCTCGGATAATAATTCGTGCTGGAAATTTCCATCACGCCAGCGCCGGTTTTCTGGATGGTGGCCACCTTGCCTTCATAACTTAAAGAACTCAACTGCCCTTGGAACTCAAGTCCCACGGGGCTTGCCGTCGTGGCATCCACGGCCACCACGCAAGTCCGCGGCACCGTGCCCGTGCCCACGGCATACCACGGGGCGCTGATCACCGCCCGGCCCGGGTTATTGGCGCCATTGTAAGTGATCACGTTGTTGATCGAAGCGGTCCCGTTGACGCCGAAGCCCGCATGGCCAGGTACAGAATCAACCAATTGCATGGTCTGTCCCGGGCCGCCGGCGAAGGTAATGAAAACGCCGTTGAACAGGTAGTTGGTGTTGACGCCGATGTTGGTATTCACATAGTTGCCCTGGCCGGCGATGTCCACCACGCCCGACTGGAGCGTGAAGCCGGGCGACCAACTGCCGCTCAAACCCAGGGCATGGCTATTGCCACAGACGACCGTGCCACCGTTCACCAGCGTGCCACCGCCGTAATTGTCATTGCCGTTCAAGATCAGCGTGCCATCACCCTTCTTGGTCAGCACGCTGGTGCCGCTCAAGTCGCCGATCACGTTCGCAACCGTCAGCGTTGCGCCGTTGCTGACGATCAGCGTGCCGCCGCCCGTGCCGATGATGATGCCACGGTTGGTGTTGGCGCCAAAAGCGAGCGTATTTGTGACCAGCAATACGCTGGCATTGTCCAGCGTCAGGCTTTGCGGATTCGCGTTGGTCGGTTCACCCAGCGCGGCCTCGTTGGTGATGGCCACGATGCCGCCGCCATTGATCAGAACATTCCCGACGAAGCTGTTGGAATTATTGATCGTCAGCGTGCCCGCGCCGCTCATGGTCAGGCCGGTTGAGCCCGCGATCTGGCCGGCGCCACCGAAGATGTAATTATTTCCCGAGGCGCTAACCGTCACCGACCCGGGTGTCAGCGTACTCGTAAGATTGATTGCCGGGGAGGCCGAACCGCTGTCGTCAAACGTCACAGAGTCGTTCTGGACAAAAATATCCTTAACCGAGGTGACTTGGTTGAACCAATTGGAGAAAGTCGTGGCGGGGCTCCACACGTTGGCGGTGCCATCGCCCACCCAAGTCAGATTGCCGGGGCTGCCGACGACCACCAACTGGACCGTATTGCCGCTGACGACCATGGTGAAGGTCTGCGACCGCGCGCCCGCCGCCAGGCCGGCGATGCTGAAATTCGCGGGCGTGGCCGTCAAGGTGCCGCCGACGGTGATCAAAGTATAAGTGCCGGCATTCAAACCGGTGCCAGGCGGAACGAACTGCAGAGTCGTCACGCCCGAGGCCGTCAAATCGCCGACGATCGAAATCTGATCGTTGGCCGAGTTATTGATGTCCAAAACAAAACTATTGGCGCCGCCGCCCAAAGTCAGGCTGCCGTTGATGGTCAGCGTGCCTACCAGGTTACTGCCGCCGGGAGCAATGAGATTGGTGCTGCCCGGCCCGAAGCCCAGGCTGCCGTTGACCTGGCCGCCGTTGAGGCTCAAGGTCTGGCCGGCCGCCGTGGTGAATCCGCTGGCAAGTTGCGAAACATCGAAGGTGTTGACGCTTGCGCCGCTGTTGACGCTGTTCGTCGTGATTGCGATGGTGGAACTGTTGGCAATGGTGGCACCGGCCGCCAGCGTCAGCGTGCCGGCGTTGATGATCGTCGGGCCGGTATAAGAGTTGACACCATTCAGTGTGATATTCTGAAAGCCATCGCCAATGTAGGCGGCGGTGCTCGTCAGCGTGCCGATGCGCAACGTGCCGGTGCCGGAAATCTGGCCGGACACATTACCGTCCGCCAGGCTGTTCAGGGTGAAAGTCAGCACGCCGTTATTCACGATGTTATCCGCACCCAGGGAGCCATTGGCGCCGGAGCCAACCTGGTTGTTGCCGTTGATGTTTGCTCCCCCGACACGCAGATACGTCAAGCGGTTGGTCACCCCATTTTCCATCGGGCCGCCAATCGTGATGGTGCCGCCGGACAATCCAGAGCCGTCAGCGCACCAGATAAAGCCACCGTCCGGGCTGGTGAAAGTGGTCGCCCCGACCAGCGGCTCGGTAAACACCAAGTTACCGGAACTGGAAAATGCGCCGAATAATTGCAAGTAACGGCCGGTGCCAGTCACGTTCTGTTCGGAAAGATAACTGGTCTTGCCTGCTGCCAGAATGATGGGCGTGGTCCATGACCAGCCGCCCACGTCGCCACTCATGCCGCCGACCGCCAGGATGCCACCGTTGAGCGTGATGGTGCCCGAGCCCCAAGCGTCGGCACCGCCACGAATACCGCGCAACGTGGTGCCGTTGTCCACCTGCCAGCTGCCTGAAAAGCCGGCAAAGCTGGTGCCGATGTCGTTCAAGGCTGCTCCCGCCTGATTCAAACTCGCAATCCCGCCGCCGGTGATTTCAATCAAACCGTCGTTGCCCGAATTATTCGCCACGGCACTGGCCGCACTGCCATTTGCCGCGAAACGGAGCAGCGTGCCGGAGGCCAGATTCCAGGTTTGGTTGCCGCTAAAGACAAAGCTGCCGGCGTTTAACACCACCCCGGGAGCACCGCTCGCGATGGTGATGCCGGAAGTTCCATTGGTCAGGATGCTGCTCGTGGGGGTGCCCGAACCGCCGACATACATATTGGCCGCCGCCGTTCCAAAAGCTGTACCAGCCGTCAGCGCTCCGGTGGCATTGGTATAAGTGAACTGGGTGGCCGCCGGCACGCCCGCAATGATATAAGTTCCGTTGTAACCCGCCGGGGTGACGCCGGTGATGGTAACTGTCTCGCCGTTTTCAAAGCGATGGCTGGCATTGCAAGTGATGGTCACCAGGTTATACCCGTTGACGATCGCTTCGCTTGCCGCCGTGATATTCGAAACGCTGGTGATATTGTTAAAAATCGGACTCTCGGTCAGGCTCGATCCGGTCAGCGCGCCGATATTGATGCCGCCCCAGGAATAGATCGAACTGTTGGGGAAGATCGCATAGAGCGAATTGGTGACCACACTGGTCGCCGGACCGCCGGAATAAGCCCCCGACCAGGTGGCGACATCCGTGCTCCCGGGTGCGGTGCCGCCCACCCAACTTACCCCCTGATTCAGTGAGTTAGTGTTATCCGCCTTGGTGATGATGGCGGCGCGAATGTTCGCCGGCAGGGCTAGGGCAATCGCCAGCACAGCGGCCAGTGCAAGCATGGGGAACGGTCGGGAGGCTAGCTTCATAATTTCGATGGTCAGGGTTGAGTTTTGCGGTTTCATGTTGGCTGAGGTTAGGTAGTGAGCGGGGCGAACATTTTTTCGGCGCGGTCAACGGGTCCGGTCAAAGGTATAGGTGGCGGTGTACATCAATTGCACCCCGACCTGGTAGGTGATTTTGGTGAACTGCGCGTGGCCGTCGGCGTAGGCGATGTTCCAACGGTAGTCGCCGATCTTCGTGTGGACAAAGTCCACGGCGGCCGGCGGCGTGCCGTTCCAAGCTGGGTAAAAACTGCCTTCCTCGCCGATGATCACCATGCGGGTCGGACTGGCGATGGCGGAACCTTTGCAGGAAGCGCCGGCCGTGGTGTAAAGCGTGTTGGCAACGCCGGCGGCGCAGTTGTTGGCATAAGTCGAACCGTAGGTCACATATCTGCCCGTCGGCAGCAGATCATCGCCGCACCGTGCGATCGGCACATCATTGGTCGGTTGGGCATACCCCATATACGCGTTGAGCGGCCGGTGAGTGGCATCCAATAATGAGTAAGGTGAAAGCGAGCCCGCCCGCCCCACCCAGGCAAACTGGCTCGTATAAGAGCCGCCGTCCGAACCGGCCTGGGCGCTGGGCGGGAAAAAATCTTGAAAATCCGTGCGGTACAACAAGGACGCCAGCCCGATCTGCCGGAGGTTATTCAAGCAATTGATTTGCTTGGCCTTCTCCTTGGCGCGGGCCAGCGCCGGCAGCAACATCGCCGCCAGGATGGCAATGATGGCAATGACCACCAGTAATTCGATCAGGGTAAAGGCACGCCGCAGGCGGGGACAGGGGCGAAAGTCTTGAGTAAGAAAACATTTCATAATTGTCTATCCATTCCTATGTTGTCCTCAACCTTACGTTCACCATCCGCGTCCGACAACCAGAAGCAGCTTGTATTTCGTTAATACAAGATTGCGGCGGAAAAACCTGGAAATTTACGATTTACGACGGGCGATTTACGATTGCGGATTCTGAAGCCTGGAGCCTAAAGCCTGGAGCCCGAATTCTAATTTTAGCCACAGATGGAAAGCGGAAAAACGGTGTCGCGCGAAGGACGCGAAGCGGGTAAAGGAAAACCGACACGACACCAAGCGGGGACGACGATGAGGAGGAGAGCAAAGCGTCAATCCGCAATCGTAAATCGCAAATAAAAAAATTGTTTTAACCCAGCGTTTGGCCGGAAGAAAAGCGCGGCAGGATCTGATGATCAACCGGCTTCACCGACGCGCCGTCCGCCATGTCCAGCACCGCCTTGGAGATGCGCCGGGCAAAAACTTTGGGATCGAAAACATAACGGGCAATGGAGGGCACAAAGTGTTCCAGGAACGGCGCATCGTCCCGCGAAATCAGGGCCACATCCTGCGGCAGCCGCCGGCCATGGCGCAATAACTGGCTGGCCACGGTCAACACATGCTCGGGCCGCGACACAAAAAAACCGGTGGGCGGCTGGGGCCGGCGCAGGAGCGCATCCAGTTTGTACGTTAAACCGTTCACCGTCCCATTATGGCGGACCACTTCGGCCCGCACCTCCGACCGACCGGAATTATTGACGGCTTCATGGAAGCCCTGCTCACTCTCAATATCTCCCGCCGCCCCGGACGCGGGGTTTAACAACACCAGTTGCCGGTGCCCGTGGACCAAAAAACGGCCAACCGCATGGCGGCAGACGGCCCGGTAAGCGATGTCCACCGACGGCATCTCCACTCCGGGATAGCGGGAGCCAGTGATGACACACGGCAGTTTGCGTTCCGAAAACCATCGCTGCATCGGTTCCGTGGAACGATAGATCACCCAGCCAGAAGCCCGTTCCTGTTCCATCATGCTTTTTAAGATATTTCCCTGGCCGTAACCATACGCCGTGCGGTTGACCTGGACATCCAGATGATGGCCTGCTTCCGCCAGATATTCCCGCAGGGCGCCGACCCAAAACACTGCGTTTGGTGAAAGGGTATGCAAAGGGGACGGCATGACCAACACCACCCGGTGATTTGAAGCGGCCAACAGTCTCCGCCGGCGTTTGACGACCTCCCGTCGTTTCCCCTGACTCGAACGGATCAGTCCTTCGCGTTGCAATATGGCCAATGCAGCCCGCAGCGTCACCCGGCTTACATGCAGCTTGGCGCAAAACTCGCCTTCACCGGGAAGAAACCGCGGCCAGACCCCGCGCACGATTTGCTCCCGCAAAACCACCGCGGTTTGGGCCACCAACGACAATCTCTGAGGCAACTTCATGCCCCGGCATGATAATGCGCAGAGGTAATAATCACAATGGGACAGAAAATAGCGCCGGAATTTATGGTCTGGACGACCATCAGTTCAGTTCATCGGCCCGGTGGGGCGAGACTCCGTCGAGCCCTAATTAAAAAGGCAGCCAACTGAAAATAGTATGCCCGGATAAAGTCAGGGCTCGGCGGAGTCTCGCCCCACCGGGCCACCATCCGGCGTTACTTCAAGGCTGATAGATGAGGCGATAATATTTCGCCGGGCCTGCCATGGCCGGGTCGGCGTGGGCCGTCGTCATGATCTTCCCGCTCACGTCGGCTTGTTCATCAAAGGGCAGCGTGGAATTCAGCCAGATGCCGCTGGATAAATCCGTGGTTTCCTGGAGCAGAAAAGTACTGCCCAACCACATGAAGTTGGCCATGCCGCCGGATACTTTGGCGGACATCATCGGGGTCATGCCGACGGAGGTATCGTTGGCCGTCAATGGACCCGTAGCCGGCGAACCCAGACCGGCCAGCATTTCCGGGGTGAAGGCCGTGGCGTGGAACTGGATGCTGGAGAGATAAATCTCGCCGTTGGTTCCACTGTCCGGTGCGGTGCCGACCGTAGCCACGAAGGTTGCGGTCGAGTCCGTAGAAATATCGGCGTAAGCGCCGCCGATATGTTTGCCATTGCAACACGCCATAAATTCCACCCGGTTGGAATCCGTCGTTGAAGAGGTCGTGGCGATGACCAACGCCACGCGGTTCCACGCGTCCGGCATGAGTGCCATGGAATAATCCTGATTGATGGCTTCGTCGCCGAGCATGCCGCTGACATTCAAGGTTCCTGACGATGTGGCCGTGACAAACATATTACCCCAGCGATCAAAGATGCTCATGATCATGGAGCGCGTGACGGAATTGCTGGGTACATAAACATCCGCGATGAGCGTGTAGTTGCTGACCACACTGCCATCCCCCGGCCCGATTGCCGGTATCTGGAGATAGGTGCCGGCGGATAGCATCGCGGGGACATCCAGCACATTCGCGATTTGGCCGCCGATATTGGGCAGACCAACGTCAAAGGTTGTACCCGCAACAAAACCGAACAGCGTAGTGCCGGTGAAAACCAGGTCCGGTCCGACGATGGCTTTCATCGGATTGAAAGGATCATGGAAATTCCACCACGCCCACGGCCAGGGACCCCAACCGGGGGTGACGGTGAGCTTGGACGGTGCGCTGGCGGCTTTGCCACAGGCGCCATAAACATCGATGGAATAAGTCCCGGCATCCGCGGTGCTCAAGGGCGTGACGGTCAACGTCGTGGTGGCTGCTCCGGAATAATGGCCGCCATCCACAACTTGCTGGCCATTGTGATACCAGACGATCGTGAAGGGCGGCGTGCCGCCCACGGTCGCGTGAAAGACCGCGGTGCTATTCACGGAACGCGATTGATCTGAGGTGGTTTGCAGAATCGTCGGCGGCGTGCAGGTACCGCAGTTGATGCTGGCATCCGTGAACTCCACCCGCAACAAGGTGGGGCTCAGACTATAGTTGGTGACCACAAAATAAAGCCGGTTGACCGCAGGGTAAGCGAGGAAACCGCTGTTGATGGTGAAATAAGTCCAGGCGTAATAGCCGCCAAGCGGCATGAACGCGACCTGGTTCGCCGGCGCCAATCCGTTGAGATACATCGTCGCGCCATTATCCGCCATCCACCGGCCGGAAATGGAAGCCGAGGTCGGATCAGTTCCCGCCGGCAATACGAATTGGTTCGTGTAGGTATAAGTGCCGGCAGGGAATGAAGTTTCAAACGTATAACGGCCGGGATCAATCCACTGCGATGCGGTATAAGGCGGGACACCTACGACAATGGCCGCAGGCGCATTGTAATGACCGACCCCGGTGGGCGTGCCAACGGGTACTGGGCCGAGGGTATAATGGGGATCCACCGAATCGCCGGGCAAAACCGTTTTGCTGGCATCCACGCCCGTGTTGAACAGGACATTGAGAAATGATTCTGACCCGCTGCTCGTCAACGGAATGATCACGGTCGTGGCGTTGCCCGCCGGATCCGTGACCGTGACGGCAACCTGGTGCACGCCCGGGGCGATCGGCGTGCCCGGCGGCGGTGACTGGCTGAAGATCAATTTATTGGTCGGCGTACAGGGATCGGAAATCAATACGAAGGCGCTCACATCCGGCACCACGCAATTCGTAAGCGAGATGGCTTTGGGCGCGATGATGATGGGCGGTGTTTTATCCTGACCATAAACCTGGACCTGACACTGGCTGGCATTGCCGCGCGCATCCTGGACGACGATGGTCACCGTCCGGCTGGGTCCGGGAACCACGGTGCCCGCTGCTGGATCCTGTAGATACGTCAACTGCCCTGTTGGCGAACAACCATCCGCAGCCACCGGCTGAATCGTGGGGATTTCCAACATACAATCCTTGTTCAAGGCAACGACGATTGTGTTGGTCGGACAAGTGATGATGGGCGGGGTCGTGCATGTGTTATTGGTCAGGCAACATTGCGTCAGCGAAACATTATCAATGTGCGAACCACCTTCCGTATAGATCGTGCCATCGGAATAGTGCGGCTGGCCGTGAAACGCGATGGTAAACGTGGCATCCGGCGGCACAAAGTTGGTGCAAAACCTCACCCAGCCGCCCGTGGCATAGGACGTCGGATTCAGCGGTACACTGAAGGCGAAATCTTTGCCGGTAAGACTGACCGTAAAATCATTATTCGGGGTGACCGGCCCGACTGCGTTGGTGATCAAACCAAAACGTCCGGTGTAATCGAAACAGAAAGTGACCGGACACGTCGTGCTCAAACCCGTGACGGTTTGCGACACCGTTTCATCCGCGCTCTGCGCATTGATCTCCAATTGATTCGTGCCGTCTGTGGCCGGAATACCACCGACTGTGTTGCACCAGATCTCCAGGGTGTTCGTGGCCGCCGTCGTCCAACCCGGCACGCCGGTCAGCGGATCCAACGCATTATTGAAACTGCCCGGACTCATCGCGGGGCTGGTCAGTTCAAAGCTGCCATTGACGACGAAGTTCGTGCAACTGCCGCCCACGCCATTCGTCGCGCAGTCCACCGTCACCGTCTGCAGGCAACTGGCGCTATTGCCGCAACTGTCATTAAGCCACCAGGTGCGGACCACGACCAGCGGAGAAGTTCCGTTCGTCACGGTGTTGAAAACCACGGCAAAATTGGTGCAACAGGCATCGGCAATATTGGTGGGGGCATCAAAATCCCAGGCCGCGTCGCAAGCTACCAACTTATTGGTGGGCGCGGTGAACGTGAGGCAGGAATTATTCGTGCTGGCATTCACCCCGCGACGGATGGTGTGGTTCGCCGTATCCGCCACATACAACGTGCCGGTATTATCCACCGCCATCCCCGCTGGAAAATTAAATCCGGCCACATTGCCGGCTCCGTCCGAACTGCCGGAAACTTGCGCCAAGCCCGCCAGGGTTGTCACGCTGCCAGCGGCGGTGATCTTGCGGATGAGATGATTCCCCTGGTCGGTCACATAGATAGTGCCAGTGCCATCCACTGCCAGACCGCACGGGCCGCCAAAGGGACTCATGGCGCTCAGTTGACTAAACGTGGCCGCGTTCCCGGCGCCGTCGGCAAAACCACGGATGTTGACCAAGCCCGCGAGGGTGGTGGTGGCCCCGCCACCGGCGGCAACTTTGCGCACGGTAAAGTTTCCGGTGTCCGCCACATAAATATTGCCATTGCCATCCACCGCAATCCCCTTCGGCGTATTGAAGCGCGCATTGAGGGCATTCGCCGGATCATCCGTACTGCCGGACACACCGCTGGCACCGGCAAAGGTCACCACCGCCCCGCTGGAAAGGGTGATGGCGCGAATTGATTGATTATTCTGATCCGTCACATAAAGGATTGTGCCCGCGCTGTTCAACGCCACGCCGAAAGGATTATGAAATTGCGCCGAGGTACCCGTGGCATCCGTCGTGCCCGTCACGCCGGCCATCCCCGCCACGGTGCTGACCATGCCACCGGAGATTTGCCGGATCACCTGGTTATTGTAATCCGCCACATAGATCACGGTGCCAGCGCTGTTGACTGCCACTCCCGTCGGGCGGCTGAACTGGGCGGTGCCCACCGCGCCATCATTGTATCCCGCCGACCCGGCGATACCCGCCACGGTGCTCACCGCGCCACCGGGCGTGATTTTCCGGATGACTTGATTCAACGTATCGGCGACATAGACATTGTGCGCCGCATCCACGGCCAGGCCCCACGGCTGATCGAAGCGCGCCAGGCTGCCGGTATCATCTTGCGTGCCGGGGCTGAGGGCGGTCCCGGCCAGGGTGGTGAAATAATAGGGTTCGTAAATGGATTGGGATTGCGACTTGGCCGTGCCCAAAGTAAAAACGCAAACCGCCAGCCAAAAAAGGCTTGTTTTGGTCATAGTTGAATAGGTCCTGCTTGTGATTTCTGATTTCTGATTACCAATCGCTCAAAGGTCTTTTCGTGAGGCGGGAAAGGAATTTGAACGGCTGGTCGGCAAGAGTCACAAATCAAATCGTTTATGACAAGGATAATTTGAAATTATGCAGCGGCGAAGCGAGCGAAAGGGGAAATCAAACCACCAAGACACGAGATTTTTAGCCACAGATAGACACAGATTAAACACAGATCAAAAAGGAAAACAGTCTCACGCAAAGGCGCGAAGCAGAAAAAACCACACGGATTGCACTGATTTTCACGAATGCCCTGAACTTAAAACTCAAAATTAAATACCGTTGCCCCCCGTTGGGGCGAAGGAGAATGAGGCCGCACGCAGACGGCTCGCTTACCCGCTTCGCCAACCCATCGTATGGTGGTTCCCAAACGCGGAAACCGCTTCTCCCTCGCCCCGCCCAAGGGGGAGAATGCCGGGATGGGGTGCAAAACAAACATTTAACATTCAACACCGAACATTCAACCTCCAAGGAAACGGCACCTCGTTCTTTCGACGTTGGATGTTAAATGTTGGGCGTTAAATGTTTTACCCGTTTTACCATTTCAAATAATTCGGCGGCAGTTCCTGCGTGCCCCAATGTTTGTTCGGCTCCGCTCCCATCTCCAATTCCAATTTTCCGCCGGCCGTGATCTCATCGCAACGCAGCCAGGCGCGGTTCAATGTCCGGCCGTTCAGCTTGGCGGATTGGACATAAAAATTGGTCGCAGAATTATTATGGGCAATCACGGAAAAAGTTTTGCCGGACGCATATTTTGGATCGAGTTGCAGGGTCGCTTTGGGGAACAGCGGACTGCCGATGATAAAGATATTGTCCACCGGCGAAACGGGATGAAAACCGATCGCGCTCAGCACATACCACGCCGACATCTGCCCCACGTCTTCATTGCCGCACAGGCCAGTCAGGCCGGGGCCGTAGGCGTGATCAACAATGAAGCGCGACCATTTTTGCGTGAGCCACGGCCGGCCCGCATAGGTGAACAGATACGCCACATGATGCACGGGCTCGTTGGCTTGATTGCAATACTCGTTCCATTTGAAACTGGCGGGAGTTTTCTCAAAAAATTCCGTCAGATACTTCAGGAAATAGTTGGTGCCCATCACGTTCATCAAGCCCGGCACATCCTGCGGCACGAACCAGTTCTGTTGATAAGGATTGCTCTCTTCGCACCCCTGCCCTTCGGCGGTTGCGCCCGACCATTTTGTCCACGAACCGTCGGCATTCTTTGCGTGCATGTTGCCGACGGTCGCATCATAGATGTTCCGATAATTTTGTGAGCGGGCGAACAGTTCCCGTGAATCGTTCGTATGGCCGAGCGCGGCGGCGAATCGTCCGGCGCAATAATCATAATACGCATTCTCCAGCGTCAACGTGATGCTGCCGGGAACGAAACCAAGTTTATTGTAGTCGGTGCGCCCGTCGCGATCGCCAATGCTCAGGCTGTTCGTGCACAGTTCATAGGCGCGTTGGACATCGTAATTGCGGATGCCCGCCAGATAAGCCCCGGCAAAAATGGAAACGGCCGGGTCGCCGCTCATGCAGCCGGATTCTGCCGCAAGAATTTCCCAGCGCGCAAGATAGTGGTGACCGCTCAACTCAGCCTGTTCCATCAGCGAGTTCACGGTGTCGTTCACCACGTCCGGGCGGATGAGGGTGAACAAGGGAAATTCACTGCGAAAAACGTCCCAACCGCTGAAGATGGTGCGATAAGTGAAGTTTTTTGCCGTATGCGTTTTGCCATCGGCGCCGGTGTAAAGGCCGTCCGCATCTGAATAGGTTCGCGGATCCAACAACGCATGATACATCGCGGTCGCAAAGGTTTCGCGCTGTGCCGGAGTGCCGCCCTCAATCTTCACGCTGGCCAGGGCCTGCCGCCAAAGCGCCACGGCCTGTTTGTGAATCGCATCAAAGTTCCAGCCACGAATGTCGTGTTCCAAATTTCCCTGTGCGCCCGCAATGCTCACAAAGGAAATGCCGCACTTGAGCATAACCTGTTCGCCCGCCTGCGTGGGAAACTCTGAATAAAACCCCAAATGATCCCCTTCCTGCTCGCGGCAGCCGTCCAAAACTTTGGCAGCGGCAACCACCTGGCGATAGCGCGCGCTTTCGATGTCTTCCCGCTTGCGACTCCACTCCGCCGGAATATCCGCTGACCAGACGCCGAAGTGTTCCAGTGGCCGGCTGAATTGCGCGTAAAAATAGACGGTGTAATCCGCATTGCCCGCGCCATTGCCCCAACCGCCGCCGGCGGGCGGGCATTTCATCCAGCCTTCAATCGTGTGATCGTCCACGACCTTCACATATTGCCGGGTTGAAGTGCCGCCGATGCGGTGGGCGAGATCAATCTGGATGCGTGATTGATCGGATTGCGGAAAGGTGAAGCGCAAAATACCCGCGCGCGGCGCGGCGGTCATTTCCGCGCGCACGTTGTAATCATCCAGAGTCACCGCGTAATAACCTGCTTTGGCAATTTCCGTTTCGTGATGAAAGCGTGAACGGAAGCCGTCTTCCGCGCCGTTCACACCGCGTTCGGTCTTCAATTTACCCGTCGTGGGCATGACTTCAAAATTTCCCAGGTCACCATACCAGCCGACGCCGCTCAGGTGGGTGAAGCTGAAGCCTTCAACCGATTTGTGTTCCCACGAATAACCCGGACCATTGTCGCCGCCGGTGATGGTGTCCGGGCTTAACTGCACCAGGCCAAACGGCGTGGCCGCGCCGGGAAACGTTTTTCCTTCGCCAAACTCCGTGCTCGTGCTCGCGCCGATGATCGGATTGATGCTGTCCACCAACGATTGGCCCCGGCTGAAATCAGTGAGCAGCAGAAAACCCAGAATGAAAACGGGTAACGCAGATTTATTCATGGACATCATGGACGAATAGGATGACAAAAGCGTTTTGATATAAAAGCGGAAACAAATTTTAGCCACGGACGGATATGAAGGGATTTACGATTTACGACTGGCGATTTACGATTGCGAAGTCTAACCCTAAACCCTCAACTAACAACTCTCAACTTGCCTTTAAGCCACTGATTGATCACGGGTGAAACACGGAAAAGGAAATAAAATAGACGCGAATTGCGCTAATTCACGCAAATCAAACCACAAGGCATGAAGGTGCCAAGATTTTTTAGACAGAATTACAGAATGATCAAAATGACTGACGTTGGATTCGCTTCATTTTGCTAATTCTGTCAAAAAAAGCTTTTCCAAATTAGTGCCTTCATGTCCTGGTGGTGTTAACGCGAGAGCGAGGACGAGGACGACGATGCGGACGAGAAAAACCGGCAGCTTGCAACTTTCAACCCGCAACTGATCATTGTTGGCTTGAGCCACAGTCAAAAAATTGATAAAAAAAATTCATGGTCACCCGCATTTATCTCCAAGGACTGATAGCCATTGCCTTTATTTTTTCCGCAATCAATCATCCCTGCCGGGCGGCGGAGCCGAATGCTGGACGACAATATTACGAACTCCGGGTTTATTTCACCAGGTCGGCCGAGCAACAGCGGCGAATCAATGATTATTGGCAGAGCGCAGCCGTTCCCGCCTATAACCGCATGGGCATCCAACCCATCGGCGTCTTCACGGAGATGAAAGATTCCGTGACCAATAAAATTTATGTGCTCATCCCGTGTGATTCACTGGAAGTCTTCGCGGCGATTCCGGCGAAACTCGCCGCCGATACCAATTATCAACAAGCTGCGGTTGATTTCCTGTCCGCTCCGAAATTAAATCCGGCTTATGATCATTTTGAAAGTTCCCTGTTGCTGGCCTTCAATGGCATGAAGCACCTGACCCTGCCGCCGGCGGAAAAGCGGCCCAACGTTTTTGAATTGCGTACCTATTTGAGCCCCAGTGAAGCCAAGAGTTTGAATAAAATGCAAATGTTCGAAAGCGGTGAAATTCCGGTGATGAAGGGAGTCGGGCTGGCCCCGATCTTTTACAGCCAGACGCTGGCCGGTCCGCGCCTGCCCAGTTTGGTCTATATGACCTGCGGTGAAAATCTGGCCGAACATAAAAAGCATTGGCAGGGATTCAACAATGCGCCTGCCTGGAAACAACTGACCAGCGATCCGCAATACAAAGACAACATGAACGGTTCCATCAGCATCCTGCTCAAGCGCACCAGCGCCTCGCAGATTTGAAACAGCCGGTGGCTTGCCTCAATAGGTTTCCGACCGGCGCTTGGCCACGGCTTCAACCCGGCCGCGAACATGCATTTTCTGACAAATGTTTTTGACGTGGGAACGCACGGTCTCGGTGCCGATGTTCAATTGGCTGCCGATTTCCTTGTAGATCAAGCCCATCGCCAGCAAATCGAGCACCTCCCGTTCGCGGGAAGATAAATTATCCGTCTCCTGAACCGCCGGTCCCAACAAATGAAAATGCTCGACCACTTTACGGGCAATCGGGCTCGACATCGGGGAGCCACCTTTATGGGCATCGCGAACCGCCTCGATCAATTGTTCCGGCGGACTGGACTTGATCAGGTAACCGCTGGCCCCCGACTTCAATGCGCGAAAGATCCGTTCACTGTCTTCATACACCGTCACCATGATGACCTGGATTTCCGGAGCGGCTTTCTTGATCTCGGCCACGCACTGAATTCCGGATTTTTTTGGCAATTTTATATCCATCAACACCACATCCGGCTTCCGTTGTAAAATAAAGGGTACGGCTTCTTCACCGGAAGTGAATACGCCCAGGCACTTGATATCCGAAGCGGATTCAAGAACTTTTAACAATTGGGTTTGGAGCCCCGGATTGTCCTCGACGACTACGACATTTTTTTTCATGGATAAATCATTTGAAGACCAGTTTGAGTTGAATGGTCGTTCCGCGTCCGATTTGACTTTCAATCTGAAAATTCCCGCCGATGTCTTCCATGCGCTGTTTGATGTTCTTCAACCCATGCCCGGCGGCGGCTGACCCGGATTGGAATCCGTGTCCATTGTCGTGGACGGTGACGGTCAAATATTTTTCCGCAAACACCGCGCCGATGGTGACTTCCGAGGCGCTGGCATGCTTGATCACGTTATGCACAGCCTCTTTGACCACCATCGTTATGTTGTGCCGGATCTGGCTGGAGGCCTGCACCGAGCGGGGAAGATCGTTCAAATGAAACCGGCAGCGAATCTGTGATCGTTCGCACAATTGGTTGACCATCTGGCACAGATAATTTCCGAGCGAATATAAATTATCGTTTTCCGGAGTCACCGCCCAGACAGTCTCATACAACGCGATCACCAGTTCCCGGGACATCTTCGTGATCTGGTCAAATTCCGCCCGTGCTTGCCGGGGAAAGGTTGCGTTGTCGCAAGCCAGGGCACTGACCAATGAAATCTGGGTCACTCGAGCGCCCAAATCGTCATGAATATCGTGGGCGATCCGGATGCGTTCGCGTTCGAGTGCCTGCTCGTTTTTGAGGCGGAGCATCTCATGTTTCATTTTTTTTCGGACGATATAGCGGCCGCCGCCCAGGATCGCAGCGATACTGCCGATAAAAATCAGGACCCAAAACCACGGGGTTTTCCAAAATGGCTCGGAAACGGTCAACCTCAAGGAAGTGCCAACACCTGTTGGCATGCCATACAGGTCCAGTTCTTCGACGCGAAAAGTGTATTTGCCCGGCTCCAGGCTGGCGTAAGTGCCGGATCGGATATCCGACACGCCCATGCTATACATCTCATTCCATTCGATCAGAAGTTTATCACCGGGCTTCACGCGCGGGGCGGGGTCCAAAGTATTGCGCCATTCCGCATGTCCCAGCGGATCGTTATCCAGAATGGCAAACGCGGTGATCGTCGGGTCATGTCCGATTTTCACGATTTTAGCCATGCTCGCGGTAAGTCCATCCCGCATCCAGCCGAAAGGCGGATGAGTGTCATTGTCCTCATCTGGCTGGGTCGCCAGCGGCGATTGCAATACTTCGGGAGCCGATGAATTATCTGACAGCCGGGCGACGGACAAATTCGCCACCACGTAAATGCCTTCCGTGGCCGCCGGCCCGGCCGACGAGATGACCACCGTGGTTTTGGCGGCGAATGGCGGAGCCACCAGCGTCTCGCGGCGATGGGCTAGGGAAGAGGTTTTTAACGAGCCAGTCCAACCCGGGCTATCGCCGCCGACATTGAATGTTTCATGGCTTATTTGATCGCCCGCCGCGTTGTAAAATCGGGCGGTCAAATTCATCCGGCCTTCGCCGATGTGCCAGTTATTTTCATAACCTTCCAATTTATACCGCAAGCGGGCGGGCGATCTTCCCAGACTGGTGACCGGCCCAAAATGGAAGGTGATTTGTTCGGGAAACGCTCCCACTTTGATTTCACGATTGGGCAAGCTTAGCATTTCCTTGCCAGCAACCATCACCGAATCAATCTCCAGACCATTGCCAGCACCACCAGACGCTTTGCCTTGATCCGCACGCAGCAGATGAACGCCTAAAAATAAAACCCCGCACACTATTGGGAGAAATTTTCTTGGCTGGCTGATCATGGAAATTCAGAGGTCATAGTAAGCGGCATGACCAGCCAAAACAAAACATCATTCTCCGGGCGATTTGTGGCAGTCACTTTTGACATCCTCCTTATCGTCATCCTCTTCCTCGAATTTTCTCTATCGCACGAGGATGAGGACGAGGACGACAAGGAGGATGATTTGTAGCGGCCATATTTCCAAACCGGCTCTTCATTATTTACTGGGATCCCGGTGCTCATCCAATACGGCCGTGGCATTATCAATTCGTTCCGCGTGTCCGTCGGCAAACCCGACATTGCCCTTTTTGTTATGGCGCATGGTAATGCCATTGTTACCGAGCTGGCAGCGGCCATCATCAATCATGGTGGTGATGCCTACCGGCTCTTCATCGGGTGTGATCGCCGTTGGTTCTTCGCATAACAAGACACAGGCAGCGACATGGCGGATAGTAGTATACTTATAAGGGATCCATTTTCCGGTGATCCAGGTTGAAGCCGCCCCAAACGTGCTCACGCCGTCGCCAAAGCTATTAACGGAATAGCTATAATTAAAAAACGGTGTCCAGCCGGTCTTGGCAGCATACGCTATCCGGCCCACGTTGCTTATGTCTGACGGACAACGGAACACTGAGTTTACCGTATTGGTGTTCGACACTTTTATCATTTGCGCGATTTGGCCCTGACCCAGCGGCGGCGAAATTTGGCCGCCCGGGCTGGGTGCCAACAAACCGCTTCCACCCTGCCAATAGATCCAATCCTCGCGCTGCCAGCCTGCGCCATGGGACGCATCGGCCGGCATGACATCGGCGTAATCTCCCACGTAAAGTACGAATCCCAAACCAAGCTGCTTGAGGTTATTAAGACACGACGCTTGCTGCGCCTTTTTCTTGGCCCCCGCCAGTGCCGGCAGCAGCATGGCGGCAAGAATGGCGATGATGGCTATGACCACCAGTAGTTCAATCAGCGTAAATCCCCGACCTAAATTATTTTTAAGTTTCATCTTCGATTTTTGCCGCCAGGCCGGGTCGGCCTGGCGGCGTCGGTTTTAATCAGTTAGGCAGTTAAGCAACGTTACGGATGAGCAATGCGATAAAACGTTGAGCCGTTGGCCGGATCAATGGTGACGCTCAGATTCGTGATGGCACCGGATCCCGGCAAAGTCACCCAATTGGTGCTTAACCCCAGCTGGAGTGAGTTTGTCTGCGCCTGCAAGAGCCAACCGGCATTGGTGGGCCACGCTAAACTCAAGATATTACCAGATATACTGATCTGAATTGTCCCGGGATTCGGATTGATTGTGACCGGCGGGATCACCAACAGGTTGCCTGGGCCGGTGAGATAGGCTGGATCGGTGCTGGCGTTATGGAGGCCAACGGCCGCATTGGTGCCGTTCAGGACCAGGACTCCCACGGTATTTGTATCTGAATTTGCAAAGTTCAAATTCAAAGTGGCGTTCGTGGCAATGGTCACCGTGGAATTCGTCGCCAGATTTGAGTAAGTAAGGCTCAACACACCGTTGCTTACCGTAGTATTACCAGTGTAAGTGGTGTTGGTCGCCAGAATCAACGTGCCCACCCCGGTCTTGAGCAAAACATCCACGTTGGTTCCCGCATCGGCAACGATGCCGTTAATGGTCAACGTGGCACCATTAGTGATCTCAAAGTCGGCAACTCCACCCAAAGTCAAAAGGCCGCCGACGACTACTGACAGCGACGCAGCTGTTGGATTGCTATCACGGAAAATGCCGGAATTGAAAACCAGGCTGCCCACTGTTTCGTTGTCGCCATTCCATTCCAACAAACCTCCGTTCAGAGTCAAAGCCGGTTGGTTAAGTTGAGTACCCGTCGGATTAAGGATCACCAATGAACCGCCACTATTTATGGTGGCACCTTGATTATTGACAGCAATGAAGCCAGCTTGCCGATTTAAGTTGAGCGTTCCCTGATTGATGTTGAAAGTCACGCTGCCGCTATTCGCGCTGCCACCAATAGTCACCACGCCCGGGCCGTTCTTGGTGAAAGTTGTGCTGGCACCGCTATAAGCACCTTCAACGAAGAGCGTATTATTACTCACCGCCACGGTCGCCGAGCCAGTCAAGGTGGCCGAACCAAGATCCAAATCGGCGGTGCCGAGGAAGGTAAAGCTGCCCAGTGAGATTGAAACTGGCCCGTTGTTGAGCGTCACTGTTGCTCCGCTCGTATTATCAATGGTGCCGCCCGCCAGCTTAAGCGGTCCGCTGCCCAGAGCCCCGTCACTATTGATATTCAACGTGCCCGCTTCGACGTCCATCCCGCCGGAAAACGTGTTAAAGTTCGCGAGCGTCAAAGCGCCGGCGCCTTGCTTCTGTATACCGTAGCCCAGACCGCCATCTCCAATCTGGCCGTCCACTTCCAGCAGGTTGGAGACAACCGTCAATACCACCTGACCATTGCCCAAGGTCACGGGCGCGACGCCCAGGTTCAGATTGGCGGTGCCAACGAAGGTCCAGTCGTCATTCCAAAATTCGGTTATCGGCGTCAGCAGCGTGACGGCTTGACCGCTGGTGTTGTCGAGCTTTGACCCGGTCTTAAGGGTCAACGGTCCGGTGCCAATGGCAGAATTGTTGGCGCCATCGCCGCCGTAATTGATGCTCAAGGTGCCACCGCCGAGTTCGATGATTGTGCCGCCGCTATAAGTATTCGTACCCGATAGCGTCAGGGAGCCGCTCCCGGATTTCGTCAGGCTGCCACTAGCGATGCTTCCCGGCCCGGCGATGGTATAACCGTTGGTCGTATTGACAATCGTGCCTCCCGGATTGACCCCACTGGCCACCTCTACAGTGATGGGGAATGGACCGCTCGCACTGTCATCAAACGTGACCGGGTCACCATTTTGGAAGGCAGCACTCAAACCGCCTTTATTCCAATTTGGCGTGCTTGTATCCCAGACGCCATTGCCGACCGCCCATGTGTCTGGAGTTACTATGGGTGAGCTGCTAACCACCAGCGCGATGGTCTTGGTGGCGGTAAAGTTGGTGATATATCCAGAGTAAGCACCACCGCTTAACGCAACCGTGGTTGGCGGCGTGCCGGAAAGTGTGCCGGTATATTTAATAAGCGGAAAGATGCCAACCGGTATGGCACTGCCTTCCACGGTGACCAACGGCGTCACAATAAATCCAAGATTTCCATTGATCTGAATCGCTGGAACCGATGCGCTCGGCCCAAAACCGCCATAGTTAAAATCTGCGGTCGGCGTGCCGGTGTCGTAAGTCAAATTGCCAATGGTCCACGATTGACCGCTATTGGCGATCACAACGGAATTAACCGGCAAACCCGCGCCCAACGAAGCGCCTTCCAACGCAAGGTCGCCACCCACCGGCGAATTAAGCGTGGAGACAATCAGCGTTCCATTATTGACGATCGTTGCTCCGCTATAATTGTTGGCTCCGCTCAAGGTCAACGTGCCGCCGCCAGTTTTAATAAAGCCACCGACCCCTTTAAGCGGGCCGGAAAATGCCAGGTTGAAAGGACTGCCATTGATGTCGGCCGCCTGAAACGTGATGTTGCCATTCACGTTTCCCAGAGTGATGGGCGCGCTGCAGGCCGGTGACCAATTTTGAATGGCGGAAATCGTGCCGCCGGAAATATTAAAGAAGAAATTCGTACCCGTGCCGGACACGGGATAGGAAATATTCGGCGCCCCCAGATACAAGGTACCGCCCGTGATACTGATGCCGTTGGTCGGATTCGTACCGACGCCGGCCGGGGTCGTGAAGGCGATGTCATAAGCCGTCAGGGATCCGCCGGCTAGATTCAGGATGGCCCGGGTGCTCGCATTGGCCGTGAAATTAGCTGGCGTGTCAAAAAAGGTTACCGGCGTCAAGGCCACCGAGTAAGAACCGGCAGTGCCATAAGTATTGGCGCCGTTCCCTGCCATGACGGTGCCGCCAAAGATATTGAAAGTTCCCTGACTGTTTGAATCCGGAACAATACGGATCAACCCGCCAGTCGGAAGTCCGGTATTGGGAGTCGCAATCCCCGACCAAACTCGTGAGCTGACAAGTGCGCCCGGATAGACGTTAAGAACCGCCGCTGCCCCGCGCGAAATCTGAAGATGATTACCGCCGTTGTTTGCGCCTAAGGAGTTTGCGTTCAATTGACCGCCATTGAACACATTGACCGTGACCGCCGCCGCCGCAACACTCTGCGCCTGGTTTCGGCCCAGATCGAGCCGCGCCGGGGCGTTAAAAATTGCATTCGTGATGTTCAACGTGATGCCGCTCGGCTGAAACGTCGAAGCGTTCGCTGAATCCGTGACGATCCCGCCTGTAAGATTGAGAATACTATTGGATTGATTGATCCCCTCAAACCGCGGATTCCCGCCATTTTCCGTCAGTCCCCCGGCCAAAGTCAAAGTGCTGTTCGGTGCGTTACTGATGTCGTTGCCTTGATTCATTTGTACGAACTGATTGATCGTATTCGTCGTATTGGGCAAAGAGATCAGCACCGGCAAAGTGGCGGCGGTCTGGTTTATATTCAACTGCGCACCGCTAATCGTGTACATACTGGCATTGCTAAACGTCACGGAAGTAGCCGTTACCGGGTTGATATTGGTGACGCTATAAATACCCGGTACACCGGCGCCAATAATGGCATTCGTGCCACCGGCATTCGTGGCCCAGGTCACCGGCACGCCGCCGCTCAACCAATTGGACACGGTAAGATCGTCCCAATTGCCGCTTCCATCTGATGGCCCAGCCATGCCTTGAGGATTCCAGAAGTAGGTCGCCGCCTGACTTGTCTCCCGGCCGGCTATTGAGAATAGCAGAGTCAACAACAGTAAGACGGACCTGGCAAATCCCCCTAAATTTCGGAAATGGAGAAACAAGTTTTGGGTTCTTTTCATATTTCTAATTGGCTGACGTTAATTAATTGGTTGCTTTTGAGTGCGTGTTTTTGGGCTGTTTTAAGAAGGTAATTAAACCCATCAGTGCCGCCTATCCCCGAAAGCGGGGATTCCAAACCTTGGGGAATTTTCGATTTACGACTGACGATTTACGATTGCGAAGCCCTCAACCTAGAACCCAGATTTTAACCACGGATAGACACAGATGAAACGGATGAGATGAAGAAAAACAAAAGCGCAACCTAGAAACGAGGATGAAGACAGGAATAAATCGTAAATCCGCAATCACAAATCGTAAATTGAGACACGAGCGCCTTGAACTTAAAACTTAAAATTAAAAACTCTGAATCCCAACTCATTCATCCCCTCAACTTCTTTAAAAGCCCGGCCATCTCCGGCCCGAAATGCTCCAGTTGCTGGCGGTGGCTGGCGGAAAGTTTTTCCAGCACCGCCTCGCCGTGGGCAGTGAGCACCAGGTGAACCTGGCGCTGATCTTTCTTGTCCGTCACCCGGGCGGCATATTTCTCCAGCACCAACCGATCCGCCAACCCCACGGCACTATGATGTTTGATCTGCAACCGTTCAGCCAGCTCACCGATGGTGATCTGTTCGCGCCCGGGAAAGCCCTTGATCGTCAGCATGGCTTGATGCTGTTGCGGCGTGAGGCCGACCGATTTGGCCGCGTCTTCGCTGAACCGCAGGAATTTCCGCAGGGAATAGCGGAATCCAGCCAGCGTCTCATAATGGGCTTTGGTGATTTTGGCGGACATGCAACGGTTCGTTGGCTCAAGGATAACCGCATCCAAAAATAAATCCACTTGAATAATATCGCTCTACGATATAATTTAAAATTCTTGTGTCCAAAACAACATCGTCCGATTCACTGGCTGATTTTCGCACCGACAAACGGGTTTTATTATTATCCGTGTTCGCCGTTCCCATTGGGGTAACCGGTGCCGCCGTGGCCAAGGCGCTGCTCTGGCTGATCGCCGTCATCACCAACGTGGCATTTTTCCACCGCTTTTCCATCGCCCCGGTGACGCCCCAGGAAAGCCATATCGGCTATTGGGTGATTGCCGTGCCGGTCATCGGGGCGTTGCTCATCGGGCTGATGGCGCGCTATGGCTCGGAAAAAATTCGCGGCCACGGGATTCCCGAAGCCCTGGAGGCGATCCTGCTGGGACGCAGCTTGATCAATCCGAAAGTTGCCATTCTAAAGCCGTTGTCGTCGGCGATCTCCATCGGCACGGGGGGACCGTTTGGCGCGGAAGGGCCGATCATCATGACCGGCGGCGCGTTTGGTTCCCTGTTTGCCCAATTATTTCACCTCACTGCGGCAGAACGGAAAACCCTGCTGGTCGCCGGCGCTGCGAGCGGCATGGCGGCGGTCTTTGCCACGCCGGTGGCCGCCGTTCTTCTGGCCGTGGAACTTTTATTGTTTGAATGGAAACCGCGCAGCTTCATTCCCGTGGCGGTGGCGGCCATCATGGCTTCGATTATACGGATTCCGTTATTGGGCAGCGGTCCCTTATTTCCGGTTTTGCCCCACCCAGCCATGGGTGGAAATGAATTGCTGGCCGCACTGTTGGTCGGATTATTGGCCGGGTTTGGTTCATGGCTGTTGACGACGCTGGTTTACGCCTTTGAAGATCTGTTCCAAAAATTGCCGATCCATTGGATGTGGTGGCCGGCGATCGGCGCGGTCGTCGTCGGGGTGGGAGGCGTGATTGATCCGCGCGTCTTGGGCGTGGGTTATGGCACGATTCATACGTTGATGCAGGGACAATTATTAGGCGCCGCCCTGCTGGGATTGCTGGTGGCCAAAGCCATCGTCTGGGCGGTGGCGCTTGGTTCGGGAACTTCCGGCGGCGTGCTCGCGCCATTGTTGATCATGGGCGGCGCGCTGGGCGCCCTGCTGGGACAATGGTTGCCGGTGGGCGACCCCGGTTTATGGGCGATGGTCGGGATGGCGGCGATGATGGGCGGCACCATGCGCTCCCCGCTGACCGGCATGGTTTTCATCCTGGAACTGACGCATGACTTGAATGCCCTGCCCGCTTTGTTCATCGGTTGCGTGGCCGCCCTCGCCGTCACGGTCCTAATCCTGCGCCGTTCCATCCTGACCGAGAAACTGGCGCGCCGCGGCCAGCATATCACCCGTGAATATAGCGTGGATCTGTTTGAATTGATGCGCGTCGGCGAGGTGATGGATCGGACGGTTCCGACCATCCCGGCAGACATGACGGTGATGACATTTTCCGAAATGATCGAACAAGGCGATTCCGCCGTGGGAACACGCCACGCCGCATTCATTGTGGATGCCCATGAAAAATTGGTCGGCGTCATCACGCGCGGCAACATGCTCCATGCGTTGAGGGCCGATCCGAACGGCACCGCCACCGTGCTGGCCGCTGGCGCCACCCAACTGAAATTTGCCTTTCCCGATGAAACACTCTACGACGCCATCGCCAAAATGCTCAAGCATGACATCGGGCGCCTGCCCGTGGTCGAGCGGGAAAATCCCGGCCACGTAATTGGATACCTGGGCCGCGCGGATATCCTGACCGCGCGGATGCGGCATCATGATGAAGAAGAAACGCGCGACCGCGGGCCGTTGTTGTCGCAATTAGGATTCACCGCCACCCGTCAAAAAATATGATCTTACTTTTCAAAGCCTTGCTGGCGATTTCGGCTGGCTTCGTGTTGCTGGCTTTGTAGAGACCTTTGCCCGGCACACAGATTCTCTTAAAACCAACATTCAACAATGAACCTGCTCGGTAGAAACCTTCTTAACTGGGCGTGTGAACTGGGCGTGTGTTTTGGGACGTTTTTTAAAACCGCGTGATTTATTTGAAAAAATTTCTTCAAGATGCCTTCAGTGCCGTGGCTGCATTTCGCGCCATTCCGCCAATTTCATTTTGGCTAATTGAACCTGCTTCGGACTGAAATCCTTTTCGATTTGCCGCACGATTTTTTCCGCGCGCGGGAAATTGGCGCAGTGCACACCGTAAACCTCCGCAATTTTCAACCGCGATTCGAAATCCTGCGGCTGTTCCTTGATTTTAGCCTCGAGCCTTTCCGTTGCCGTGCCGAAAAATCCCTGCGCCAGCAATTCGTCAATTGATTCAATTTTGGGCGGTTCAACCACTTCGACTGCTCCCGGCGGCAGTTGACTCCATTCGGGGATCGAACGGTCGGCGAACTCAATGTGAGCCGATGAAATACGCGGTTGTTTTTCAAGCGCACGCAAAACCTCCTTCGCCTTTTCGGGTTGGCGTAAATCCTGCGCGTAAAGCCGCACCAACATCATCGCCGCTTCCAGATCGCGGGGATTTCCCGCGAGCATTGAACTCAAGATCAATTCGGCTTCGTGAAATTTTCCTTCCAATCGCAAACGACTGGCGGCCACCAGCGGCCGGATTGGTTTACCCGCCTGGGGAACTCCGAGATGTTCCAGGGCAAATTCCAGCGTGGCGAGATCCACCTCGCCGGAGGTCTTGAGCGATTCACACAATTCGATGGCCGCGGTTTTGTTTCCGCTGCGAATGAAGCCGCCGATCAGGTCCAATTCGCGGAGCTCTTTTTGGGGATCAAATTTCCGCTTATCCTCGGGATCAATCAGCGTGACAAATCCGCGGGCCACGCAGTTGCTCAAACAACCGCACCAGACAAACGCCAGCAGAAATAGCGTAAAAATAGCGAAAGAGACCGCTGATTGATCATGGTAATTAGCAAACTGCCACGATTCCTGAAAGAGAAATTCCAGCAACCCGAACGTTATGGCGCAACGCACGGCCCGGCGGATGAAATTTTTCCTTTCACTGTCAATCGTCAGCCCCGGGTCATAACCGCTCAACCACCAGGAAAAGAGCGTGCCGAGCATTAAGACCAACAGATTGACCAAAACAGAAAACATGATTCAAGTCTTGGGTTTTACCAAGTTGATGTCGAACTTGTTTTTCCGCGCAAAAAAATCAAAATGCGCAAGTACAGTTTAAATCTGGCCGTTGCTACAGAGCACTTGCAACCCTCAACTCATTTTTAACCACGGATGGACACAGATAAACACGGATGAGACAGGGGGGAAAACAGCAGGCGCGTAAATCGTAACTCGCCAATCGCAAATGAACGAGTCCAAGCCGAATGCCATCCTACATCCCTCAGTGAACTGACCGCAGGATGACATCCGTGGCAAACAGCAGCAGCATCACAACGCCGATGACGAACTTGCCGATGACCCCCAGAATCAGCCCCAACATCGCGCCCAAGCCCGCCCGGGCGGCTTCCTTAACTTTCCGGTCGCCCAGCAACTCAAACAACATCGCCCCGACGAACGGTCCGATAATCACTCCCGGCAACGGAAAGAAAAGCCCGACAATGCCACCGATCATCGCGCCAACCGCGCCACGCCAGGTGGAACCAAACTTCTTTGCGCCCAATACGCTGGCCAAAAAATCGAACACCAGCGAGGCAACCGTCAATATGACGAGTGTGGTCAAAATCCAGTTATTGACGCTTGCGGCGCCGAAGTAAAGCCGATGCCCGATGGCGGCGATCAAAATCAGGGGCGTCCCCGGCACTCCAGGTATCACGCTGCCGACCAGTCCGGCCAGCATCAACAGCAGCGCCAGGCTCAAGCCGATGATTTGCTCTGTTGTCATATTTATTTACGATTGCCGATTTACGATTTGCTGATTCACCCGCGTTTTTTTCAAGAACGGCCCCGTTATTTTGTTGTGCGGCGCGAGCTGCGCTTGCTGCGATAGCTCACTGACTTCGGTTTCGTCTCCGCCGTTTCGCCGCTGAGCATGTGTTTCAATTCCTTGATCTGGTCGCGGAGCAGCGCCGCCTTCTCAAATTGCAGATCCTCTGCCGCCTTGATCATTTCACCTTCCAGTTCACGAATGGTTTCCGTGACATCCAGATCGGTTTTGGTCTCACGCAAAAAACCGGTCGCCGCATCCCGTTGTTCCGTTTGGACGGCGAGACTTTCTTCCACTGCCCGACTGACACTGCGCGGCGTGATGTTGTGCTCCAAGTTATAAGCGACCTGCCGCTTGCGCCGGTATTCGGTGACCGCGAGAAATTTCTGGATGCTTTGCGTCATCACATCGGCATACAGGATCACTTCCCCGTTCAGATGCCGGGCAGCCCGGCCAGCCGTCTGGATCAAACTGGTTTCGCTGCGCAGAAAACCTTCCTTGTCCGCATCAAGGATCGCCACGAGCGACACTTCCGGCAAATCCAGCCCCTCACGCAACAGGTTGATGCCGACCAGCACATCAAATTCACCCTTGCGGAGCGCGCGCAGAATTTCCACGCGTTCAATCGCATCAATTTCGCTGTGCAAATAACGCACGCTCACGCCGATATCGCGCAAATAATCCGTCAATTCCTCGGCGGTGCGCTTGGTCAGCGTCGTCACCAGCGTGCGTTCCTTTTTATCCACCCGTTTGCGGCATTCTTCGATCAAATCATCAATCTGGCCCTTGAGCGGCTTGATGGTGACTTTGGGATCAATCAAGCCCGTCGGACGTACGACCAGTTCGGTGATCTTGCCTTGCGACCAGCCGATTTCACGCGGCGCCGGGGTGGCGCTGACGTAGATCGTCTGATTTTGCATCCCTTGAAATTCCATGAAGTTCAAGGGCCGGTTGTCCAACGCGCTCGGCAGGCGAAAGCCATGGTTCACCAACACCGTTTTGCGCGACTTGTCGCCTTCGTACATCCCGCCGATCTGCGGGACGGTGACGTGTGATTCATCAATCACCAGCAGATAATCATCCGGGAAAAAATCGAACAGGGTGGTCGGGCGCGAGCCGGGCGGGCGATTCGCGATGTGCCGCGAATAATTCTCGATGCCGGAACAGAAACCCATTTCCTCCATCATTTCGAGGTCGAATTCCGTGCGCATCTTGATGCGTTGCGCTTCCAGCAATTTACCGTCGCGTTCAAATTCCACGATGCGCATCCGCAATTCCTCGCGGATGGCCAGCGCGGCGCGTTTCATCTTTTCCTCCGTGGTGACGAACTGTTTGGCGGGGAAAATGGTGATCGCTTGCAACGCTTCGATTTTGGAACCGGTCAACGGCTCGAACCGCGTGATCTTCTCGATCGTCTCGCCGAAAAATTCAATCCGCAGGCCGTCTTCGCGCCCGGCCGGCCAGACTTCCACCGTATCGCCGCGCACGCGAAAATTGCCGCGCTCGAAAGCGATGTCATTGCGCGAATATTGCAGGTCCACCATGCGCGACAATAATTGTTCGCGCGAAGTTTCCAGGTCAATCCGCAGGGGGATGACCAATGCAGCGAAATCTTCCTTGCTGCCAATGCCGTAAATGCACGAGACACTGGCGACCACCACGACATCGCGCCGCGAGAACAAGGAAGCCATCGTCGAAAGCCGCAGCCGCTCAATCTCCGAGTTCACACTGGAATCTTTTTCAATGAAGGTATCCGTGCGCGGGATGTAGGCTTCCGGCTGGTAAAAATCGAAGTAACTGACGAAATATTCCACCGCGTTATTGGGAAAAAAGCCTTTGAATTCCGCGTAAAGTTGCGCCGCCAGCGTCTTGTTATGCGAAATAATGAGCGTGGGCTTGTTGATGTTCTTGATGACATTCGCCACCGTGAACGTCTTTCCCGAACCGGTGACGCCCAGCAACGTCTGATGCTTCGCGCCGGAGGCGATCCCGGCGGTCAGTTTTTCAATCGCCGCCGGCTGGTCCCCGGCAGGGGCATAATCAGAAACAAGTTCGAACACGCCTTAAAAATAAACGGGAATCGAACCGTGTCAAACCGGCGGCGAACTTTGGGTTGAAACTTTTTAAAGATTCAGCCAGCATCGGTTTCAGCCTGACCATGAAAACATTTTTAACCACCATTGCCTTATTGTTGTCACTCGCCGCCGTTCACGCGCAGATGCTCACCGCCATCCCCCTCTGGCCCAATGGCGCGCCCGGGGCACTGGGCACCAATGCTGATGACATCCCGACCCTGACGCCTTATCTGGCCGACGCCACTAATACGACCGGCGCGGCGATGGTCATCTGCCCCGGCGGCGGTTATGCCGGTCTCGCCGCGCATGAGGGAAATGATTATGCGCTCTGGCTCAATCAACATGGCGTCACCTGCTTCGTTCTCAAATATCGCCTGGGTTCGCATGGTTACCGGCATCCTGTCATGTTGGAAGACGCCGCCCGCGCCGTGCGCTGGGTGCGGTCGCATGCGGACGAATACAAAATTGACACGCATCGCGTCGGCATCATGGGTTCATCGGCGGGTGGCCATCTGGCGTCCACCTTGCTGACCCACTTCGATTCCGGCGATAAAAGTTCCAGCGATGTGGTGGAGCAACAATCCTCACGCCCGGATCTGGGCATCCTTTGTTATGCGGTCATTTCGATGGGCGAATTCACCCATCATGGATCGAAGGACAATTTACTCGGTAAAGATCCTTCTCCTGAACTGGTGCAAAATCTTTCCAACGAATTACAGGTCACGGCCAATACGCCGCCCTGCTTTTTATGGACGACCTACGAAGATAAAACCGTGCCGATGGAAAACACGATGATGTTCGCCGAAGCGTTGCGGAAAAATCATGTGCCGTTCGCTTTGCATGTGTATGAAAAAGGCCGGCACGGCATGGGCCTCGCCGACAAACCGCCTTTTACCCATCCGCATCCCTGGGCGGGCGACTGCCTGTTCTGGCTGAAAGAACAGAAGTTTATGAATTAAATCTTTATTCAAGTTTCAAGGGTTCAGGTTTAAGGCTCCGCACGTTGGCCATCGGCAAACGAGGGCGAGGACAATATTGTCATCCTCGTCCTCATCGTCATGCTCGTCCTCGTATTGGTCTGTATTTTTTAGTTAGAGACTCACGTCGTCACCTACAAGGTCAGCTTGAACTTCAGGTGGAGCGCGGAGCATTGCTCCGCTCGGTGACCATCAGCAAGCGAGGACGACGATGAGGACGAGAATGATTTTTTACGGCGCTCACGCCCTTCACCTTGCCCATTAAAATAAAAAAGCCGCCAGCGATCGCTGGCGGCTTTTGATTTTATAAAGACAGATCAGCCGATGCCGATGCGTTTGCCGGCTTTACGGTCGGTATATTGGCCCTTGATCCACTTGTACGTGGCCGCCAGGCCCTTATCCAACGTCGTATTCGGTTCCCACTTGAGTACTTGCTTGATAAACGTGTTGTCTGAATTACGACCGGCCACCCCTTGCGGGGCATTCAGGTTGTAACTGCGTTTCATCTTTACGCCGGCGATTTTTTCCACCTTGCTGACCAGCGTGTTGATGGAAACCAATTCGCTGGAACCGAGATTGATCGGCGTGGCGATCAATTCGTCGCAATGCGTGATCATATCAATGCCCTTCACGCAATCATCAATATACATGAAGCTGCGGGTCTGTTCGCCATTGCCCCAGATGTTGATGCTCAAATCCTTTTTATCAATCGCTTCGATGATCTTGCGGCACATCGCCGCGGGCGCCTTTTCCCGGCCGCCGTCCCAGGTGCCATTCGGACCATAGACATTGTGGAAACGCGCAATGAACGTTTTCATGCCGCGTTCGTGCCAATATTCTTCGCAGAACATTTCCGAAACCAATTTTTCCCAGCCGTAGCCGCGTTCCGCCATCGCGGGATACGCGTCCGATTCTTTCAAGGCCCGGACCTTGGGATCTTTTTGCAAGAGCGTATTGTAGGCACAGGCGGAGCTGGAATAAAAATAACGGCGCACGCCGGCCTTGTAAGCTGCTTCCACCATGTGGGTATTGATCAAAATGGAGCGCAGGCATTCCACGCGGAAACGTTCAATGAAACCCATGCCGCCCATGTCCGCCGCGAGGTTATAAACTTCGACCGCATCTTCGCAAACGCGATGGCAATTGGCTTCAATGCTGACATCGAGACAGATGTTCTCAACGCCGGGAACGTGCAGATACCATTCATAAACCGGCTTTTTGTCCACTGCCCGAATATTAGTGAAACCCTTCTTTTTGAAATACAATGCCAGATTGCCGCCGATGAAGCCACCACCGCCGGTGATGACGATCAGGTCATCTTTTTTTGTCGGCGCATCTTTTTCCACCACACGTTTCTTCATTTCCATAGTTTTTGTTCGTTAGCTGCGTTAAAGTCCTTCAGCATTAAGGAATCAACCCTGTTTTTCCAGCTTTTTCTGGCGGAAAAACGGTTGTTTCGTTGCTAAAAAAGTACGTTGCACGCTCGACAATCGCCGCCGGCAAATTAAAATTCGCGCATGGCTAAACCTACTTTACTTGTACTCGCTGCCGGCATGGGCAGCCGTTATGGCGGCTTGAAACAGATTGATCCCGTCGGGCCGTCCGGCGAAACCATCATTGATTATTCGATCTACGACGCGATGCGGGCGGGCTTCGGCAAGCTGGTCTTCGTCATCCGCAAGGATATCGAAAAAGATTTCCGTGAAATCGTCGGCCGTCACTTTGAGAAACGCATCGCCGTCGAATACGCCTTTCAAGAACTGGACAAACTGCCCGCCGGCTTTTCCGTTCCCACTGGACGTACCAAACCCTGGGGCACCACCCACGCCATCCTGATGGCGGCCGATGTGGTCAAGGAACCGTTTGCCGCGATCAATGCCGATGATTTTTACGGACAGAATGCCTACCAGGTGCTCGCCAAACATTTGACTTCCGGCACGCCGGATTATGCGATGGTTGGATTCATCCTGAAAAATACCCTGTCCGATTTCGGCAGTGTCGCGCGCGGCGTATCCCGCGTGGATGCCAATAATTACCTGACAAACATCGTCGAGATGATGAAGATCGAACGGGACGGCACCGGCGCTAAAAACACCGAAGCAGATGGCACCGTCACCAAGCTTTCGGGCGAAGAAGCGGTTTCCATGAATTTCTGGGGCTTCACCCCTGCGCTCTTCCCGCAATTGCAAGCCGCCTTCGAAGCGTTCTTGAAAAAAAGCGGCAGCGAGCAAAAATCCGAATGCTATATCCCTGCGACCGTCGGGGAACTGGTCACCAGCGGCCAGGCTAAATGCCAGGTATTGCGCTCGCCTGACTCCTGGTTTGGCGTGACCTACCGCGAAGATCGTCCCATGGTCGTGGAAAGCATCCGTAAATTGATCGCCCGCGGCGATTATCCGGAAAAATTGTGGGCCTAAGCGGCCCCGCAACTTTTTCCCGGGACTGGAGTTTTAATGAATGTCGGCGCGGCGGAGCAGTAGCTCCGCCTTGCTTTTAGCTACCGTAAACACAGTTGTCCGAAGGAAAATTATGCATCGTTTCAAGATCGCTCTCGCAGTCATCGGCACCGGCTTGACCCTCGCCTTTTCCGCCGGGGCCCAAGACCTGACCAATGCGCCCGCCACCCTCATCGAGAATTTTGAACTTCAGACCGGCACGGTCATGGTGAAGGCTTCCACCCCGGTAAATTCGGTCACGGTCGGCGGCGGCGCCATCACCATCAACGCCAAGGAATCCACCGACGTCAACCATGGCCAGAAACTTTACGGCATCACCATCGGCTGGAATGGCGGGGCTAATCCACCCGCGGCCACCATTCCCAAAGGTTATCTGGTGGTTGATTATGATGAATTGGACTCGCTCATCAATGGCATCAATTATATCAGCAATATCACCTATGAAGTGACCTCCATGCCGACGTTTGAAGTCAGCTACACGACCAAATCCGGAATCCGCATCATCGCCCATAGCGACCGGAAGCAGGGCGGCATCAATGCCTACCTGCAACTTGGCGACTGGCCCCGGATCAAACTCAATTCCGACCAGCTCGGACAATTGAAAACGGTCATCGTGCAGGCCAAGGCTGCACTGGATGCGATCAAGTGAGTTAGGCGGGCTTCAAACTCGTTGCTGATGGTTGATAAATTGGAGACTCCTTACGTCGTCACCTACAAGCAGAAGCGCCTCTCATCCCAGCCTTCTCCCTAAAATCTCCACTTCAGGAAAAACATTCAACGCTCAACATTTAACATTCAACACCCAAGGACGCGTGGCCACACTGCCTTCGAAGTTTGGGGTTGAATGTGCTCTGTTGAAACCTTTTTAAATGAGAGTGGTTCCGCTAACGGCGGAGGGCATAAGCCAGCACTTTCAGCGCGGCTTCGGCCTGTAACTGGTCTGGTCGGCGCGCACTCAGCGCAGAACCCATCGTCCGTTT
>DASYEY010000194.1:0-6911 GCA_036498725.1 Verrucomicrobiia bacterium | reverse complement strand
CCATGAAAATCCCCTTCGGTCAACGTCATGGTCATTTTGCGACCATGCTTCCCCTGCTCGTCCAAACGACGCTGCGCGCGCAAAATTTTTCCGCCGAAATCGCGCCCAAGCCGATTTTGAACGTGATGCAGAATGTTGCCGATTGGCAACTGGCACATCCTTCGACACATAAGCGCACGGACTGGACTCAAGGAGCGGGCGATGCGGGGTTTATGGCCCTGGCAGGAATTTCCGGCGATGCCAAATATCGCAACGCCATGCTGGCGATGGGCGAAACGAACGACTGGCAATTGGGCGGGCGCATCTATCATGCCGATGATCATTGCGTCGGCCAGACGTACGCTGAATTGTATTTTTTATATCGCGAACCGAAAATGATTGCTCCGCTGCGATCACGGTTTGACGACATTTTGGATCATCCTTCCGATGCCCCCAGCCTGGACTTCACCCTGCCAAAAGGCAAATCACAGGAGCTCTGGTCATGGTGCGATTCACTTTTCATGGGGCCGCCGGCCTGGGTGCGGCTTTCGGCAGCGACCGGTGATGCGCGCTACCAAGACTTCGCGGTGAAAGAATGGTGGCACACGACGGATTACCTCTATGATAAAGACGAACATCTGTTTTTCCGGGATAGCACCTATTTCAAAAGAACTGAGGCCAATGGCAAAAAAGTTTTCTGGGGACGCGGCAATGGCTGGGTGATGGGCGGACTAGTCCGGGTACTGCAATATCTGCCGACGAATCATCCCGATCGGCCACGATTCGAGCAATTATTCAAGGATATGGCGGCAAAAATCCTGACCTGCCAGCAGTCCGATGGCCTTTGGCGTGCCAGCTTGCTGGACCCGGACAGTTATCCGCTCAAGGAAACCAGCGGCTCCGGTTTTTATACATATGCCCTCGCCTGGGGCGTGAACCAAGGGTTGCTCAACCGCGCAACATTTGAACCGGCAGTGCGTAAAGCATGGACGGCGCTCGTCGGCTGTGTGGATGCGGATGGCAAACTGACGCATGTCCAGCCGATTGGTGCCGACCCTAAGAAATTTTCTGAAAATTCGACCGAAGTTTACGGTGTGGGTGCCTTTTTGTTGGCAGGCAGCGAACTCTATCGCATGGCGGTATTTGAAAATGCGAAGCCGATCGCAGTGAAGGTTTCTAATCCGGCGAATTTCTTGCGGGAAGGTGAAACTGTGGAACTGAACATAAATCCAGCCGGAGTGGCTGGAAACATCAAGGATTTGCTGATCTTTCCCAAAGGCACAGCCATGGTTATGGATGGTCTTTCTTCAAAAATTCTGGATGCTCAAAATTATGCCACAGAAACAAACTATTTAACGCCCAACAAATTACTTTTCCAGGTTGACCTCGCACCAAACGAGACCCGCACGTTTTACATTTTAGACGCTTCCGCTTTGGCCGCCACACCGCCACCCATCGTCAAAACGTTCGCCCGTTATGTACCAGAGCGGCATGACGATTTCGCGTGGGAAAGTGATCGCATTGCGCACCGCATCTTCGGCAAAGCTCTGGAAACGTGGCGGGAAGAACCGCTCACCAGCAGCGGATACGATGTCTGGATCAAACGCACGCGTCACCTCGTCATCAACGATATGTATCGCACCATGAAATTATTCAACACGAACGCCGTGGCACAGGATGATTTTAAAGTCGGCAAAACGCGGGGCGACGGTGGCTTGGGAATCTGGGACGGCGAAAAGCTGCACGACTCCGCCAATTGGCATTATTGGAAACTCATCACCACCGGTCCGATTCGTTCAGAATTTGAACTAGCTTATGACGCATGGGATGCAGGCAATGGTCGCATGGTTTCTGAAACGAAACGTATCAGCATTGACGCTGGTTCCAACTTGAGCCGCGTGGAAAGCACTTTTAGCAGCGATGACAAATCACCTTTGACCATTGGCGTTGGCCTTGGCGAGCGTCCGGGGAATAATGTGATCGTACCCGATGGCTCGCCAGCAATCGCCGACTGGCGTACCGGCACCGATCAAGGACTATTTGTGCAAAATCAAACCGAAGGCTGGATGACGTATTGGCAACCGCAGGATTTTGCCAAAGGCGTGACGGCGTGCGCCTTCGTGTTGCCCAAGGACAGTGTGCAAAGCTTTACGAATGACCTGCCGAATCTGCCTGCGGGCAAATTTGCCGCGCCCACGCACACCATGGGCGAAGGCCAACCAGCGTTGCGGAATCTGCTGGGCATCACTTCGGCAGAAATCGGCAAGCCCTTCGTCTATTATTTTGGCGCGGGATGGGATCGCAGCGGTGATTTTCCCGATGCCAAGTCGTGGAATGATTACGTCCGCCGCTTTGCCGAACGTCGTGACCAGCCCTTGCAGGTGGCGATTGGGAATTAAAATTGTCGCGCGCAGGATAAAACTTGGGCGCGTAACGTGGGAAGGTGGTGGAATGGGTTGCGCTGCGACCCATTATGTCGGCAACGCCGGCACTTTGTGGCAGTCTATGTCCGTTAAACGCGCAATGGTTCGTCGCCTGACGCTGCGCTCGGCGACGACTTTGGTCGCAGCGCGAACCAAAGCCACCAAGCGGAAAACCCCCTAGGTTTTTGTTGCTGCGATTACCTTCATCGCATCCGCCGCAAGTTCTGTGATTTTACCCCATTGCTTTTCAGCCACGAGCTTGCGTTCCGCCATCCAGGAACCGCCAACCGCCGCCACTTGCGGGATCGCCAGATAATTTGGCAGCGTCGCAGCGGTGATGCCGCCGGTCGGAATAAATTTGACGCCAGTGTGGCCAAACGGGCCGATAAGAGATTTCAACGTGTTCACGCCACCGGCAGTTTCAGCCGGGAAAAATTTCAGGTGCTTCCAACCGAGTTCGAGCGCATGCATGACTTCGGTTGGCGTGATGCAACCGGGAAACAGCGGCATTTGATTCGCCTGTGCTGCGCGCGAAACCGCTTCGCTCAGCCCCGGCGAAACCCCGAATTGCGATCCGGCATCCACCGCTTGTTTCACCTGGTCCGGCGTCAGCAACGTGCCGGCCCCGACGAAAATCTGCGGCACGCTTTTACGGATCCGGGCGATGGACTCTGCCGCGCCTGCCGTACGAAACGTGACTTCAATGACATTCATGCCCCCGGCCAGCAGCGCTTCCGCAAGCGGCACAGCATCGGCAACCTGGTCAATAACCGCGACACAAATCAGGCGTTGTTTCAGGAATGGTTCGCTGTTCATAAGATGATGCTGCAAAGGATACAGGGTAACCAGCGGGAGTGAATCTGAAACTGCGCGCGATTTTGATTTTTAATTGCCGGATTTTAATTTTTAATTTGCCGATGAAGATTGCGATCGAACACATCGGGTTGCCCGCAGCGGATTCCGTGGCGCTGAAAAATTGGTATGAACGCGTGTTGGGCGCCCGGGCGATCTGGGACAACGGCCAGACCCAGCCCACTTACCTGGTCGAACTCGGCCGCGGCGCATGGCTGGAAATTTATCCGGCCAATGACCAGCCGAATACCGGTCGTCCCGATAATAAATGCGGCGGCTTCCGTCATCTGGCACTGCACGTGGATTCGCTGGCCGACACGAAAGTGGAATTGGAAAAGCGCGGCGTAATTTTCACGGACCCAGTCCGGCCGGCCGCCGGCGCGGGAAGCGTTTTGTTTTTTGCGGATGCCGAGGGAAATTTACTGCACTTGGTGGAACGGCCAAAAAATTGGCAGCCTTGAGCAGATTCACCGCCCCCGGATTGAAGCCAACGGAGTAGCCATTCCGCTCGGCCCTTGGGGGATCATTTCTTCGGTGCCCGAATGACGAGTAACGGAATGAAAGTGTTATGGCGCACTTCCGTAATGGTGCTGCCATGCAGGATATCGCCCAAAAACCGGTGGCCGTGCCCAGCCATTGCGATCAGGTCACAGTGCTCGGCTTCAGCGTATTTCAAGATTTCCGCCGGTGGACTGCCGAGCGCGAGCTTGATCCCTACCGTCAGATTTTTGGCACGCAGGCGTTCGGCGGTTTTCTCGAGATACTCGCGGTCATGCTTCATTTCTTCGGATTCAGCCAGTTTCAATTGGCTGAATTGCCGCGCCGCAAAGCCATCGGCGACATGGATCAAAAGCAATTCGGAGGCAAAATGCCGCGCCAGTTCCGTGACATGCGGCAGGATGGCTTCATCGGCCGGACTGTTATCAAGCGTGACGAGAATTTTTTTGTACATAAAATCCCTATGCTCCCGGAACCGACAGGCCCAGATGACCGTAAACTATTTTCAAAACGGCGGCCGGCATGAAGGTATCAAAAAGCAATTTCACGTTGAGAACAATGATAATTGCCGCGACCAGCCAGCCGAGAATCTTGATCCACAGCGGATTGACAAATTCACCCATCTTGGCCTTTTCGCCGGTGAAGCGCATCAGCGGCCAGATCGCAAAGCCCAATTGCATGGAGAGCACGACCTGGCTGGCGACGAGTAATTGCGTGGTCTTGCTTTCCCCAAAATAGCCGATGACGATGACGGCGGGAATGATCGCCAACGCGCGAGTGATCAGCCGGCGCAGCCAGGGTCGCAGCCGCACATTGATAAACCCTTCCATGACGATCTGTCCGGCCAGCGTGCCGGTGAGCGTCGAGTTTTGGCCTGAAGCCAGCAGCGCCACGGCAAACAACAGACTCGCACCGGTGACGCCCAATGCCCCGGACAGCAATTTATAGGCGTCCTGAATTTCCGCCACTTCCTGATGCCCTGACCAGTGAAACGCAGCCGCGGCGAGAATTAGAATTCCCGCGTTGATGAACAACGCGAACATGAGTGCCACCGTTGAATCAATCGTGGCAAATTTGATCGCTTCACGTTTGCCACCGGGAGTCTGCTCGTATTTACGCGTCTGCACGATGGAGGAATGGAGATAAAGATTATGCGGCATCACCGTCGCGCCAATGATACCGATGCTGACGTAAAGCATGTCCTGATTCGTCAAGACGGCCGCGCTGGGAACAAAACCCAATAGAACGCCCGTAAGACTTGGTCTTGACCAGATGAGTTCCGCCGCAAAACAAGCCCCAATCGTGAGGATCAACGTGACGACCAGGGCTTCAATATAACGGAAGCCTTTATTTTGCAGATACAACACCGCCAGCACATCCAACGCGGTAATGATGCACCCCCAGACGAGCGGAATACCGAAAAGCAATTGCAACGCGATGGCGGAACCAACGACTTCAGCCAAATCACATGCGGCCACAGCGATTTCACACAAAATCCAGAGGAACCAAACGGTCGGGGTGGAATAATGATCACGACAGGCTTGGGCCAGGTCGCGGCCGGTGGCAATCCCCAGTTTGGCCGACAAATGTTGCAACAGGATCGCCATCAGATTCGAGATCATGATGACGGATAACAGTTGGTAGCCGAACTGTGCGCCGCCTTGCAGATCGGTCGCCCAGTTGCCGGGATCCATATAACCGACGGCCACCAAAAAACCGGGACCGGAAAAAGCCAGTAATTTTCGCCAGAAGGAAGCCGTCGCCGGTACCAGCACACTGCGATGTACTTCCGGCAGGGAAGCGGATCCGGCGGCCTGTCGCCAGGCCGGTTTAGGATCAGAATCAGTCGTTGAATCCGGTGGGTTCATAAATTAAAACCGCCAAGTGATGCCAGCGAATGGATTGAATTTATCCGCCGCCCGGGTGACCCCGAAATTACAACCGCAATCAAGTTGAATATTTTTGGTCACCAAAAATTCCAAACCGGCATCCACCGTGCCCACCCAGCTTGCTGCCGGTTCCGTGCCGACCTCGCTGAAAAATTCCACATACCCGCTGAGGTCCCCGACAATGACGTGATCAAGGGTGGCTGAATTGATGAAGTCGGCGTGATAATGGTCATCACCAAGATTGCGCAAGCAACTGAAGGCGGTTTCCAGGCCAAGGTCAAAATCACCCGGCAACTTGACCGCCAAGGGCAATATCACACCGCCTTCAAAGGCATCGTTGCCAAGGTCGCCACTGCTGGTCGGAGCTTTAAGATACGGCAAAAGCGCCAAAGCGGTCCGACCACCATCATCCCCCCAAAGGTTGATTTTCAAGCGCGTCGTGAGATCGCCAACGCCGGACTCGGTAATGGTCTGCCCCGAAGGCATTTTCGTCCGGACATCCAGGTAGTCGTCAAAGACCAATTGCCAATCCACATTATTCAGCAAACCGACTTTCAAGTTGAATGGCGCCACGTTCCATGCCCGGGTGGTGGTGCCCGCAGTTTGGTTGTAGGTGTAGTTGGCAAAATCCATTTCCAGCATGAAATGCCCGGCATCCAAGGTATAAGCCGATTCTGTTTTATCCGGACGATCCGGGGATAGTTCGCGCATCAGCGCCGCCGGCGTGGGATTGAAAAGATTGAAAGCGCTTTTGTCAGCTGCCGCCAGCCCGGATTCGTCAGCCCGCCCGCTGGCGGTCGCAAGCCCAAGACCCAGGGCAACAGCGACCGGATACAGTCTGTTCGACGAGTTAAACATATCAATGTAGCTTGTGATACAATTTAAAACCGGCGGCGTCAATTAAAAAATGTAGCCTAGGTTACAAATTTCCCCAACGCCGCCGGGAAGCGCAACCTGACGGGCGGCGCTAAAAAATTCTCGACTAAGAAATCGCCGTGGGTTTCACTGCTGAAAATCGTGACTGCCCTTGTAAAAAAGCAACTGCTTACCGCCCGGCCGCCGGCAACGCCTTCCGCCGCCCGGCTGGCGGAGAATTTTCGCCGTTCCCGCCGTGATCGCGCCCTGGAAACGGCGCAGGATTATGTCGAAGCGATCGCCGATCTGACCGCGGCGCGCGGCGCGGCGCGGGTGGTGGACCTGGCGCGGCAACTCGGGGTCACGCACGTGACCGTGAACCGCACCCTGGCGCGATTACAAAAGAGTGGCTTCG
>DASYEY010000193.1:0-8513 GCA_036498725.1 Verrucomicrobiia bacterium | reverse complement strand
TCGAGCACGACGAGACCTTCGGTGATCTCGGTTTTGTATTCCTTAAACTCGCCGCCGCTCGCATCGCCGCGCCAGATTTTGAAAGTGACAGTTTTGTTCATTTCATCTCCTCGATGACTTGTTGCAGATGTTCGGGCATGGCCGGAATCGCTTCGCGCCGCAGTTTCATGGAGCCGTCCGGCGCCTTGTAAATAATGGAATTATACTTCTGCGCTTCGGGGTCTTTATTCGGAAAATCTTCACGGAAATGACCGCCGCGACTTTCTTTGCGGTCAAGCGAACAGAGCGTGATGGCTTCGGAAATTGTCAGCAGATGTTTCAGGTCAATCGCCGTGTGCCAGCCGGGATTATATTCACGATGGCCTTGCACGGCGACTTTCGCGGCGCGGGCTTTGAGTTTCTGGATGCCGTCGAGCGCGCGTTCCATTTCATTCTGCAAACGCACGATGCCGACGAGTTCCTGCATCATGTTTTGCAGATCGTATTGCACTTGATACGGGCCTTCATTGGCGCTGCCAGCCGGACGTTCAAACGGTTCCACCGCTTCACGCATGGCCGCTTCAATCTGCGCGTCGCTGACGTTGCCGGCGGCATTTTCCTTCGCAAATTTCGCGGCGTGTTCGCCCGCGCGTTTGCCAAAAACCAGCAAGTCAGAAAGCGAATTACCACCGAGACGATTCGCGCCGTGGAGACCGGCAGCACATTCGCCCGCGGCAAAAAGACCCGGGATATTCGTCGCCTGCGTGTCGCCGTTCACCCGAATGCCACCCATCGCATAATGCGTGGTCGGGCCGACTTCCATCGGTTCCTTCGTGATGTCGAGATTCGCCAGTTGCATAAACTGGTGGTACATCGAAGGCAGTTTCTTTTTGATGTGCTCCGGCGCGTTGGACATTTTTTCCTTGATCCACGAAATATCGAGGAACACGCCGCCGTGCGGACTGCCGCGACCGGCTTTGACTTCACGATTGATGCAACGTGCCACGTGATCGCGGGTCAATAATTCCGGCGGACGTTTCGCATTCTTGTCGTTCTGCGTATAGCGCCAGCCTTCTTCCGGGTCGGTTGACGTCTGCGATTTATAGTTGTCCGGGATGTCATCGTACATGAAGCGCTTGCCTTCTTTGTTACGCAACACGCCGCCTTCACCACGCACGCTTTCGGTCACGAGAATGCCCATGACGCTCGGCGGCCAGATCATGCCGGTCGGATGAAATTGAATGAACTCCATGTCGAGCAATTCCGCGCCCGCATGGTACGCCAGCGAAACGCCGTCGCCCGTGCCTTCCCACGAATTGCTGGTGACTTTGTAAGCACGGCCCAGGCCGCCGGTGGAAAGCACCACAGCCTTCGCTTTGAAAATACGGAAACGCCCGCGTTCACGGTCGTAGCCGAACGCGCCTACGACCCGGTCACCGTCTTTCAAGAGCGACACAATCGTGTATTCCATGTGCACCGTGATGCCTTGATGAATGCCGTGATCCTGCAAGGTGCGAATGAGTTCGAGCCCCGTACGATCGCCGACGTGCGCCAGGCGCGGATAACGGTGGCCACCGAAATTACGTTGTGAAATTTTGCCTTCCTTCGTGCGATCAAACACCGCGCCCCACGATTCGAGTTCGTGAACGCGTGACGGTGCTTCCTTCGCGTGCAGTTCAGCCATGCGCCAGTTATTGACGTATTGGCCACCGCGCATCGTATCGGCGAAATGGACTTTCCAACTGTCGCGATCATCCACGTTGCCCATCGCCGCCGCCATGCCGCCTTCGGCCATGACGGTGTGCGCCTTGCCGAGGAGTGATTTGCAGATGAGGCCGACTTTGACGCCCGCTGCCGATGCTTCAATCGCCGCGCGCAAACCCGCCCCGCCCGCGCCGATCACCAGCACATCGTATTCGTGAGTTTCGTAATTGGTAGCCACAGAAATTTATTGGGTTGAATTAAAACAGGCGGTAATCGTGCCAGATGCCCATTGAGCACAGGCGGATATAGAGATCGGTGAACCCGACCGAAAACAGACTGAACCATGCCCACATCATGTGGCTTTTGTTCAGGCAACTGACGCAGTTGTAGGTCTTGGCACAGCTTGGGGCTTTGGATTTGGAATCCAGGAAACCGCCGACGAGATGTCGCAGCGAATGGCATCCGAGCGTATAGCTGCTCAACAGGAAAACATTCACGCACATGATGAGTGTGCCGACCCCGATGCCGAATTGTCCCTTGCCCGTGACTGGGTTCGTAAACCAAAACGCCGTGACCGCGTCATACGCCAACAGCACAATGAATACCAACGCGAGGTACATGAAATAGCGGTGAACATTCTGGATGATGAGCGGGAAATAACGTTCGCCGAGGAATTTCTTGCGCGGTTCGCCGACCGCACAATTGATCGGATCTGCCCAGAACGCCTTGTAATACGCACCGCGATAGTAATAGCAGGTGAAACGGAAACCGCCCGGCGCCCACAAAATCAGCAGCGCGGGTGAAAACGGGAGGAAACTTGGCCAGAAACCCGGTTTGGCGCCAAACCATGCGTGCGGCGAACTGCCCCACAATTCCGGCGAATAAAACGGCGAAATATAATTCGTGCCGGCAATCCAATAATGATTCCCCTGAAACGCCGCCCACGTCGAATAGACAATAAACGCGGCGAAACCGAGAAAAACGAAGAGTGGTTGCACCCACCAAGCATCGGGACGCGTGGTCTGCCCGAACTTGCGTTGGGGTGGAAGTGTGTCTGCGTAGGCCATAATCGTATTAACCCTACTAATCCACCGCGCCAGCGTCAATGTCGGAGCACAAGTATAAGCCACGCTTGGAAGCAACTTGCCAGTGGCTTATCGCTTCGCCGTCCACTCATTCAGTCCACGTTCGCCGGCACTGGCCGGCGAAAGGCCCAGCACTTCCAAGGCTTCACCAATCAAATATAGTGAGCCGGCGATCACAATCAACGGCTCGTCCTTGCTGACAGCCAACGCTCTGGCGAAATTTTCACAAGCGACAACTTCTGCCGCGGGATTGACAGATTGGAAAAATCTAGCGAGTTCGTTTGCGTCCGCTGTGCGCGCACTGGCCACCGGCACGGCAAAAATTTTTGCCGCCACCGGCGCAAGAATGTTACACATCTCCCGCCAATCCTTGTCACCCAGCACGCCGATGATGAGCGTAATTTGCCCACCTTCCGCCCCCAAAGCAGGAAGCTGCCGAAGTGCCGCGCGCAGCGCTTCCGCGCCCGCGACATTATGAGCACCATCCAATAGAATCTTTTGCCCACCCTGCTTCACTAACTGCAAACGTCCCGGCCAGTTCACATTCAGCAACCCAGCACGAATTTGTTCCATTGAGACGGGAATTTGCTGCTGCAGGACTTCAACCGTCGCCAATGCCAGTGCCGCGTTGGTTTTTTGATGATCGCCTAAAAGCGATGATGCTGGATGCTGGATGCTGGATACTGGATGCTGAACTCGTGTTAGTGGTGCATTTTTTTGTTCGGCAACGTGCTCAATAACTGCCAGCGCTTCCAGCGCTTCAACCGCCGTCACCACGGGAATGCCCGCTTTGATGACACCCGCTTTTTCTGCCGCAATTTTTGCCAGTGTGTCGCCCAGCCATTGAGTGTGGTCGAGTGCGATGTTCGTGATCAGGCTGGCCAGCGGTATGACGATGTTCGTCGCGTCGAGCCGGCCGCCCAGACCGGTCTCCCAAATCACCAGGTCACATTTCTGGTCAGCGAAATATCGCAACGCCATCACAGTCACCACTTCGAACATCGTCGGGTGATCATCCGCAGAAAACTGTTTCAGCCAGGGTTGGATTTCCGTGACCAGCCGGACGATTTCATTTTCGGGAACCAATTGCCGGTTGATTTGCATCCGCTCACGAAATGAAACCAGATGCGGCGAGGTGAATAGCCCGACTCGCAAACCAGCCGCACGATAAATGCTTTCCAGCATCGCACACGTCGAACCCTTGCCGTTCGTACCCGCAACGTGAATGAAGCGAAGTTTCTTTTCCGGATTGCCCGCCAACCCCGCCAGTTTCCGCACACGTTCCAGGCCCAAATTTGCGCCGAACATTTGCAGACTGTAGAGAAATTGAATGGTTTCGGAATAATCCATTGAGAATAGCGTGGCAAATTGAAGGCGCTTTTGCAATTGATGCGAAACTTTTACCTGCCAGGGGTTTAATATTTTGATGATGAATCAGTTCTTCAAACTAGTTTTCACAACTCTGTTTTTCTCTTCGTTGTGTTTCTTCACCCGGGGTGCCGTACCGCTCATCGGTGAAAACCCGCCGCTATTGCAGGCCACAGAATTGTTGCAAGCCCCGGCGGACGCAAAAATGAATGGCGAGGCGCTAAAAGGCAAAGTGGTGATTTTGGAATTTTGGGCGACATGGTGCGGCCCCTGCGTCGCGTCGATTTCACATTTGAATGAACTGGCCGGAAAATTTAAGGGCCAGCCCGTGCAATTCATCGCCATCACCGCGGAAGACCGAACGACCATCGAAAAGTTTCTGCTAAAAAAGCCGATCAACGCCTGGATCGCCTTGGACACCAACAGGGCCATGAACAAAGCTTTTGCCATTACGGGTATTCCGCAAACGATCGTTTTGGATAAGGAAGGGAAAATTGCCGCCATTACTTACCCAACGGCTCTACGAGAGGAGCATATCAGTGATTTGCTTGCCGGGAAAAAAATCAACCTGGCGGACAGTGGTGGCAGCCAGGTTCCGGCCGAGAAAGAAAAGGAAGCGCCGCCGCTGTTTCAAGTTTTAATCCGCCCTGCGAATAACACCAACCAACAAAGTTGCAGTCAGGGAGGCGGTGAAATACGCGCAATGAACTATACCATAAAACAGATATTGCCCACCGTTTTTGACACATTTGATGACCGCATTACCATCAAGTCACCGCTACCGGAAAGCCATTTCGACTTTATTGTCATCCAGCCTCCCCATTCAGATTTAGCTCCCAATGAACTCATGCAGGCGGCGGCAAAATCAGCCTTCGGCCTGACCGCAACCTGGGAGACAAACCAAATCGACGTACTGATCTTAACCACCAGAGAAACCAATGCACCAGGTCTAAAACCATCGCCAGTCAAAGCCATGTCCTGGCGTTCTAGCACGAACTCAATGGAAGGTATCGGCGTTTCGGCTCAAGCTGTCGCCGGTTTTTTAGAAACCAAGTTGGCAACACCGGTTGTGAACCAAACTGGATTAACAAACGATTACGGCTACGATATTTCGCTTAAGTGGGAGCAGTCCATGCCGGGAAAACCGAAGCTTGAAGCTGTAAAAAAGGCCGTTCAAGAACAATTGGGACTGGACCTCGTTTTGGAGCGACGTCCGCTAGAGATGCTCGTCGTTAAACGAGCGGAAGCATCCAAATTGGCCACGCATTGACTAGTCTTGGCAAAAGCAACTTTTGGAGCTGTAAAGCCTCACATTCACCGTACTGCAAAAGACCGAGCACTAAATGCCAGCGCCGCCAGTTTCTGCGTATTCCCAACCCCAAATTCGCGCCGAGCATTTGCCGGCCGTAGAGAAATCAAACCGCTTCAGCGGAGGTTGCGAATCACAACTTGAATTGAGCAACGCAACGACCCGCTTCGCGTCGCATTTTTTTTGGTGTCGAAAATAAAGCGAGCATCTCCTCATTCCATCGGAATGCCTCTGCTGGTGACATGCGAATTTCATGCGGTTTCATGCCGCTCCAGTCGGGAAACTCCAAATCGGCCGCGTCATTCAGGACGAAGTGCGTCGCGCTCATGTTTGAGGAGTTCATAGAATTCAATGCCGCCGTGTTTAAGTAAAATAGCCCGCAGTGACGGTTCGTTCAAGTCCAGCTTGTTCAACCTTACCAATTGCACCAAATCTTCGATGTCTTTCATCGCCCGGTGCGGTTGACTCTTAAACGCATGGCATTTCAGCGCAAAAAGGTGCGGCAGAGAAACCACCCTGGTTTTGACGCCATCCGTTTCTATCACCTTCGCTGCTGAAAACATTGAAGCAAAATTTTCATCGGATACGAACATCAAATCCAACGGCAATCTTTCATCCGGTGGCGGATCGAATTGCAAGAAAGTAGGGCCGGAAAATTTCAGAATGAAACTAAGATTCTCCAAAAGCTTTTGCCAGCCAGCGGATTGAGATTTCCGGACAAGAAAATCGATATCGCCGGTCGTGCGGACAAATCCGTGAGCCATGACTGCATAACCGCCAATCAATAAAAACGGCAAGTCGTGCTTTTCTGCCGCGCGCGATATATTGGCAATCACGCTCATAAACTCACAACGGCTTGTGATGGATATGCAGGTGCGCGGCCGCGATAAAGCCTTTGAACAACGGATGCGGCTGGTGCGGCTTGCTCAAAAATTCCGGGTGGAACTGGCTCGCGATGAAGAACGGATGATCCGGCAATTCGATCACCTCAACGAGTTTGCCGTCCGGTGACAGGCCGCTGAAAATGAAGCTGGCTTTCTCAAATTTCTCGCGATAGTTATTATTGAATTCGTAGCGATGACGGTGGCGTTCATGGATGACAAACGCGCCGTAAAGTTTTCCTGCCAGCGTGCCGACTGCCAATTGGCAATCCTGTGAGCCCAGACGCATGGTGCCGCCTTTCTTGGTCACTTTCTTCTGCGCGTCGAGCAGCGCAATGACCGGATACGGCGAATTTTCATCAAACTCGGTGGAATGCGCCTTCTCCAACTTCAAAACGTTGCGAGCGAATTCAATCGTGGCGATCTGCATACCCAAACACAGGCCCAGATAAGGAATTTTGTTTTCCCGCGCATATTTCGCCGCGAGGATTTTCCCTTCAATGCCGCGTTCGCCGAAACCGCCCGGCACACAGATGCCGCCGAGACCGTTCAACATCTTGTCCGCGCCGAATTTTTCAATTTCTTCCGCGTCCACCTGCACGATTTCCACGCCGCAATCGTTGCCAATGCCACCATGGATGATCGCTTCGTAAACGGATTTGTAAGCATCCTGCAAGCCGACGTATTTGCCGACGACGCCAACCCGCACGCGATGCTGCGGCGCGATGAGTTTGCGGATGATCTCCTGCCAGTGCACCATGTTCGGCGCGGGCGTAGTGAGATGCAACAGGCGGCAAACGAGATCGTCCATGCGCTCGCGTTGCAGCATGAGCGGCATTTCATAAATGCTGTGATCCACGTCCTTCGCCTCAATGACCGCTTCAATGGGGACATTACAGAACATCGAAATTTTCTGGCGCAATTCCGTGTCCAGCGGCTTTTCGCAGCGGCAGGCGATGATGTGCGGCGCAATGCCAATTTCACGCAACTTTGCGACGGATTGCTGCGTAGGCTTTGTTTTCAGCTCGCCCGCCGCCTTGATGAAGGGAACGTAGGTGACGTGGATGAAACAGGTGTTGCCGATGCCGGCTTCCAAGGCGAATTCGCGGATCGCTTCGACAAACGGCAGGCCTTCGATATCGCCCGTCGTGCCGCCGATTTCGGTGATGATGACATCCGCCTTGCTCGTCTCGGCCAGCAAATGGATGCGGCGTTTGATCTCATCGGTGACGTGCGGGATGACCTGCACGGTTTTACCCAGATAAATTCCTTCGCGCTCGTTGTTCAGCACCTTCTGATAAACCTGGCCGCTGGTCAGGTTGTTCATGCGGGACAACTTCGTGCTGGTGAAACGCTCGTAAAGGCCGAGGTCCAGGTCGGTTTCCGCGCCGTCATCCAGCACGTACACTTCGCCGTGTTGATACGGCGACATCGTGCCCGGGTCCACGTTAAGATACGGGTCGAATTTTTGCAGCGCGACCTTGAGTCCGCGATTTTCGAGCAGCGTGCCCAGCGCCGCAGCCGTCAAACCTTTGCCGAGCGAACTCACCACCCCGCCAGTTACGAATATAAATTTCAAGTTTGTTGAATGGTTAAATTGTTAAACCGTTAAATTGTATCGGACAACATCTCGTCCAAATCATCCTCGAGTCCTATTTGGGATGAAGCTGTTTCCCGCAATGGCACATCCCCGTTCATTTTACGTTCTCGCAAATAGCGGATGTACCCGTTGATCAATTGATGTACTTCGGTCGCCTGCTTTTTCAATTCCGCAATCGCTTCCGGCGGCAGATAACTTTCATCATGGCAAATGTTTAAATCGTCCATCAATTCCACCAATGAACCGCGCGCCTGGATTTGGAATTTGATCTGGTCAGGAAAATGATAACGGCCATGACCTTCGGCTATGTTATTGGTCAACGAAACCGCTGCCCGCCGGATCTGGCTCGCAAGTTCAAATTTTTCATGCGCCGGAAGAATGCGGGCGACCGCATACATCGCCTTGCGAAACTCACGGGCCACCCGATAAACCTCCAAATCCTCAAATGTCCGGAACACTTGAGGTGCAGATTTTAAGGGCGGATTCGAATACATGACCGATTTAACAATTCAACGATTTAACAATTCCACAACTCTTTGCACATCTTCCGGCATGTCCACGCCGATGCTGTCGTAATCCACTTTCAC
>DASYEY010000192.1:0-11016 GCA_036498725.1 Verrucomicrobiia bacterium | reverse complement strand
AAAAATTATCAACCCTCGCTTGGCACCATTGTGCCCGAGAAAGTTTATTTCTTCTCGCGCGCACAACGCTCCAACAAATGGAACGTCATCGTGTGCATGGATCAAAGCGGCTCCATGGCAGAATCAGTTGTGTATGGCTCCGTGACCGGCTCAATCTTTGCGTCTTTGCCCGCATTAAATACCCGCGTTGTCGCCTTTGATACCAATGTCGTGGATCTCACGGAGCAATGTGGCAGCGATCCCGTGGATATGATTTTTGGCGTCCAACTGGGTGGCGGGACAGACATCAACAAGGCGGTCGCCTACTGCGAGCAATTCATCACTGATCCGTCGCAGACTATTTTCTTCCTGATCACTGACTTGTATGAAGGCGGCAATCAAGCCCAGCTCGTGCGGAGGTTGAAAGAGCAGGTGGAATCCGGTGTACGCTTGATTTGCCTGCTCGCCTTGTCTGATAGTGGGATCCCGACGTTCGACCATGACCTGGCGAAAAAGATTTCAGAATTCGGCGTGCCCTGTTTTGGTTGCACGCCAAACAAATTGCCGGAGTTGATCGAAGGGGTGTTGAAGAAAAAAGACCTCAAGACACTGGCGGCTAGCGTGGCGACGAAGAAGGAAAAATGAGCTTGCTTTGACGTTTAATGGGCGGCGTGGACGCATCAGAATTCTTGTCGCATTTGATTCTTCAATCAAGCCGGACAAATAGATTAAGACTGCAACCGCTAGAATAAAGAGCCGAGCCGAACTAACTCACGCTTTTTTCAAAGTCCGCAACACCTTCAACGGTTCCGGCAATTTATAATGCCGTTTCAAGCCGACTTCGTTCAACAAACCCGCTGGCACGCGCGCGATGAATTCCGGGAAGTTTTTTTCCACGCGGTCGCGGATCAATTTCTGACCGGCTTTGGAAGCCCAGAAATCGTCTTCGATCTTGGTCAACGCGATGGCCGCTTCGTCGTTCGTCATATTTTCGCGCTTGGCCAAGGCCCAAATCAATTCGGGGTCGCCCGGCAGGCTGGCCGGAAACGGAATGAATTTCAACGTGACTTCTGCTTCATCGCTGCCCTCCGGGGCCACGGGCCGTACCGGGATACGCTTGTGGAATTGCGTGCCGTCCGGCAATGACACATCCACCAGCAGTGACTTGTTCTCCTCATCGGGCACAATTTCCAGGTCAGCTTCACCAAAACCGGCGACGAAATGTTGCTTCACTTCCTCAATCGTCTGTGGTTCCAGGTTGGGCAGTTCCACCCGGTCACAAAACTTTTCAAAAGCATTGCCGCGGTTTTTTATGCGCAGTTCGTCTTCTGCGGCCGAATAGATTCTGGCTGCGAGTTCAGGATCAGGGGCGACTTTGGGTAAAATCGTGCGCAACAAGTTCAATAATTGCGCCTGCTCGTCCTGCTTGGATTTGGATTTCTTTTCAGCCATATGCTTTCGTTCAAATGCGTCCGTGAAGACGTTCAATGTTTTTTATTTAACGCCGCGGTGAACCAATCCACCGCCTGCGGTTTCGCCGGTTGCGACGGGCGCGGGCTGGGGCTGCCAGCCGGCCGCGGTGACGCCGGCGATGTACGCTGTCCGGTCGTCGCCGCCCCGATCTCGGGCGCGGCCTTCATGGAAAGCGCAATGCGTTTGCGCGGCAAATCCACTTCGGTGACCGTGACCATGACCCGCTGCGCGACTTTCACGACTTCCGCCGGATCTTTGATGAAGCGGTCGGACAACTGGCTCACATGCACCAGACCATCCTGATGCACGCCGATATCCACAAACGCGCCGAAGGCCGTGACGTTCGTGACAATGCCGGGCAATTTCATGCCGGGTTTCAAATCTTCCATTTTCTCGACGCCGGATTGGAAGGAGAACACTTCAAATTTCTGGCGCGGATCGCGACCGGGTTTGGCCAATTCACCGAGAATATCGTTCAACGTCGGCAATCCCACAGTTTCAGTGACGTATTTCGGCAACTGAATTTTCTGCCGCAAACCGGCATCGCGCAGCAAGTCGTTGACGGAACAACTCAAATCCTTCGCCATGCGATCCACGAGTTGATAACTCTCCGGATGCACCGCACTCGCGTCGAGTGGATGTTCGCCGCTGTGGATGCGGAGAAAACCGGCGGCCTGTTCAAACGCCTTGTCACCGAGCCGCGGCACTTTCTTCAGGTCGGCGCGCGATTTAAACGGTCCGTTGTCGTTGCGATACGCCACAATGTTGGCCGCCAGCGCCGGCCCCAAGCCGGAGACATATGCCAGCAATTGTTTGCTGGCGGTGTTCAATTCCACTCCCACGCCATTCACGCAGCTCATCACCACGTCGTCCAGGCTGCGTTTGAGCGCAGTCTGTTCCACATCGTGTTGATACTGGCCGACACCGATTGATTTCGGGTCGAGTTTCACGAGTTCCGCCAGTGGATCCATCAAACGGCGGCCAATCGACACCGCACCACGCACGGTCACGTCGTGATTGGGAAATTCTTCACGCGCAACTTCGGATGCCGAGTAGATGGACGCGCCGCTTTCGTTCACCATCACGATGGGCAGCGTCAATTTGAGCGCTTTCACGAACGTCTCCGTTTCGCGGCTCGCCGTGCCGTTGCCGATGGCGATGGCCTCGATCTGATACTTTTTGACCAGGCTCAACACAGCGGACGCCGCTTCGCGAACTTCATTCGCACTGGAGGCCGTCGGATAAATCACGTCGTTGTGCAGCAATTTCCCCTGGCGATCCAGGCAGACCACTTTGCAGCCGGTCCGGAAACCCGGATCAATGGCCAGCACGTTTTTGCTGCCGAGTGGTGATGCCAGCAACAGTTCACGCAAATTATCGGCAAAAACCCGGATGGCTTCGGCATCCGCGCGCTTCTTGGTTTCCATGCGCAGTTCGACCTCGATGGCCGGCCCGAGCAACCGCTTGTAACTATCTTGCACCGCGAGCCGGACCTGTTCTGCCGCCGGGCTCCGACCGGTGACGAACAACGGTTCCAGCACCGGCAACGCAGATTCTTCCGGCGGAGTGATGCGCAACATCAAAAAGCCTTCGGTCTCGCCGCGGCGGATGGCCAGTAACCGATGACTCGGAATCTTGCCCACCGGCTCACTCCAATCGAAATAATCTTTGAACTTCGCGCCCGCCTCCTGTTTGTCGAATGCCACCTTGGAACGCACCAAACCTTCGCTCCAGTAAAGTTCACGCAACCTGGCGCGGGCGATGGCGTCGTCATTCACACGTTCGGCGATGATGTCGCGGGCACCGGCCAGGGCGGCATTCACATCTGCCACGCCTTTCTCTGCGCTGACAAATTTCGCCGCTTCCGTTTGTGGATCGATGGTAGCGGCCTGGGTGAACAAAATATCCGCCAACGGTTCAAGCCCCTGCTCTTTGGCGATCATCGCATGGGTCCGGCGTTTTGGACGGTATGGCTGGTAGATATCTTCCAGTTGCGTGACCGTCTCGGCCTTGGCGATGGCGGCCTTCAAAGCATCGGAAAGCAGGTTGCGTTCTTCCAACGATTTCACGATCGCTTCGCGGCGGCTATCGAATTCTGCGAGGCTGATCAGACGCTCGCGAATGCTTGTAATCGCCACTTCATCCAGCAAGCCGGTGGCTTCCTTGCGATAACGGGCAATGAAGGGTACGGTGGCCCCTTCGGCAAACAGCTTGGCGGTGGCAAATACCTGGCGCGGCTGGACTTTGAGTTCAGCGGCAATTTTTTGGATATGGACTTCGTTCATGTCGAAACGGGCGAATGGTTTAACGAACTGCAGCCGCAGTGTAAAATGGAAACGAAAAGAAAGTGCAATCCGGGCCAGCCTGGACTATTTTTCCGCCGGTTATCCGCTCCCCGCGCCAGCCGGATCCGCCGGCAAACGGTGCCAATTTTTACAATGTGATTATTGCTTTCTGCGCCAGTAATCATATAGTTCGCATCGTTTCAAGTATCGAGATGAACCAACCACCTGAGCCAATGCGTCCATGGGACATTGAATCGGCCCGCGCGCTGTATAATATCCAGCGCTGGGGCGCCAAGTATTTCGACATCAACGAGGCCGGCCACGTCGTCGCCACGCCTTTGCAGGAAGCGGGCGCAAGCGTGGATGTGACGGATGTCATCGAGGAAGCGAAAAGCCGCGGACTGAAATTCCCCCTGCTCATCCGCTTTCAGGATATTTTGCGCCATCGCGTTGAAGCCATTAACCAGGCCTTCCGCAATTCCATTGCGGAATTTAATTTTCAGGGCAAATATCGCGGTGTATTTCCGATCAAGGTCAATCAGCTCCGCGAAGTTGTGGAAGAAATCCTCGACGCCGGCAAACAATTTGATTTCGGCCTCGAAGTCGGCAGCAAACCGGAATTATTTGCCGGCCTGGCGCTGCAGAATCAGCAGGGTTGCCTCATCATCTGCAACGGCTACAAGGACGCGGAATTCATCAAGATGGCGTTGCTCGGCATCAAGCTCGGCAAACGCGTCATCATGGTGGTGGAAAAACTGGAAGAACTCCGCCACATCATCACCATCTCCAAGCAACTGGGCGTGGAACCGCTCGTCGGCATCCGCGCGCGCTTGCTGAGCAAGGGCGCGGGCAAGTGGGCGGAAAGCGGCGGCGAGAATGCGAAGTTCGGTTTGAGCACAGTTGAACTGCTCACCGCGACGGAAATGTTGAAGGCGGAAAATCTCGGCCATTGCCTGAAGTTGTTGCACTTTCACATCGGCTCGCAGGTGCCGGATATTTTAACGGTGAAAAAAGCCGTGCAGGAAGCGGCGCGGTTTTACGCAAAGCTCGTGAAGATGGGGTTTGCGATCGAGTTCATGGATGTCGGCGGCGGTCTCGGCGTGGATTATGACGGTTCCCGCAGCGCGTTTGATTCTTCCACGAATTATTCGTTACAGGAATACACGAACGACATCGTCTATTACATCGCGGACATCTGTAACGCGGAGAAAGTGCCGCATCCGAACATCGTCAGCGAAAGCGGTCGCGCGATTGTCGCCCATCACAGCGTGCTGATCGTGGAGGTCTTTGGCGCGATTGAGAAAATCCGCCCCGGCGAGGCCTTCAAATACGGCGACACCGAACACCCGCTCGTCAAGGAACTGCTCGATATCAAGAAGAACCTCGCGAAGCTCAACAAACTTGAGGCGTTTCACGATGCGCAGGAACGCAAGGACGACGCGCACAACATGTTCACGCTCGGCGTGATGGAATTGCCGGACAAGGCGCGCATCGAAAATCTTTACTGGGAAATCAGCCGCGAAGTCGTCGAAAGTTTCAAAGGCCAGGCCTATATCCCGGACGAAATCCAAAAACTCGAAGACAGTTTGGGCGACCAGTATCTGTGCAATTTCTCGGTGTTCCAATCGTTGCTCGATCATTGGGCGCTCGGCCAGTTATTTCCCATCATGCCTGTTGCGCGCCTCAACGAACGCCCGACACGCGAATGCACCCTGGTGGACATCACCTGTGATTCGGACGGCCAGATCAACAAGTTCATTGACCTGCGCGATGTGCGCGACACCCTGCCGCTGCATCCCTTGAACATCAATGGCAACGGCAAGCCGGAGCCATATCATATCGGTTTCTTTTTGATGGGCGCGTATCAGGACATCATGGGCGACCTGCACAACCTGTTTGGCCGCGTGAATGAAGTCCACGTCTTCCTTGAACCCGACGAGCCGAGCGGTTATTACATCGAAGAAATCATCGAAGGCGCCACCGTCATCCATTCGCTCACCTCCGTGCAATACGATGAGAACGAATTGAAACGCCAGATGAAGGCCCAGATGGATGAAGCCATCAAATCTGATCGCATGAAACCCAGCGAAGCCATGCGGCTGCTGGATGATTATGAACGCGGGCTGAGGGCTTACACATACCTGAGCTTTTGAAATGAAGAAGGACGAATGTAGAATGAAAAGGATTTCCACAAAGCGGACCCCGCTTTTGTGTCTTCATTCTTCATTTTTTAATCTGCATTCGCCTCATCATGCCTGATGCGTCTTCCAATCCCGAACTGCTCCGCTCGTTGGGCCGGCTCACGCGCGGGCTGTCCGCCTTGTTCTGGGGGCTGCCTGCCTGGTTGATCGCCAGTGCTGAAATTGCGCGGGCGGACGTCCTGACGCCGACTGGCATCATTCCAGCCCTGGTCATCAACCTGCTTTTGCTCTACGGCCTCAGCCAGATCGGCCAATTTCAAAAACACGAACGTCCGTGGCGCAATGCGCTCGACCGCGCAAAATTGCTCGGACTCGTCAACCTTGGCCTCTGCCCGTTTCTTTATTGGCAGAACAAAATGCCGCGCGAATTCTTTTTTAACGCCGCGATCTTCATCCTCATCCTGTCGGCCCTATTCTTCCTGTTCAACTTGAACCTTGTGCTCAAACAACTCGGCGCGATGTTGCCGGATGAAACGTTGCGCCAGGAAACGCGGCAATTCACCAAACTTAACCGTTGGCTGCTCATGACCTGGCTGGTCCTCGTCCTCGCTGTGACCTTCCTGCCGCAACTAACTGGTTTGCCATCGCACATTAATCCCAAGTTGATGCTCTGGCTGCAACATGCCTCGACCACCGTGCTGCTCTCGCTGGGCTTGTCGCCCCTGGCCATCACCATGGCGCTTCTCTGGAAAGCCAAGGAAGTTATCTTCGACAGCGTCTTTGGCTTGCGCCGGTAAGCAGCGAGCGTAATTGGATTGGTTTGCCAAAAAGCTCCAAATTCCAAGTTCCAACATCCAGAGAAATTCCAATCTTCAAAAGTAGCACCTGCCATCATTTCATATTTGTACGAAGGATTTTGCGGTGGCGGGCGTGTATCGGTATAAAGACAGAATAATACTTATGAAAATCACCACCTGCGCTGCTCTCGGCTTACTCGCGCTCAGTCTCGCCCCGGCTTGGGGACAAAATGGTGTTGCCACACTTCAACTCACCGGCCAGCCCATCACCCTCGGCCAGCCTGACAACACCAAACTGACCCGATTCAACCTGCAATTTCCTGGGGGCGCACCGCAGGACTTGGTGGCGGCAATCGAGAAAGCCACGGGAAAATCGCTTAATGTCATCATTCCCAATGGAACCGCCGACACACAATTGCCGCCGCTCAAAATGGATAATATCACCACGTCTCAATTATTTTCTGCTCTGCAAGCCGCCAGTTATAAACAAGAAAATCGGGTATATCACCCAAACATTCCTTATGCCGGTGATGCTTACCAAACCATTAGTATCAGCTATGGCTTTAAGACCGAGGGCGATCCTTCCGACGATTCGATCTGGTATTTTCATGTGGAGAACCCACCGGCACCACCACAATCCACAGAACAGCCGCCGATTAAAGTCTGCCGGTTTTATCAATTGGCGCCTTATGTAAACTCCGGCCTGACCGTAGACGACATCACCACCGCCATTCAAACCGGCTGGAAAATGATGGGCGAGACTTCCACTCCAGAGATTAATTATCACAAGGAAACCAAATTGTTGATCGCCGTGGGTGAAGAGAAACAACTGCAGGTAATCAGCGATGTGTTAAAAGAATTGCAACAGACGTCGCCAGGCCCTGATCTGCCGCGTTTTCAACAGCGTTTGCAAAATGTCATCAACCGGTCGCAACCGCAGCCGCCTTTCAGCCCGGTCGCATCAGGCGCGCCCGCGCCGACCCCGCTGCCAGCAGCACAAAATCCACCGCCTCAACCGGATACGAAACCGTGATAACCATTTTCGGATAATTTGATTTCGCCCATTCACTTGCGCCCTACGAGTGACAGAGCGGATGACCAAGGCCAACCGCTGGAAGTGGCAACATTGACACGGCAGATGCTTGCTGGCGATGAACTGGCTTGGCGCAGGTTTCATGAAGCTTACTTCGATCGCTTGTGGCGTTATTTGCTCGTCGTTGCCGCTGGCAATGAAGATACGGCACGCGAGGCATTACAGGCGGCATTTATGCGGATCACCCGTCACATCAAGGTATTTACGGATGAGGAGGTTCTTTGGAGCTGGCTCACGGTGCTGGCCCGCAGCGCCTTCACGGATGAGACGCGCCGGCAACACCGTTATTTTTCGTTTCTGGAACGTTTCACCCGCCATGCCGAAGTGACGGCGGATGGCTTGGATGACGGACAGGCCGACGAGCGGCTGCAGACATTGTTGGACCAACAGATCACCGCGCTGTCAGCAGACGAACAAGAATTGATCCGGCAAAAATATAATGCCCATAAATCTGTCCGGGAAATTGCCGGGGACTGGCAGATGACGGAGAAAGCGGTGGAATCAAAATTATCCCGCATTCGTGCTAAATTGAAAGACGGAGCATTAATGGCATTGAAAAATGACGCGCAAATAAATTTATTGGATGAGCGAAAAGGGTAAACATAACGAATTACTGTCCGCCGTTTTTGCCGAAGCCGCGCCGAAAGATCTTCGCAGCACATTGTTGGGCGAAACCTTGCGGCACGTACAGCAACGGCGACAGCGGAAACAGCTGTCGCGCGTAATGTTGCTGCTGGTCGTGTTGGGGACGTTCGCTATTTTTACCCGACCATATTGGTCAGGGCCGGTGACAACCATGGCGATTAAGCCAGCAGTCCCCCGCCATTTGAATTATCAACTGGTCAACACGCGACCGTTGCCGGTGAGCGCCGTGATACTGACCCAGCCGCTGGCGTCGGCGCATATCATCGCGTCCAGCGCGACCGGGAACATCGTACGGACCAAGCGTGGAAACTTTCGCACGCTCAACGATGATGAATTGCTGGCGCTAGTATCGCATCGCCCGGCCGCACTCATCCGGCTGGATGGAACTTCCGAGTATCTGATTTTTGCCAATCCGGCGGATGAAGACGGTTTCGTCATACCGTGATTTAAAATTTTCCTTCTCCCGGATACGGACCGGGTTTGACAATTCTCGGTATGCTGACCAACATCCCCGCCGTTCGTTGATCCAACACCCTATTCAGCCGCCACAACTACACTCTCAACGCCATGAAAGTCAAAATTATCACCTTATTGCTCGCCGGTTTTGCCGCCCTGACGGGTAGCATTCACGCCCAAACCGAGACCAATACGCTGCCAGCGCAATATGTTAATTTGTTGAAAGAGCTTAAATATCAACAAGGTGAAATTGATCTCCGGGGCGGGCTCGCGAAATTGACCGTGCCCAAAGAATTCAATTATCTCGGGCCGGATGACGCAGAAACCGTCCTAGTGAAATTGTGGCATAATCCGCCATCTTCCGAAAAGCCGTTGGGAATGCTGATTCCCGCCGGCATGACGCCGCTCAGTTCCAACTGCTGGGTGGTGACGATTGATTATTCCGCCGATGGCTATGTGAAAGATAACGACGCGAGCAAGATCAACTATGACGATCTACTCAAAAAAATGCAGGCAGGCGTCAAGGAGAACAACGAGGCACGAAAGCGGGAAGGCTATCCCGCCATGGAATTAGTCGGCTGGGCGGCACCACCACGCTATGACGGCACGACACATAAATTATATTGGGCGAAAAAATTTAAAGTCGAAGGCGAGGACGGTGAAACGTTGAATTACAACATCCGGATGTTGGGCCGCAAAGGGGTGCTGGAACTGAACGCCATCGCGGATGTGGCGCAACTGCCGGAAATTGATGCACAAACGCCCCAGATCCTTGGCATGGTGGATTTCAAGGAAGGCAACCGCTACGCCGACTTCGATCCCAAGGTGGACAAGGTTGCGGAATATGGAATCGCAGCGCTCGTAGCGGGCGGTGCGCTCGCTGTGGCCGCCAAGGTCGGATTGCTGAAGGGATTATGGATATTACTCCTGGCCGCGAAAAAATTCATCATCTTCGGCATCCTCGCAGTGGTGGCATTTTTCAAAAAACTGTTCAATCGCAACAAAAATTCCTCTGGCCGTTAACCCGGCGGCCACGCCATATGCCGGCCGCCCAGAATGTGGCAGTGCAGATGCGGAACCGCCTCGCCGCCATCCGCGCCATTATTGATGACCAACCGGTAGCCGGTGGTTTTCAGGCCGATCTTTTCCGCGACCTCGGCGGCTTTGAATAATAGTTTGCCGAGCAATGCCTGATCGGCAGCCGTGGCTTCGGCGATGCGCGGAATCGGCTTTTTCGGAACGATCAAGACGTGCGTCGGCGCTTGCGGCTGGATGTCGCGAAAAGCGAACACGTCGTCGTCTTCATAAACGATCGCCGCTGGAATTTCCCTGGCGATGAGTTTTTCAAATAAAGTTTTCATGAAGTTTGAGGTGCTAAATTTTTAGTTAGCGAAAGCGCAACGCAACGAAGGCCTTAACTTAAAACTAAAAATTCAAAATTAAAAACTCACCGCTCATTCCACCACGAGCGCACATTTGCTGGTTTTCGGCTCGGCGGTCAGGCATTGACGCAGATATTCGACAATCTGTTCCTCCATCTTGGCGCAACGCGAACTCCAACGACGGGCACCCGCAAGCTGTTTGACGCAGCCGCGCAGCCCGTAAAAACGCAGAATCCGGGGAGCCTGGCTGAGTTGTGTGCGCAAGGTATCACGCAAGCGCGGAAAGAAAAATAATTCCAGGTTGTCGGCTGATTCCTGTGCAAGCAAGGCAAGGTCCGCCTCGATTGCATCGGGCGGCGTGGCAGGTTTTTCCGGAAAAATCGTCAGGCCCAGACCGTGCAACGCCTTTTCCAAAGCCTGGGAAAATTCGCTGATGGTGACCGATTCGCGGTCAAGCTCGGTCTTGAAATAGTGAAAGACCGAGGCGGTGGCGTGGCGCAACATTTTCGGGTCAATCAACCCGTAACCATCGGACTGGCCGACGATCTCGATGGAAATCATTTCCACCGAACACGGGATGCTTTCGCCATTATTGAGTTGAAAGATCAGGCATTCGGACTGCAATGCAATCATTTGTCGGCCTCCAATTTTTCGACTTCCTGCACAAAATCCGTGGCTTCCTCAAACCGGCGGTAGACGCTGGCAAAACGCACGTAGGCCACGACATCCAGTTCGCGCAAGCCATCCATCACCATCTTGCCGATC
>DASYEY010000191.1:0-6437 GCA_036498725.1 Verrucomicrobiia bacterium | reverse complement strand
CTCGTTGGCTTGGGATTCAAGATTGCCGCCTTTCCCTTTCAAATTTGGGCGCCGGATGTCTATCAAGGCGCGCCGACCCCGACGACCGCTTTTCTTGCAGTTGGTTCCAAGGCGGCGGGTTTTGTCCTGTTGCTGCGGGTTCTCTTCATCGCCGTTCCGCAAGTGACGCAACATTGGACCTGTCTATTGACCATCATTGCCGCCATCACCATTCTTTACGGCAATCTTTGTGCGCTGCCGCAACGCAATTTGAAACGGTTGCTCGGTTATTCCAGCATTTCGCACGCGGGCTATCTGCTGCTGGGCGTGGTGGCCTTGGCGGGGAGTTGGGGTAAATCCACGGATGGCGGCGCAGCGATCTTGTATTATCTGGCCGGCTATCTGTTCACGGTCATGGCTTCTTTTACGGTCATCGCGCTCGTGGCGCGTCATCTGGCGGACGAAGAGGTTTCTTCGCTGGCCGGATTGAACCAACGTTCACCGTTGTTGGCGGCCACGATGACGATTGCCATGGTTTCACTGGCCGGCCTTCCGCCACTGGCTGGGTTCTTCGGGAAATTTCTGTTGTTGAAAGCCGTCATCGCGCAAGGCGCCGTGAGTGGAAATCACGCTTATTATTGGCTGGCATTCATCGCGCTCGCCGGCGTGGTGATTTCCATTTATTATTACTTTGGCGTTATCCGGGCGATTTATTGGAGCCGGGAAGCGGCGGACTTGTCCCCGATCGAACTTTCCGGTGGTGCAAAATTTTCCATCGCCATCTGCATTGGCGGTATCTTCTGGCTGGGCTTGTTTCCCAACACGGTTTTGAACCTAGCCACAGAAGCGGCCAAAGTCTTGAGCAACTGAGCAACTGAATTTGATTTAAAAACAAAACGCGCCGGGTTTTCCCGGCGCGTTTTTTATTGGAGCATACCGCTCAGACTGTCCGCATCTGCACTGCGTCCACGATTTCGGTGCCGACGGAAATGGCGCCGATGATGACAATGGTATCGCCAGGTTTTAGACGGCCTTGGGCGGTCAGATTTTTTATCCCATTGGCGATCGTGTTTTGCGGTTCGATGAAATCAAACTCGGTCACGAAGGACGCCACCCCCCAGCTTAACGTCAACTCATTGGCGCATTTTACGCTGTCACAGATCGCATAAACCGGCGAGTAACGCGGGCGCATCCAGGCAGCGTAACGCGCCATATGACCATTGCGGGTGAAAGCCAGGATGGCCGCCGCCTTCAATTCGTTCGCCATCACGACGGCGCTTTTGACCAGTTTTTGCCGCGGGTTCGTCAATTCGGCTGAATCATGAAACTGTGCGCTGCCGCTGCGCTCGATACGCGTGGCAATGCGATCAAATACTTCGATGCATTTAACCGGATATTTGCCGACCGTAGTTTCGCCGCTCAACATGATGGCGTCCGCTTCTTCAAAGACGGCGTTGGCCACATCGGTGACTTCTGCCCGGGTGGGCATCGGTGAATCAATCATGCTTTCCAGCATGTGCGTGGCGACGATGACGGGGCGGCCGACGCGCAGGCAGGTTTTTACGATGCGCCGCTGGACGATGGGCAATTCTTCATACGGAATCTCGATGCCCAGGTCACCACGCGCCACCATGATGGCGTCTGCTTCAGCGACGATGGATTCAAGATTGATAATGGCCTGTTGATCTTCAATCTTGGCGACGACCAGCGGATGCGGTTTGTCTTCAGGAAACAATTCGCGCAATTGCAACAGGTCACGGGCTTCGCGCACGAACGAAAGCGCGATGAAATCCACATTCAATTCCAAGCCGAGCTTCACGTCTTTGATGTCCTTGGCGGTCAGCGCGGGCAGGCTGACTTTGACGCCGGGCAGGTTGATATGGCGCCGGCTGCCAAGCTTGCCTTCGGTCAAAACTTCGCATTCGACCTTGTTGCCGTTCTTGGCGAGCACTTTCATCTCGATCGCGCCGTTATCAATTAGCACCACGTCACCGACGCTGATGTCATTGACGAAATTTTCATAATTCACGTCTACGGAATGTTGCTCCAGATCCCGTTCGCCGCGGACGGTCAGGGTGAATTTCTGGCCGGGCTGCAAATCCAAGGGCACTCCGAGGTCGCCAGTGCGGATGGCCGGCCCTTGTGTGTCCATGAGGATGCCGATATGGCGCTCACGTTTGGCTGACTCCTCCCGGATCGCCGCATAAACGCGGCGCACCCAATCATGCGGAGCGTGGGACATGTTGAGCCGGAAGATATTGACGCCCGCATCAATCAGTTTGCCGATCATTTCCGGCGAATCTGTGGCCGGGCCGAGGGTGGAAACAATTTTTGTCCGTCGCAGAGATGCCTTTTGCATGACAAAACATACAAACGGCGGACGCGATGAAAAGTTTTTTAATTGGCTACCTTGGTGCCAGGGTTAAATCGGACTTGCCATCATCCGCCAGGGGATGGCATATTTACTTCCTAATTTGATTTAATTTTATGGCTGATGTAGCAAATAAATATCCCGAAAACGTCGCCGGCAAATACTACGTGGACAATCAATGTATTGACTGCGATCTCTGCCGCGAAACCGCCCCTGACAATTTTAAACGCAACGATGACGGTGGCTACTCGTTGGTCTATAAGCAGCCTTCTACGCCTGATGAAGAAGCGCGTTGCAAAGAAGCCAAGGAAGGCTGTCCCGTTGAAGCGATCGGCGACAACGCCTGATTCGCCCCGTTGATTTTCAGAACAAACCCCGCAGTTAAACTGCGGGGTTTTTCTTTTACCGGGTGATGGTTCCTTCGATCTGGCCGTGGGGTTCATCGGTCGGCACAAACAGCTCATTTTTATTTTCCAGGCCGAAGGGGGCGAGATTGATGAGCAGGCAATGCTTGTTCGGCATGGACAGATGAATCTTGGAAACCTGCGGCGCGGTTTTCAACGCTGCCTCGCCCATCTGGAACAAGGTCACCTGCACGGACGGGCTGAATTTTTTGGCGAACGTGGCGAGCATCGCGGTTAAAATTTTTTGGTTCGTCGCCGCATGGCTCTTGGGTTTCTTGGCGTAAGTCCATGTGGCCTTCAACTTGGTCGCAAAAATCCGGTCGCTGGTTTCCGGCAGGGTGGTGAATTCATCGCGCAGGAATTTTTCGAAACTCGAACCGGTGGATTTCAAAATCAACAGGTCTTCGATGCCGGATTCGACCGTGCTGCCTTTCCGGTTGGCGATGATCCGGGCGAACGGCTTGGCAGCGCTTTTTTCCATGAACGCATGGGGGTGGGGTTTGCCGCCGACGGAGAGGCGATCCCAGCAATGTTCGCTCAAGCCGATCTCCACGCAACTGACGTGCGGATATTTGTTTAGAAAATGCCGGCTGAGTGCGATGCCAAATTCCTCGTTTTCTCCGCCGAGTTCTTTCTTGGCGAAGACGTTGACGGTATTTTTCATCGAGTCCGTGGCCACCACCAACCGATTGTCGCCCTTGGTGTAGGAAGCATCGAAATCGCCCTGCAGCGTCACGGAAACATCGAGTTCCTTCAAGGAATGGTGGGAGCCGCGGCGGATGACTTTCAAGACGCGGATGCGCGCCTTGCCGTATTGGTGCTGGGTCAATTTCATGTCGCTTTCCTCTTTTGAAAGCATATCTTAAGGACTCAATTAAGGATGACACGCCTAAAAACGCATGGCTGAAAAAATCACACTGGCAGCGTTGAACGATTTGGCTCCGGCTGACTTTACGCAGATCATCGGCCCGGTGTTTGAACATTCACCATGGATTGCGGAAAAGACTTTTTCACAGAAGCCATTTTCGACCTTTGAAACGTTGCATCGCGCATTGTGTGACACGGTGAAAACTGCCGGGGTTGAAAAACAACTTGCACTGATCCGCGCTCACCCTGATCTGGTTGGACGCCTGGCTTTGGCCGGACAACTCACGCGTGAATCCACCCGGGAACAAGCCAGTGCCGGACTGAACCAGTTGTCGCCGGCAGAAGTTGCCTGGTTTCAAAAACAAAATACCGCCTACCAAGCAAAATTCGGTTTTCCTTTCGTCATCTGCGCCCGGTTGAATAAAAAAACGGCGATCTTGAACGGCTTTGAAGTGCGCCTGGCCAATTCGTACGAAGCGGAAATGGCGGCGGCGCTGGCGGAAATATTCAAGATTGCGGAACTGCGGTTGTGCGATTTAATTTCTGATTGATATGGCTGCAAAACTGAGCACACATGTTCTCGACACGGCGCATGGCTGTCCGGCGCCCGGGATGAAAATCGAATTGTGGTTGCTTGCCGACGGCGGGCGCACGCTGATTCTCACCGCTAAAACCAATGCGGATGGCCGTACGGAATCACCATTGTTGGCGGCGGATGCAATGCGGGCCGGCCAATACGAGCTTATCTTTTTTGTCGGCGATTATTTTGCCGTCAAATCACCGGCGTTGCCGAAGCCTTATTTTCTCGACCAGGTACCGGTGCGTTTTGGTCTTGCCGACGCGAATGCGAGTTATCATGTGCCGTTGCTATGCTCGCCGTGGAGCTATTCGACGTATCGCGGAAGTTGAACGGCAATTAGTGGCTGCTTTCTTGCAAAAATCGACCAGCCTTTTCCAATTGCACTTCGTTACCCAAAACCAAAACCTGGTCGCCGGTAAATAATTCATCGTGCGCACCGGGATTTACCAGATTGGTTCCGTTGCGTTCAATGGCGACGATGCTGGCGCCAGTCAGGGTGCGCAATTGCAGTTCATGCAGGAATTTCCCTTTGCTGGATGAAGTTTCAGCGATGATGAATGTTTGCAGCCTGGCATCCTTTAAAAGATTTTTCAAAGGGGCAGGGGCTTCCGCTTCGTGCGGTTCCGGAGGTTGGGCGAGGGTTTCCTGAATGGCGACTTGAGCCTTGGAATAAACTTTGACGAATGACCGCCAGAGCAAAAAGGTAAGCCCGGCCAGGATGAAGAGCAAGGCGAGCAAAATTTCACCCGAGGGCAGCAGGGGCGCGCTCATGAAAAAAATCAACAAACCCATGCCGATCGCGCCAGCGAGCGGGACGGTGGTGGAAATGACCGCCTTGATTTCCTTGGCGCGTGCTTCGGAGGTAAGTTGTTGAACCCTTAGTTCGGCCAGCAACATGCCCAGTGCTTCCAGCTTGCGATAAATGGCGATGAGCAATGGCAACGCCAGGAACATCGCAGCGAACCAAATCAACGCGTGCAGGGTGACGCTGTTCAAGTGAAAATTTTCCAACCGCGCAATGTGCTGATGGGCAACGAAAACGGCCGCGATGAAAATACCGGCGGTAAGAGCAACGTTCAAAGCGATCTGCAAGGCCCATTTGCGGATGAGTTGCGTGGCGAAATTTTGTTTTGCCTCGGATTTTTGCCCAATCCATTGCGTGTAGAGCTTAAGGGAATTGGCGAGTGAGGGCGGTGCGATACGACCGCCCCAGTTGACGCAGGCATCGGAACTTTTGATCAGGTAGGGCGTGAGCAACGTGGTCAGGGCGGAAACGGTCACGGCGATAGGGTAAAGAAATTTGCTGGTGACATTGAGGTCCAATCCCAGCGCAGCGATGATGAAGGAAAATTCACCGATCTGTGCCAGGCCCATGCCGACGCGCAAGGAAGTGCGCGTATCATTGCCGGCGACGAATGTCCCAAAGGCACAGGTTGCAACTTTTCCAACCACGACCACGATGGTGATGACGGTGATGGGCAGCCAGTATTGCAGCAGCATTTGGGGGTCAATGAGCATGCCAATGGTCACGAAGAAGACCGCGCTGAACATGTCACGAACGGGTTCGATGAGATGCTCAATTTTGCCGATCTCACGTGATTCCGCAATAACCGCGCCGATGACGAAAGCGCCGAGGGCGACGCTGTAATGCAGTTTTTCTGCGAGCAATGAAAAACCGAAGCAAAGTCCCAGGACCGTGACCAGTAACATTTCATTACTTTTGAACCGGGCAACATAACCGATCAGGCGCGGCACGAACAGCAATCCCAATACGAGCGCCACAACCAGAAAAATTCCCAGGCGACTGACCGTGTTGACGACTTCGCCGACATGCAATGAACCGGTCATGGCGATGCCGGACAGCAGCGCGATGATGGCGATGGCGAGGATGTCTTCAACGATGAGGATGCCGAAAATCAGTTCAGCAAACCGTTCCTTGCTTTTGCCAAGTTCCGCCAAGGCCTTGATGATGATCGTGGTGGAAGAGATGGAAAGCATGGCCCCGAGAAAAATGCTGTCCATCTGGCTCCAGCCGAACCAGCGGCCAATCAAGTAACCGATGCCGAGCATCAGCACGATTTCCGATACGGCGGCGATGAAGGCTGTGGAGCCGACGCGTTTTAGTTTTCCCAGGCTGAATTCCAATCCGAGCGAAAACATCAACAGGATGATGCCCATGCCGGACAGTGATTGGATGGTGTTCTCATCGCGGATCAACATGTAGGGCGGCGTATGC
>DASYEY010000190.1:0-56893 GCA_036498725.1 Verrucomicrobiia bacterium | reverse complement strand
GATTTCACGTGCGGGAAATTTCTTGCGAGCGAACGCGATCATTTCGGGCGAAACATCGGTTCCAATCACGGAGCCGCGGGGCAGGGCACGGGCGATTTCAGCCGTGATTTTTCCATCACCACACCCGACATCGAGCAGTTGTTCATCTCCGCGTAAATCAAGGGTGGCGATAAGTTCGCGCGCCCAGTCATATTGCACGGCGGAATTCGCCGCATAATCAGCGGCGTTCCAAACGATGGAAGTTGACGAAGGCAAAGTCACGAAATGGATGGTAAGCCGGCTGAGAAAACACAGCCCGCCACCGTATCAGTCTTCATCACGCCGCCTGCTTGCATTAAATGAGTCCGGCAGTTTCCGGCCAATTGCAAAGAATGTTCAGACTTTGCACGGCCTGTCCGCTGGCGCCTTTCGTGAGATTGTCTTCGGCGCTCATCACGATGAGCCGGCCCGTGCGCGAATCCAGCCGCCACGCGATTTCACAGACGTTCGTGCCGACGACATTCTTCGTGTCCGGCAACGATTTGCCTTCGAGCAAACGCACAAACGGTTCGTTGGCGTAAAATTTCTGGTAAGCGGTGGCGACGGTTTCTGCGGTAAAATTGCTGGCTGGCTCCAGGTACAACGTTGTCAGGATGCCACGATTTACGGGGATCAAATGGGGCGTGAACTGGATCACGACCGGCGTGCCGGCGGCGAATGAAAGTTGTTCCTCGATCTCGGACAAATGCCGGTGCTTGGGCACGCCGTAAGGCCGCACACTCTCATTGCATTCGCAGAACAGATAATCGATCTCGGCTTTGCGACCGGCACCACTTACGCCGCTCAGGGAATCAGCGATGATACCGGTTGGCTTGATCAGGCCGGCTTTGAGCAGCGGCATTGTCGGCAGTAAAATGCTGGTCGGATAACAGCCGGGCGATGCGATGAGCTGGGATTTTTTGATCGCCTCCCGATAAAATTCCGGCAGGCCGTAAACGGATTTCTGCAATAAGGCCGGCGCGGGATGATCGTGGGTGTAAAATTCTTTGTAAACCTCCGCACTCTTGAGCCGGAAATCTGCACTCAGGTCAATCACCGTACAACCGGCATCCAGCAACGGAACGGCATATTCGGTGGCCACGCCATGTGGCAACGCCAGAAACACGACGTCGGCCTGCTGGGCGAGCAAGGCGGCGTTGGGTTCCACGAAACGCAGCGCCTTGGACTTGGGGTGGCTGGCAAATTTTGGAAATACTTGCGCGAGCGTCTGCCCGGCATTTTGGCGCGAGGTCACGGCGACCAATTCCGCGTGCGGATGGTTCAGCAACAATCTCACTAATTCTTCGCCGGAGTAACCCGACGCGCCGACGATGGCGACTTTCTTTGTTTTCATTTCTTAAAAAATTTTAGCCGTGAACGGCCCCAATCACACGAAAAATTCCTGACACAAATTAACACAAGCTGGCCAAAATAAAAAACCCGCCGGCAGAGCCAGCGGGTTTGAAAGTTTCGCAGCGGATTAACGCTTGCTGAACTGGAAGCGCTTGCGCGCACCCGGCTGGCCGTATTTTTTGCGTTCGCGCGCACGCGGATCGCGCGTGAGCAATCCTTCCGCTTTCAACGGCGGACGGAGGTTCGCATCAAATTGCAGCAAAGCGCGGGAGATACCGTGACGGACAGCGTCGGCCTGGCCATTCGGGCCACCACCGGCGACATTCACGCGGACGTCAAATTTTTCCACACCACCGGCGACGACGAGCGGCTGGGTAGCCGTGGCGCGCAGGGTTTCCAGCGGGAAATAGTTTTCAAACGCACGGCGGTTCACCGTGATTTTGCCGGTGCCAGTCACAAGGCGGACGCGGGCAACAGCGGTTTTGCGGCGGCCAGTGCCGAGAAATTCGTTGGTTTTGGTAGCAGCCATAAAAAATTATTTTGCGGGTGCGAGCACGGCTGGCGTTTGTGCCGCGTGATCGTGTTTCGGTCCTTTGAAAACTTTCAGCTTGGTGAGCAAAACGCGACCGAGGCGGTTTTTGGGAATCATGCCCTTGACGGCGTGTTCGATCAGGCGTTCGGGCTGTTTGGCGCGAACCTGTTCGACGGTGGCGTATTTTTCGCCGCCTTTCCAGCCGGAATAGCTCATGTATTCCTTGGCGGTTTCTTTTTTGCCGGTCACGCGCACTTTTTCGGCGTTGATGACGATGACAAAGTCACCGGCATCGAGATGCGGCGTATAAACGGGTTTATTTTTCCCGCGAAGAATATCAGCGACTTGCACGGCCAAACGGCCAAGCACTGCGCCATCGGCATCAATAACATGCCACTTGCGCTGATCCAAATTCACTTTCGGCAAATGCGTTTTCATTTCAAAATCCAAACAAAGGGACGTGGAATTTATCAAATGCACCGTTGAAGTCAACAATCATTTCATCCGGCGACGGATTGCTTTCGCGCCGGACTCCTGAATTGCGGACTGACCGGCCAAATCATGGTGTAGTTGACACCACCGGATTCTGCCAGCCGCCGGGCGGCGTAATGCTTTCGGCTTCGCGCGGTCCCCAATTTTTGGGTTCGTATTCGTAAACCGGCGTGCCGGCTTTCAAGATGGGATCCACGATCCGCCAAGCTTCTTCGACGTAATCTTCGCGGGCAAACAAGGTGGCATCGCCGGTCATCGCATCACCGAGCACCCGTTCATACGCGTCCATCTCGTTCGCGCCCGGTTGACGGCTGGCCACCATTTCGACTGTGCGGCTCGTAGTTTCCGAGTCAAGCGCGATGGCGTTCAGGCCAAACCCGATGCTGACATTCGGACTGATGCGTAGCCGCATATGATTGGAGGCGAGGTCGAAGCCTTCATACATCGTCGGCGGTTTGCGGAGACGGATGACGACTTCCGTGCAAGTGACGGGCAGGCATTTTCCGGCGCGGATATAAAAGGGGACGCCACGCCAGCGCCACGAATCAATCTCCAGTTGGAGGGCGGCAAATGTTTCAGTTTGTGAATCGGGCTTTACCCCCGGTTCGCTGCGGTAACCCTTGAACTGGCCGCGAACAATATTTTTGGCTTCGATCGGTGGGATGGCCTTGAGCACCTTCACCTTTTCGTCGCGGATGGATTCGCTATCAGTACGCACTGGCGGTTCCATCGTCAGATTGGCCAGAACCTGGAACAGATGGTTCTGGATCACATCGCGCACGGTGCCAGTCTGATCGTAAAAGGCGCCGCGGCCTTGCACGCCAAAATCTTCCGCCATCGTTATCTGCACGCTCTCAATATGTTGACGATTCCAGAAGGCTTCCGGCAGCGCGTTTGCAAAACGGAAGAATAACATGTGATGCACCGGACGTTTGCCGAGATAATGATCAATGCGGAAAATCCGTTTCTCGTCAAAACTTTGGAGCAGGATGCCATTCAGCTTTTGAGCCGAAGTCAGGTCAGTGCCGAAAGGTTTTTCCACGATGACCCGCGCGCCAGCGGGGGCGCAACCAGCCTTGCTCAATTGCTCCACTACCAGACCGAACAATGCCGGGGGAATTGCGAGATAATGCGCCGGGCGTTCGGCGGCGCCGAGTTCGCGGCGGATGGCTTGAAACGTCGCTGGGTCACTGTAATCACCATCCACGTAACGCAGCAATGTGCACAATTTTTCAAATGCCGCCGGATCGAGGCCGCCATGTTGCGTAAGACTGTCCTTCGCCCGCTCCTTGAGCTGGTCCAGATTCCAACCGGCCTTGGCCACACCGATGACCGGCACATCCAAGTGACCGCGCCGGATCATCGCCTGTAATGATGGAAAAATCTTTTTGTGAGCCAGATCGCCGGTGGCTCCAAAAAAAACCAAGGCGTCGGAATGGTTGGCATTCATAATTTAAATTTGTCGGCGGCGACGTAATGAGTCTGAAAATAAACTGACGAACTCCTTACGCCGTCGGCTGGGCTTTAGTTGGGTTTTATTTTGCTTTTTCGTGGTGGCCGCCGAATTCAAAACGCATGGCGGAGAGAATTTTATTCTGGAAATCCGCCTGGCCGCGGGAACTGAAACGTTCGTAGAGCGACGCGGTCAATACGGGCGCGGGCACACCTTCGTCAATCGCCGCCTTGATCGTCCAACGGCCTTCGCCGGAATCCGAGACGCGTCCGGCAAATTGCGCGAGTTGGGGATCTTTCGCCAGCGCGGAGGCCGTGAGGTCGAGCAGCCACGACGCAACCACGCTGCCGCGACGCCAGACTTCGGCGATGTCGCCCAGTTGGAGATCGTACTGATAATGTTCGGGATCGCGTAACGGCGTCGTTTCGGCGTCCACTTCGTGCTTCCCCTTGCCGATGTTGGCGCCCTGCAGAATACCGAGACCTTCGGCGTATGCGGCCATCATGCCGTATTCGATGCCGTTGTGGACCATCTTTACGAAATGCCCCGCGCCATTCGCACCGCAATGGAGGTAGCCTTGTTCTGCCGTGCCGGAATTTTCCGGGCGGCCCGGCGTGCGATCAACATTTCCGATACCGGGTGCCAGCGTCGCAAAAATCGGATCCAGCCGGTCAACGACCGCTTTCTCGCCGCCGATCATCATGCAATAACCGCGTTCCAGCCCCCAGACACCGCCGCTGGTGCCGACATCCACGTAATGGATTTTTTTGGTGGCCAATTCTTTCGCGCGGCGAATGTCATCAATGTAATAAGAATTGCCGCCATCAATCAGGATGTCATCCGGTGCGAGCAGCGGTAGCAGTTCCGCGATGGATGCATCCACCACACCGGCGGGCACCATCAACCAGATGGCGCGCGGCTGCGCAAGTTTTTGCACGAAATCAGCCAGCGACGTCGCGCCGGTGGCTTTTTCTTTCACCAGCGCATTGACCGCGTCTGCCGAGCGATCATAAACCACGCAATTGTGTCCATCTTTGGTAAGCCGGCGAACCATGTTCGCACCCATGCGTCCCAAACCGATCATACCGAGTTGTAATTTTTGTTTCATAAGTGTGTCATTGCTGTCAGGCCGGGCGCTGGTTTGTGGCGTCGTTTTTACGCTGCCTTCATCTGGCGATAGCGCCGGATCAATTGATTCGTTGAGTTATCATGCTTCAACTTCGGCGCTGCCTGGCTCTCCAGCTCAGGTACAATACGCTGGGCCAGCACTTTGCCAAGTTCCACGCCCCATTGATCGAACGAATCAATATTCCAGACCGCACCCTGGGTGAACACATTGTGTTCATACAACGCAACTAGTTTGCCAAGCATTTCCGGGGTCAATTTTTCCGCCAGGATCGTGTTTGACGGACGATTGCCTTCAAATACTTTATGCGGCACCAGCGCGGCCGGCACACCTTCCGCCTTCACCTCCGCCGCGGTTTTGCCAAACGCCAGCGCCTCCGCCTGCGCAAATACATTCGCCAGCAACATGTCGTGATGACGACCGAGCGGTGTCAGCGCTTTCGCAAACGCGATGAAATCGCATGGAATCAACCGCGTGCCTTGATGGATCAATTGATAGAATGAATGCTGGCCGTTTGTGCCGGGTTCGCCCCAATAGATCGGGCCCGTTTGATAGTCCACCGTCCGGCCATCCAATGTGACGTGTTTGCCGTTGCTTTCCATCGTTAATTGCTGGAGGTAGGCGGGGAAGCGTTTCAGATAATTTTCGTAAGGCAATACCGCCGCTGTTTCCGCGCCGAAGAAATCCGTGTTCCAAACCGTCAGCAACGCCAGCAGCACCGGCAGATTTTTTTTAAAGGGCGCCGTGCGGAAATGTTCATCCATCGCGTGAAAGCCGGCGAGCAATTGGCGGAAATGTTCCGGCCCGATGGCGATCATCGTGGACAGCCCGATGGCGGAATCCATCGAATAACGGCCACCGACCCAATCCCAGAAACCGAACATGTTCGCCGTATCAATGCCGAAGGCGGAGACTTTTTCGGTATTGGTCGAAACGGCGACAAAATGTTTCGCCACAGCTTTGACATTTCCCTTGAATGGTTTGAGCAACCAATCACGCGCACTTTGCGCATTGGTCATCGTTTCCAGCGTGGTGAAGGTCTTGGACGAAATGACGAACAAGGTCTCCGCCGGATCCAGATCGTGCGTGGCCTCCACAAAGTCAATGCCGTCAACGTTGGAGACAAAGCGGAACGTCAAACTGCGGTCACTGTAATGTTTCAAGGCTTCATAAGCCATGACCGGACCCAGGTCAGAGCCGCCGATGCCGATGTTGACGATGTTCTTGATGCGCTTGCCGGTGAAACCTTTCCAGGCCCCGCGGCGGATGCGGTCGGAAAACGCCGCCATTTTGTTAAGTACTTCGTGAACCTCGGGCACGACGTTTTTACCATCAACCAGGATCTTGGCCGATTTCGGCGCGCGCAAGGCGACATGCAACACGGCGCGGTTTTCGGTGATATTGATCTTTTCGCCGCTGAACATCGCGTCAATCTTCCCCCGCAAACCGGATTCCTGGGCCAGTTGCAGCAGCAACTTCATCGTTTTATCGGTGATGCGATTTTTGGAGTAATCGAGAAATAAACCGGCAGCACCGACGGAAAACTTCTGGGCGCGTTTGGCGTCGTCGGCAAATAATTTGCGCAGGTGCAGTTTTTGGATCTGCCGGTGATGAGTGACCAGGGCTTTCCACGCCGTCCGTTGCGTCAGAGGTTTCAAAGGGGATTTCATGTTCAATATTTGGCTTTGTAAGTCAGCAAATTAAATCAATCAATTGACCAGTTGGATTCGCCGGCGTTCATTCTCCGTCTCCGTCAAAAGTTTGCGGGTGTCCGCTGCGTTGTCCACCACATTTATTGCGGGCGAAAATTTTTATGTCGTGACATGCTGCGCATCATTCCATAACTGCACCGCCGGTTGCGACCGATCATGTTCATAGCTCAACATGCTCAAGCTGGCGGTCGTCAGCAAAAAGTTTTTGCCGGCGGTCAATTCCAGTCCGAGCCAGCGCGTGACCAGCGAGCGTAAAAAATGGCCGCTGGAAAAGATTAATACATCGCCATCAATATTGCGGATGCGTTGCACGACCCGCTCGGCGCGGGCGATGATTTGCGCCGGAGATTCGCCGTTCGGGCAGCCATCGCGAAAAATTTGCCAGCCCGGGTGTTGCGCGATGATTTCCGGGCTGCGCAAACCCTCATAGTCGCCGTAATTCCATTCCACCAGGTCACGGTCAATTTCCGCCACGTCACCAAAACCCGCCAACGCGCAGGTCTTTGCCGCGCGTTGCAATGGACTGGTGAAAACTTTGATGAAGGTCAGGCCGCGCAACCGGTCACCGAGTTGGCGGGCATTGCGTTCGCCGCGTTCAGTCAAGGGCAGGTCAGTCAGGCCGGTGTGCTGGCCGGAAAGACTCCACGCCGTTTCGCCGTGGCGCGCGAGATAAAGAACCGGAAGTTTGACGCTCATTCAGGGTGTGAGCTTCCGCTGGGGACAGTGATGGTGTCAAGCGCCGCGGCGGATTTTTTGGAAGTGGTGGGCCCACCCGGATTTGAACCGGGGACCAAGCGATTATGAGTCGCCTGCTCTAACCGCTGAGCTATAGGCCCGTTGGTTTGAAAAATAAAAGATTTCGTTGCGCTTTTAAAGCACCGAATTAAGGTCCGAGCGGCGGATTAATTCAGCGGCTCTTTAAACAACAGGTTGATAAAGATATTTTTGGAAACTGGTAAATATGGTTCCAATTTCTTCCGGCTGCCCCAGATCACTCACCGCATCGGCTATCCGATTCATTATCCAATCGATTTGGTTATTACCGAAATTCAGCCAGTCAAGAGTTAATACCCTTTTTGTTACCCTCTTTCAAGTTGTTACCCTTTTTCGCCATTTGGCACCGGGACCGCGTCCAATGCATTCAACCGAACCAGCCAGCTTCATTTCTTTAAGCCGATGGCGGATAAGGTCGCGGCCCACGCCGGGACAGAGTTTTTCCAATTCGGTCACAGTAAAATCGCCGACAGCGCTGGTGATGGCTTGTTCCAGCAATTCAGTTTTCGCCCCGCGCGGGGCTTTGATCTGGCCGGCGCGTTGTTCAAATTCAAGGTAAGTACGGCGGGCGATGGCGAGAAAATGATTGAACCACGGCAGTAAATCGTGTTTGCCTTCGTGCCAGCGTTGGGAGCTTTGCCGGAGAACGTGGTAGTAATCTTCTTTGGCTTCCTCAAGCAACCGTTCCACGCTGATATAACGTCCGGCTTCATAGCCGTGCTGGTAAAATGCCAGCAAGCAGGCGGGACACCCGCCCGTTGCCGTCGCGGAACGGATGGATACAGAGAAAATCGAGAATCAACGCACCGATGGCGATCACCAGTGGGATGTGGTCTTGATCAATGGCGTGGCGATAAACCAGACAGAGTTCTTCCACGGCGGCGGAGGTGGCTTTGGCGGAAACGCATTTGAAACGGATGGTGGGGGCTTCGCCGGGACGAAGTTCAATGACTTCGTTATCCATCTTCTTAAATTGACCGGCATCGCCGCTGCCTTCCTGACAAAGCCGATGAAGTCGTTTTAATAATTCGGGCGTGATCTGAAGCTGTTCGGCCTCGGCATGGATGAGATTCAACGCGCGGCGATAACCAGCGATTTCCTGCTCGGAACGATCTTTCGGGCGGGCGTGTCCCAGCACCAGTGGACGCAAGCGGTCGGCGTCCACGGTGACGCCTTCAATGCGGTTGGAGGATTCAACGCTTTGAATCAAAGCCATTTCGCGTAGAGCTTTGAGCAATTGCGGCGATTGGCGGGTGTAAAGTTCCTGCTTGCCCTTCGCTTCGGCGAGATCATTCAGCAACCAGTTCGTGCTCATGGGCACGGAGAAGTCGCGCAAACGGTGGTTACGGAATGAATTCATTGAGACAAGTTGCGTGAAGCGTATTTCAAAATGGAGTGCGGGCAAATAAATTCAGCATCAGATGTGCCAGCGGCTGATTGGGTTTTTAATCGCGGGATAAGTGCAAGATGCAATAGCGCGGGCATTTTTTAATGCAAATTGCCGGTATGTTTTTCGCCGCTTGGCTGGATAATGATGCTTTTAACGCCGGGTTTTCGGTTTTCTTCGCGGCACATGCTATGCTGCAAATCTTGCAGGTCGTTCGGGTAAAAATGTAGACCGCAGGAATGATTACTATGAAATCACTCAAAAAACACCAATCCTGGTCCAATATTGTTCTTTTTGAAAGTGAGGCGGCTTGCCGGGCCATGGAAAAATTTCTGGAAGGCAAGGGGTTTGAAGCCAGGTCTTATAATGACCGGTGGCTGCAACTTTTTCTCTTCCTTTGTCCGCCGCGGCTCACATATCGGCTGCAAGTACGCGCTGATGAATTTCAAGCAGCGGTTGACTTGCTTAAGGGCGAGTCAACGCCTCTGTTGGATCAGGCTATGCATTGCCCGTCCTGTGGTTCATTGCAGGTAAACTATCCGCAGATGACGCGGAAGTTTTTCCTGCCCACGCTCGTGCTCCATTTGGGAATCATTTTTCGCATCATTGAACATCAGTGTTATTGCGAACACTGCCACTTCATGTGGGATCATCCATCCAAGGGCGCGTTGAACAAGCAACCAGCCAAACCCGCAAAGATTTTTCCGTTTGATTAAAATTAATACTCACGCCGGGGGAAATGCTTGCTGTACAGTAGTGTTTACATGGTAAGGCTGCTTCGTAATCACTCACCGATGACTTCAATTCGATGGGCGCACCGTCACGTTTTTTGAATCAGCAGCGTGGACGGACAGCAGCGTGGGAACTCAAATTCAGGTTGAAATGAGTTGCCACTCTTTCCATGGTTGAACCCCGCCTCAATTGGTTCCATCTTAGACGGAATCATGCGCTGGATGAATGTGTGTTTGTCGGCATTTGTTGATAAAATCAAAGCAAGTCATGAAGCTTAAAAGCCTGCTTGGAAAATTTTTGCTGCCATCTCTAGCGCGACGGTTTATCAAGTGAGTTCCGGCACCGATCACTTTAACTCCATGCTGGATGCAAAATAATTTTATTTATCCAGACGATCATTCCCGATTCTCATGAAAACATTGCTCCAGATTAAAAGAAATTCGCTGTCGTTTCTATTGCTAACATTGATATTTCTGGTCTACCCCGCCTGGTCGCAAATCACCATCACAGGAACGAACCAGATCGGAGCGGTTCCATTCACTCCTGCTTGGAGTGTTCCTGCCGGCAGTTTGATTTCTGGATTAGCGCCAACCATGTCCAATGGGAATTTCAGTGAATATACCGGAGCCAATGCCGCCAACCTGACGCAGCCCGGTATTCCGCTGACCATCTACGCTTACAGCAGCCCGCAGGCGACAAATTTGGAAGTCGCTGGCAACGACGGCACAGCGGGATCTTCGCTGGTTTACACACTGCCGGCCACCCCTTACGGATATGACCTTGCTAACATCACGACTTACGGTGGATGGCAGGACAATGGCCGCGATTCCCAAGCTTATACGGTTTCTTATGCCACTGCGGTGAATCCGGACAGCTTCATCGGTTTGACTCAAGTCGATTATTCTCCCGCAGGTGTTCCCGGTGGCACGGCGTCGGCGAATCGAGTGACTATCAATGACCCGTCGGGCGCAGCGATTGCCCGAAACGTGGTGGCTTTGAAATTTGATTTTTCCACGCCCGCGTCGGAAAACGGCGCGGTGGGTTACACGGCGATCACGGTTCAAGGCACGGCAGCGACGAAGGTGAATGTGCCGCCCATTGCGATCACCACTTCCAACCAAAATAATGTCATTTCGTTTACCCCGACTTGGACGATCGAAACGAACAGCCTGATCGCGGGCCAGTTGCCCAACACATTTGGTGCAGGAAATTTCACACCGATAACCAATGCGGCGGGTCTGGCTACGCTGACTGACGGCATGTTTGGTAACGTTGGCGTCACTTCCAATTTTGCCATTTGCGGGACCAACGCTGGGCAATCAGTCACCTATTTTGTCAACGGTGCGACGCTAACTAATATTGTGGTTTACAGCGGATGGCAAAACAGTGGCCGGGCTGGGCAATTCTACAACGTTTCCTATTCCACATTAGCGGCTCCGGCCACGTTCATCCCGTTGGCTAGCATCAATTACAATCCGGCCATCACCGGATTTTCGGCTAATCGCATTGCCCTTACCGCTTCGGGGGGTATGCCACTGGCCACGAATGTCGCTTTTGTACAATTCGACTTTACGCCCCAGAGCAGCGGGCTGGATAACGGTTATTCCGGTTATGCAGAAATCGTTTTGCAGGGCAGCAAAGGTTCCCCGAATTCTTCCCTTTGGGGCTATTCACCAATACCGGAACCGTATCCCAGTGTCTGTTCGGGCAGCTTCAGTGGAATGGCGGTGCCGCTCTCGCCCGATCCCCTGGTGGCGTATCGCTGGCCGAATCCGCAGGCAGCCAATGGGCTGGAGGTTTATTTGCAAAAGCCCGTCAAGGTCACCGCTGATACGAACAATTCATTTGTGAATCTACAATCTTTGTTGAGCACGAATCCGAATGTGACGGTCACGGGTCCGGGTTCGATCTTGATGGATTTCGGACAGGAGAGCGGGGCGTGGTTGGAATTTGACAGCCCGGATCTCACGGGCAAGGTCGAGATGAGCATCAGTGAATACAATCAGCCGGAGATCAGCATGTTCGGAGGGGCGCATAATGTGAAGACATTGACACCGATAAAGCATGGAAACACCTACCGGCTTGAGTTGAACAGCCAATTGTATGAAGGAGTGCGTTTTGGCTGGATCCATGTGGAGTCAATCACCGCGCCGTGGCATATCACTGGTCTCCGGCTCGTTTGTCAGACCAAACCCGCCAACTACAATGGAAGTTTTTCCTGCAGCGATCCCATGCTGACCCGTATCTGGTATGTCGGAGCCTATACCGTGAAGTTAAATCTGTTGCGCGATTATTTCGGCGCGATCCTGGCGGATCGCGGTGATCGGATCTCCTGGACGGGCGACGATCATTGTTCCCAGGCGGCAGCGCTCGTTGCGTTTGGAAACGACGATTTTGTGAAGAAAAATCTCGATTTTTCCGCGAACGATTCCAATGGCATTGAAAGTTACTCACTTTATTGGGTTTTGAGTTTGCTTGATTATTATAATTATTCCGGCGATGCGACGACGCTGGGCGGGTACATCACCAATGCCATGGCCAAACTCGATCATGCTTATACGATCTATGGCACGAATCCGAATCTTGGATTTTATGGCTGGGACGAACGGTTAGGCGCCGGTTTTCAAAACGCGAACTGTCAGGAAGCTGAGAACGCCTATAAAATGCTTTCGATCCGGGCTTGGAAAGAATTTGCCGCAACGATGGGAGTTTTGGGGCGGACCGATCTGCAGTCCAAATACAATGGTTATGCGAATGAGAAGATCGCCGCTTTGCGCCAGAATCCGACTTGGTATCAAACTTTCGGTCTGCATGCGTGCGCGGATGCCGTGGATACCGGTCTCCTGAACGCCGCCGAGAAAAATGCGATCTATCCGCAGGAATTTACGGATCGGGTCAACCGGATTTCCTATTCACCTTTCAATCAATATTTTGTGATTCAGGCCTTTGCCGGCATGGATAAATATGACGACGCTTTAAGCTCGATCAACGATCTGTGGGGGAGCGAACTCACTTACGGCGGCACCACCTTTTTCGAACTTTCCCGTCCGTCGTGGATAACAGCTCTCGGAGCCAACGATCCGGTTCCCAATGCACAGTGCGGTTTCACCAGCCTTTGTCATCCTTGGAGCGCGGGCGTGGTCAAATGGCTGAGTGAAGAAGTTCTGGGCATCAAACCCACCTCGCCCGGTTTTGCCACGTATCAGATCATTCCGCATCTGGGCAGCACGCTCACCTATGTGACGGGAGCGATGCCGACGCCGCTGGGAAATATCGAGGCTAGCTTCAATATTTCCAATGGCCTGTGTCGTGTATCAGCCCCGGCGGGAACGCTGGGAACGGTTGGCATCCCCAAGGCAGGGAAAAGCATCAATCACATTTCAATCAATGGCACACTGGTTTGGGACGGCATCTTTCATCCCGTTACGGGTATTGGTGGGATCAACGAAGATTCAGAGTTTATTTATTTTACCCATGTGCAGCCGGGAACTTATTCAATGACCGTAGCCTATGATGGGGTGACCACGGCTTATCAGGAGCCAGCGGAAGTGTATGCTGCGCAGTTCATCAAAGAGGATTCAACCACCAGCGGGAATTGGGGCGGGGTTTACGGAAAAGACGGCTATGTGCTTTGTAATTACAACGGCAAGGGCAGTGACAAAAAATCCCTGCCAGCTTACGTCTCTTCGATTGACTACTTCCTGATTTACGGCAGTGGTTTGCCCAATGCGGTCACGTGGGCTTCCGGTACTATGGATGGTCGGGCATTGGCCGCAGATGCGAGCAATCAGGGAGCCAGAAACGCTGCCTGTTTTTCCACTGACGGCTATAACGGCGGCCGGAACACCATGACGTTCACGATCAATTGCACCGGAACCAACACCCATCAAGTGGCGCTTTACTTCGCTGATTGGGATAATAAAGAACGGCAATTGGCGGTGGAGATGTTCGACGCCAAAACGCTGAACCTGGTGGCGCCGGTCAAAGTGGTGACAAATTTTTCCGGCGGAAAATATTTGGTTTATACCTATAACAAATCCATGAAATTCCGGATTGATCAGGTGCGCGGCGATAATGCCGTATTGGGCGGGATATTTTTTGATGATTCAGCCGCGCCGCCAGCTTCCGATCGCCGTCGCTGATCGCAGTTTGGGTCAGCGCAGGGCACTCTTGGTTGCGTAAAATAACTGGCAAGGTCTTGCTTAGTAGGTTCGTTGCAGTTGCACGGCGCTAATACGCAAGTCATCGCTGCCATTATAAAATCGGAAATCAGCCCCATTATTTTGGCGGTTGGCAAAGCGCGCATCAGTCACCCAAAAGCGCGCCAATTTCCAGGTACCCGTATTCATCAGATGAATGGCATAAGGATACCGTTTGTAAGCGCCACCATCCACTAAGCGGGAGTCCGTGGAATCATAATCTAATCCAATATCGCCCGTGCCCGCGTCAAAATATGCCAGGTCAATCTCCAGCTTGGCCCCCGGTTGCACTAAAAAGCTATCCGCGACATCCAAATAAAAATAGTTGTGCTGGGCGAGCTGCCAGCAACGGACCCCATCCCGTTCAACGACCGTGAAATTACCGTCTTCATTGGTGATGGGCGTCAACCCTTTGGCGGTGCCCAGCCGGGCGGCCAATTGCAGTGTGTTCGTATTATAGTAAGCCTGCATCGTGGCAAACTGATCTTTAGGCAGGAGAAAGACATAGCGACCAGGATAGGCCGCATCCAGGCGCTCGATCTGTCGTTTGACTGCCGAATAGCCGCCGTCCCTTTTGTCAAAGCCTTGAACGATGGGGGTGAAATTTACAAAGACAGGCGCGCGCGGATTGGGGCTGACATTGGTGAACTCGTTAAACAACGCATCTTCATCCCCGGCACCGCGGGCATCAATTTTTGGCGGGAACCCATTTTGAACCACCCAGCCTTCGCCCAGCACCCCGTCAAAACCGCAGGTCCGCATGTAGGTGTTGTATTTGGCGCTGGGATTCGGCGCGATCCAGATGCGGCTGCTATGGAATCCAGCATCAGCGCACCAGGTCCGGGTCAATTTGCACCAGGCAGGGAACAATGCGGAATTGTAGTCACGGATATAGATGAATTGAACCCCGGTCGGCCCGGCCACCAGTTCGTCATTATCGGTCAATTCAGAATAATACCAGTCTAACAGCGGTGAATTGATTTCCTGCAGGGTCGGACTCAAGGGTGTGGCCACGGGAATCGTTCCCCGGGCTGGGTCATGCCAAAAATTGTAAAGAGCGTTTTGGTCAAATTGAATGTTATCACCATCGCTCCACATGATGGAGGCATAAATTTTTCCAGGTTCGGCGATGACCGCTTTTCCAGCAGCTTGCTTATACGTCTTATTCGGAAAGCTGGACCAAAAACTGCCATTCCCGTAATAGTCGCTCACGACATAGCCGATACCATAGGGGTTTGCGATTTCGTTGATCCCATCGCCGGCATAACCCATCAACGATGTGCCGAGGCCATAGCCTTTGGCGTGAAAGATTTTTTTCATTTCCGCCAATTCGTCTGGGTTTCCACGATCCAGCCAAAAATTGAAGCCCTTGCTGGCGGCAACGTAGTCACATAGCCGTTTGTCCATGCGCAATTCGAACACCACTTGGGTACTGCAATTCGGCATCAGATTGGTCAAAGCCCAGTTATAAGCGGCGATCCGGTTAGTCCACCGATTTTGAAAATTCTCGACGGTTCCCTGCCAGCCAAATTCCGAGGTCAGATCATTTCTGAGGGATTCAGTGACGGGAATGCCATCTTGTTGGGCGGCGGCCATCAGGGCGAGATACCATGACCAATCTTGGTCAGGATCGTACACGAACATCTTCTTGATGCGTCCTTGATATTTCTGGAAAAGAGTTCTCAATCCAGCATTGTCGCCGGGCAAGGGCGTTAGCATCTCAAACGGCGCATCACTATTCTTAAGCTGCTCCAGATGGGCGCCGCTGGAGAGAATATAAACTTCGGCCGATGATTGATTTATCAGTCCTTGCAATGCCCATGCTGCTCTTTTGGCAGCTCCTCCGTCACTGTGAACATTCACGACGAAGACTTTGGTTGCCGCCGGCATTTTGGGAAATAAGCCGCTTGCGGCCAGCATGGGCTGAAGACCTAAAAGCAGAACTCCAAAAAGCAAAAAAGCGAGGTGCCGACCTTTCGACCGCAAGTTCTTGATGCAGGATTCTCTTTGGGCGCTCCCCGTGCGCTGATTCCCGCGAGGAAGTGTGATACCCGCTGCTTCAAAGCATTGGTTGTTTCGCAGGCTCATGCCGGTGTTCATCTGGTCGAATTTATCTCATATTTTTAAAGCGTTGGCGAAATCGAAATATATTCAAACTGAAGTGAAAGCGCGAAAATAAAACAAAGCCATTGGGAAAAAATGGAGCGGGCGAAGGGAATCGAACCCTCGTGTGTTAGACCAATATCAAGTGCGCCTCGGCATGAGGGTGCCCCATTCGGCGGGTTTCTTCCAATTTAGCCATCACTTCATTGTGCTTTTGTTGGTTGACCAGGGACAATTCCTGCTCGAACAATTGCTTGGCGACGGCTTGATTCTCGGAATTCATCGGCCGGTTCATTAGATAACGGTGCGTAGTGTTTTTGATCATGCCGATCTACCAACATTTCAAACGTAAAATCAAAATCAACCATAAACTCAAGAGTGGTCGGCGTTGTTCTAGCGCTGCCTATGCCTTCTTCACAAAACAGGCTTTCAGGCCAACGGCGATGCTATCCACTTTGCACGAAATTTCGTGGTCGCCGTCCACCAATCGAATCGGCTTGGATTTCGATCCGCCTTTGAGCACTTGCGATCCGCTGAGTTTTAAGTCTTTGATGAGAATGACGCAATCGCCGTCGGCGAGCGCATTGCCATGGGCGTCTTTAACAATGCGCGGGCCCGCAGGCGCTTCGGGCTCGGGTGCGCGTTCCCATTCGTGACCGCAGGTGACGCATTCCCATTTTTTGGGGAATTCCAAAACATCAGTCATCTCACACATTGGACAGGCAGGTTTATTCATAAAGTCATATCAATCGTTTAGGGGCAATTCCCATGTTTCTGTAAACCGGCATTGTCGGGCAATCGTTCGAGTGCCTCTCTGGCGAGTCGTGCAGCCGTCACACCACCACCGATCTGAGAAATGAAGTGGCGCTGTTCAGGCAAGGGGCAATCTGTTGTAGTTGGTAGAATGGTGGCGATGCTGGAGCCAGACGTCAGCCAGTCACTGACTTCAATTCGGTACCGGTGAAAGGGTTGCGGCAAACCCGCCCCATCTGTCCCTGAGCCGAAGAAAATTAGATCGAATGTTTGTCTCATGGCCTCAAACTATTATTGTAGATTTTTATTCCGTTGAATTCTCTCGTCGGACATGAAGTGAATGGACACTTGCGCTGCTTCTTTCGGCAAATATCCGACACTCACCAGGGCTTCTCTGGTTAGCGATTTGATGTCTTGAGCCAGACCGTTGGTGTCGGCAATCGTCCAATCCGCATCCGTGCGGAAAACATAGTAGATGACTAAATGTTTTGGATGTATTGCAGAAGGGCTGCGAAAGAAATGAGGGCGCACGATGGGACTGCGCCCGGCAATTGTCACCGCTATCAATTCCATCACCTTGCCAGCGCGCTCATCAAGTTGTTTTTGCAGAATTTCACGTAATTGGAGCTTTTGCTTGGCGGTTTTTTGGACGGGCATGATATGAATGTCTTGAAAGACAGTTATTGAGTTTGTTGGGTTGTGGTCGGGTTAATTCGTGGGGCTGGGTTCAGTAGCTCGCGGGAACGGGCTAGAGCTAAATCTATATCCGCGCAGACGTTCTCCCGTCCCAGCTGATCCAGAAAACCCGCCTTGTCCATCATGAACAACGGTTGCGTGTGTGGGCCGCTCAAAATCAGATGCTTGTCGTGGCTTCGCAGGCGTTCATAAAGGTCTTCCAAAGCATTGAGTCCGGTCGCATCCATCGCCAGGACTTTTCTCATGCGCAGAATGAGAACATCGGGTTCCTGTTTAAGACGTTTAAGGGCGCTTTCCAGCTTGTCCGCCGCTCCAAAAAAGAATGAGCCGAATATCCGGTAGACCATGACTCCATTGGGAATATCTTTGCCGACGAGCGAATGATGGGCTCCTTCCGTCTCTGTGTCCTGATCCACGGCGGTGATTTGCGTCGTGTCGGAAACGCGCTTGATGAATAGCATTGCCGCCAAAACCATGCCGGTTTCCACCGCAACCGTTAGATCGATGATGACGGTGAGGCCGAACGTGGCGAGGAAGACAACGGTATCGCTGCGCGGCCATTTCCGCAGGCGGCTGAAATTATGCCATTCGCCCATGTTTAACGAGACATTGATCAGCACTGCACTAAGGGTGGCCAGCGGGATGAATTTGGCGAGCGGTGCGGCGACCAGGATAATGACCAACAGGGTGATGCCGTGGACAATGCCCGCGATGGGAGTTCGCCCGCCGCATTTTACATTCGTTGCCGTGCGGGCGATTGCTCCGGTGACGGCGATGCCGCCGAAAAGGGGACTGACGATGTTGGCGATCCCTTGCGCCATCAATTCCTGATTGGAATCATGCTGATCGTCAATCATGCCGTCTGCCACCACCGCGCATAAGAGCGATTCAATGGCGGCAAGCAACGCGATGGTCACCGCCGGTTGGATAAGGTTATGGATGTTTTGCCATTCAAACGCGGGCAGATGGGGCATGGGCAACCCCTGCGGAATGCCGCCAAACCTTGTGCCGATGGTTTCAACCGGAAGATGAAACAGGCCGACGGCAAGCGTGGCGAGAATCAGGGCTATGATGGAGCCCGGCCAATGCCGGTTCCATTTGCCGGGCCAAAACCTGATAATGGCCAGTGAAACCGCCGCCGTCAGCAAGGTCGGCCATTGAAATGTGCCGAGGTGTTCCATCAGAGTCGCCATTTTGGGGAAGAAGTCAGAAGGAGCCTTGTCTGCGGAGAGACCGAGAAAATCTTTGATCTGAGTGCTGAAGATGAGGACCGCGATGCCGCTGGTGAACCCGGCCGTAACCGGGTAGGGAATATATTTGATCATGGTCCCAAAACGTGCCAGGCCCATAATGATGAGCAGGCCACCGGCCATGATGGTGCAAATAGCCAGGTTTTGAGCCCCATACTTGAGATAAATGCCGTAGAGGATGACGATGAACGCACCAGTTGGTCCGCCGATGCTCACTTTTGTTCCGCCCAAGCTGGAAATGAGCATCCCGGCGATTACAGCTGTAAAAATACCCGCTTGCGGCGGGAGGCCCGATGCAATAGCAAATGCCATGGCCAACGGGAGAGCAACGATGCCGACAGTGATGCCGGCAACGATGTCGGACTGAAGATCCGCTCGTGTATAGGTCTTTAAAGTGTCCAGTAATTTGGGATGGAACCCAACCGAAATTTTCATATTAACCACTAGCGGAGTTGGCCCATGCGTTTGAGCATCCCGATGGAGTCCTCGAAATGATTTTGGAAGTATTTGCGCAACGCATTTAACACTTCAGCCAGCAAAGGATCGCTCAAACTGTAAAGAACTTGATTTCCGTTCTTGCGCGTCACGACCAGATGGCTTTGACGCAGGACGGAGAGGTGTTGGGAAAGGTTGGCTGGTTCCACCTTTACCCGTTCCAAGAGCGAACTGACTGAATACTCGCCTGAACCCAAGATTTCGATGATGTGAATGCGGGTGGGATGAGCCAGAACTTTGAAGATCCCCGCCTTGAACTTGCGCAACGCCTCAAAATGTTTTGGGTCAAGTGGCTTTTTCATAAAATTAAGTATATTCGAAATATCGAAACTACTATAATCCCTTAAATTATTCAAATGCCATTTTGAATTGGGCCGGAATGAAAACACGACAACTGCTGAACTCAACGACAAATGAAGACGTACCTTTGTGAATGCATCAGTTCGTCCAGAGATAATCAATTTGATTTGGTTTACCCGCCGGAGGTCCGCACGCTTTCGTCCATTCATTGGACGCCGATTTCCGTGGCCTGTCAGGCTGCCGAGTTTCTGGTGCCCGCGCCTGGCACGCGCGTCCTTGACATAGGTTGCGGCCCTGGGAAGTTTTGTACTGTGGGGGCACTCACTACGAAAGGGAAGTTTACGGGTGTGGAACAGCGTAAACATCTTTACGACATAGCTTGTTCGGTAACGGAGCGGTCCAGTATTTCGAATGTCACAATCATGCACAGCAACATAGCTGACATTGAGTTTTCCAACTTTGACACGTTTTATCTATACAATCCTTTCGAGGAAAACTGGGAAAAATCATCCAAAATTGATAGTGCCGTTATTCTTTCGGTTGACCTTTATCGGAAGTATGCTGAGCACGTGGCGCGGCAATTGGCGCTCGCCCCTTTGGGAACACGTATAGCGACGTATTTTGGCTACTGCGAAGAAGTGCCATTAGGGTATACGCTGTGGGAACGTGAACTGGGGCAGAACAAGAACCTTCAATTTTGGGAAAAAACGTATAATCCCCCTTCCCAAGCCACTTGGATGAGGGCGAAAGCAATGGCTAAAATATGGCGATTTACGTCTGATACAGCCTTAACAACTCACACAAATGATTTCTCATCAAACGGCTCGGCGGGGACAAGTTGTTGACTGGGAGCAGACATTTGCGCGGATAGTTTCGCTTGCTCGTCAAATATGGATCGGATCAAATTAGATCAATTATGAACCCGGGACTTCTGTTTCGCCCTTGAAAGAAATTGGGCCTGCCTTTCAGGGCGGGGGCCGGGCTTCAATGTTTCCGGCATAAGCAGAAAAACAAGAGAGGGAAATATCTTTCTATTTCCGATGGTCGAATCTGGCAGAAAGTTCACAGAAATTCTTGCTCGATGATTGATAAGGCATGTCGGTGATATTTGGCTCAAAATTCTCCATTTATTCTCACTTTGGCTTTTCTTAAAATGAAAAATCGCCAATAGCTTGAATCCATTGGCGATTATTAAACTGGAGCGGGCGAAGGGAATCGAACCCTCGTGTGCAGTTTGGAAGACTGCCGTTCTACCATTGAACTACGCCCGCCGGCGCGTTTTGCGCTTGGGACTGCATCGGTTGCAGCGGACAAAGGATATCGCCCGCGCCGGGCTTGTCAATGCGCCGTGCAAGGCATTAGATGGCGGCTGGCGGATGAAAATAATGTTAACCTGATGCCCGTTTTTGCCGTCTTTGACTTCGGCATGGTTCATGGAGCATATAAATCTAATCGCGGACGGGGTGCTTTCACCTTGATTGAATTACTGGTTGTCATCGCCATCATCGCCATCCTGGCGGCGATGTTGTTGCCAGCCTTGGCCAAGGCCAAGGAATCCGGCAAACGGATCGCATGTTTAAACAACTTGCGCCAATTTGGTCTGGCGACCCGCATGTACGTGGACGATTTTCACGGCGTATTGCCGCCGCACATCACCGAGGCGCGCTGGCCGGCCAAAATGTTCGATTACTACGGCAAAAACATCAAAATACTGCTTTGCCCCAGCGAAGTCACTAATGCGCCCGCCACGGTCGGCGCGTCCAATGTTTTGGATAGCGCCAGTGTCGCAGATACGTCGCCCCGCAGCTATTTCATCAATGGTTGGAACGATTATTTTTTTGACCAGATGGGCGAAGCGGAATTTACCAGCCAGTTCGGCAATCCTAATCAAGCGGGCCTCAAAGAAAATGCCATCCTTTATCCGAGTGAGACGGTTTTGCTGGGGGAAAAAGTGGCGAGTCGCGGTGATTTTTACATGGACATGATCCTGGGGATGACCGGGGATGATTTTGCCGGAGTCGTCGCGCAGGATCGTCATTCGGGTAACGGAGTCGGTTCGGGAACCGGCGGCTCCAACAGCACGTTTGCCGATGGCAGTGCGCGTTACTACAAATACGGCACCATTTTTAATCCACTTAATCTTTGGGCCATCAGCGATGCTGATCGCGTGGGTTTCGCAATCAAGTAATCGTGGCCCATTGCTGGCACCGCCAGGGCCAGCACCCGGTTGGCAGTCTTGATTTACCTGCCGGGCGTGGCTACACTCGACGCGATGAATTCGCTGCTTCTTACCGGCGGTCGGGTAGTTGATCCCGCCAATAAATTCGATGCCGTTGCCGATGTTTTGATCCAGGATGGAAAGATTGCCGCCATGGGCCAGAAGCTTTCTGCGCCTGCCGGGGTTGAAGTTTTATCTGTAGCAGGGAAAATTGTCTCGCCCGGATTGATAGATCTGCATATCCATTTGCGCGAACCCGGCCAGACGGCCAAAGAAACCATCGCCACTGGCACGGCGGCGGCGGCGCGTGGCGGATTCACTTCAGTCGTTTGCATGCCGAATACCGCGCCCAGCATTGATAGCGTTGGAACCGTGGCGCTCATCCACGAACACGCGCGCGAGCAGGGGATGGTGAATGTTTTTGTGACCGGCGCGATCACTAAAAATATTGCCGGTGAAGAACTTGCCCCGATTGGCGGCTTGAAAAAAGCCGGAGTCGTGGCCATCACGGACGACGGTCATTGCATACAGAACAACGAACTCATGCGCCGTGCCTGCGAGTATGCCAAGATGTTCGATCTGCCGGTCTTCGATCATTGCCAGGATTACGCACTCGTGACCGATGGGGTGATGCACGAAGGGTATTGGAGCACTGCGCTCGGATTGCGCGGCTGGCCGGCGGCGGGTGAGGAAATGATTGTGGCGCGGAATATTCTGCTGGCTGAACTGACCGGTGCCAAAATTCATTGCCAGCACCTGAGCGCCGCAGGCAGCGTGGCACTCATCCGTGAAGCAAAAAAACGCGGCGTCTCGATCTCCGGCGAAGCCTGTCCGCATCATTTTACCCTGACCGATGCCGCCATCGCCGGCAGTGAAAAATTTTGGGCGGCCGATGGCAAGGAGCTTCTTGCCACGCAAGATTCCGTTCCGGAATGGCCGGCTTACGACACCAATTTCAAGATGAACCCGCCGTTGCGCGCCGCCAAAGACCGCGAGGCGATCCTGGCAGGCCTGGCCGACGGCACGATTGAGATCCTGTGCAGTGACCACGCCCCGCACTGTGATTACGAGAAGGAAGTGGAATTTGATTACGCGCCTTTCGGCATCACGGGTTTGGAGGCGGAACTCGCGCTTTCGCTGATGCAACTCGTCCATACCAAGCGGCTTTCGCTCGCGGATATGATCGCCAAATATACGATCAACCCGGCGCAGTTATTGAATTTGAAAAAAGGAACCTTAAGCATCGGCGCGGACGCAGATGTGACGGTTTTTGACCCAAACGAAGCCTGGATTTTCAACCGTGAAGATTCGGCGAGCAAATCGAAGAACAATCCGTTCTTCGGCTGGAAGCTTAAAGGCAAGGTTGCTGCAACCATTGTGGCGGGCAAAATAGTTTGGTCGGAACAAAGAGAATTGGCGGCAGCCTAACGGTGGCAGTCTGCGGCAAAAATCATTTATGAAAAAATTAATTCTTGGATTGTTTATGTTGTGCGGCGCATTAGGTGGCGTGCAGGCTGCCGACGTCATCTGGCAGACCAATATGCCCCAGGCGTTTGCCCAGGCCCGGGCGGAACATAAATTGGTGCTGGCCGATTTTACCGGTTCCGACTGGTGCCATTGGTGTAAAAAATTGGAAGCAGACACTTTTTCCCAACCGGAATTTCTGGCTTACGCCAAGACGAACCTCGTATTGGTGCGCTTGGATTATCCGAACAACCTCCCGCAATCGGATGAGCTGAAGGCCGCCAATGCCGTGCTCGCCCAGCGTTTCAAGATTGATGGGTATCCAACGGTGATCGTCATGAAGCCGGACGCCAAGGTCATCTGGCGCATCGGCGGCTATCTCGAAGGTGGCCCCAAAACGATGATTGATGGGATTGAAGCGGCGAAGAAAAAATAATTTCAGGAAGACTTTCTGACAAATGCGCGGCAAAGTTTGCCGCGCATTTCTTATTTGGAAATGGGCTGTGTCGGCCAAGTTTTGAAGGCAGTGGATGCCTTGAATGATTTTTTCTGCCCCCCACCGCATTCGTGCCAAAGCACAATCGGAAGTCTAAGAGACCCCGGAGGAGTCAGTTTGCGGTCAAAACCGGAGTGTTTTGGCCAGATTTTGACCTGGGTCGGTCCCGGGATCAAAATTAAACGGGTTCACGCTTGAACCAACGCCCGCAAAAAATTATTCTCTGGCGATTTGATGAAAGCGATTCTAGCTCTTGAAGACGGCTCGGTTTTTCACGGCACCGGTTTTGGCGCCCGGGCTTCGGCCAGTGGTGAAGTGTGTTTTAATACCTCGATGTCCGGTTATCAGGAAATCCTCACGGACCCGTCTTATAAAGGCCAGATCGTGACGATGACGTACCCGCTCATCGGCAATTATGGCGTGAACACCCAGGACATCGAATCCTGGCGGCCGCACGCTTCTGGCTTCGTCATCCGCGAGCTTTCCCCCGTCGTCAGCAACTGGCGCGCCGATTATTCACTGGCGCAGTATCTGGAACAGAACGGCATTCCGGGCATCCAAGGGATTGATACGCGCGCCCTCACTAAAAAATTGCGCGTGCGCGGCGCCTTGAACGGGTTTATTTCCACCGAGGACATCTCCGAGGCTGAAGCTGTCAAGCGGGCGAAGGAATTTGTTTTTGTCGGCGTGGATTATGTAAAGGAAGTGACGCACAAAACCGCGTTTCGTTGGGACGAAAAGGACGAGCAAAGCGCGGCATTTGATCTGGTGCGCGGCAATGAAAAAGTGAATGCACGCGAACTCCGCAAACCTTTGCCAGCGGCGGATATCCCCATCGTCGCCTTTGATTACGGGATGAAATACAACATCCTGCGCCGCCTGCGCCAGCAAGGGTTCGCCGTGCAGGTGTTGCCGGCTACGGCCTCCGCTGCGGACGCGCTTAAATACAAGCCGGCGGGAATTTTTCTTTCCAACGGTCCCGGCGATCCGGCGGCGCTGGATTACATCGTGCGGGAAGTGAAGACGCTTGTGGACACCGGCATCCCGATTTTTGGGATCTGCCTCGGTCATCAAATTTTGGGCCAGGCATTTGGTGCCAAGACGTTCAAATTGAAATTCGGTCATCGTGGCGGCAATCAGCCGGTGAAGGATCTGGAATCCGGCAAAGTGGAGATTACCTCGCAAAATCACGGTTTTGCGGTGGACGGCGAAAGCCTGGCCAAAGAGGTTTCCGTCAATCGCATCAACCTCAACGACCAGACGGTCGAAGGCCTGCGCCACAAGACGAAGCCGATTTTCAGCGTGCAGTACCATCCGGAGGCGTCGCCGGGGCCGCACGATTCCACACCGTTGTTTGGTGAATTTCGTTCGTTGATCGAGAAGCGTGGCTGATACATGTTTGGGTCACAGATTTCCGTTTGACTTGAAACCATCTGCCAGCATAATCAGTTCACCGTAATTTATGGCAAAACTTGTTATCCTTAATCAAGGAATGACGGGCCGGACGTTCGACTTAAATGTGGAACGTACGACAGTTGGACGTGTGGAGGATAATACTTTCCAGATCGCCGACCCATCCGTTTCCAGCCATCACGCTGAAATTCTTCTGCGCGGATCGGACATTGTCATTAAAGACATTGGTTCCACCAACGGTTCGTTCATCAATAACGAAAAGTTTGAAGAAAAGATTTTGAAGCCCGGCCAGACCTTGCGCTTCGGCCAGGTGGAATTGCGGATTGACGACGGTACGCCAGTTGTGGCTTCCGCGCCCGCCGGAGCGCCCGGCGCACCGGCTCCCGCCCCCGCTGCGGCAGCTCCCGCCAAGAAACAGATTGATGCCACGATGATCATTCCGCGTGGTGTGAGTTTGACGGATCTGGAACAAGGCGGCACCCGTGCCGCTGGCTTCGATACGAACACAGCCTTTTCCAAGAAGAAGAAGCAGGTAAATATCTACTTTGTCATTGGTGGCATCGTTATCGGGATCGTCATTGTCGGCCTGATCCTGGTCTTGCTCTTCAAGGTCAATTCCGGCGGCGCTCACTGACAGTTGTCTTTTTCTGGATGTTTTACCGCCCTCTGCTCTGGTGGGCGGTTGAATTCCTGTCGCACGCCGCCTAAACCATTCGTTTTGGTTCCGGCTCATCCTCATGCTCATGGTCGTCCTCGTCCTCGAATTTTCACCAGCGATAGCTTTACAACCAAAGCGATAGTGTTTCATTTTGACATTGGCACATAGCTACAATAGGTGGAATCGGTCGCGCTGCGACTGATTTTGCCTGTGCAACAGGCACTTTGTGGCGTACTTCCGTGTTGGATGCTCTCTTTCGTCGCCCGACGCTGCGCTCGGCGACGACTTTGGTCGCAGCGCGACCAAAGCCACCAGTGGTGCCAATGGTCTGGCCGAGGCAATGAGGGGAAAACGTTCGAGCGAAGCAATGCTTCGCGCTCCGGATTTGATCACTGCGCCCGGCGCAGTGGAGCGCGAAGCATTGCTCCGCTCGATGGTCATTCAGATCAAATAGCTACAGATCTTAATGTGGCGAAGACCTCACACATCGCGTGAGTTATTCATTTTAGTTCCAGTTCATCAGTATCCTCATCCTCGATTTTTTTCAATCTATCGAGGGCGAGGATGACCATGAGGACGAGGAGGATTTATCGCAAACTTTTCCACATCCGGGCTGGCAACGAGCCGAGGGTGATAAATCCGATCTGGCTGATCACAAATAACAGCAGCCATTTGAATGCCGCATCTGTGAAGCCATAACTGTGCAGGCCGATACCCAGCATGTTCACCCCGAACCATGACCAGCTGGTGACGATATTGCCGCCGATGGCGCAGACCACGAGGCCGCGTTCACGGATCATGCCGCCCCAGCGCAGGTGCAGGATCAGCGCATTCCACAACACGATGATGAGCGCGCCATTTTCTTTCGGGTCCCAGCCCCAGAACCGTCCCCAGGATTGGTCCGCCCAAATGCCGCCCAGCACCGTACCAACGAAGCTGAACAACGTGGCGAAACAAACGATGCCGTAGATCATGCGCGCCAGCGATTTGCTGGTCGCTTCATCCAACGTTTTGGTGAATACGCCGCGCATGATGTAGATCAGCGCCAGAAATCCCGCCACGAATGTACTGGCGTAACCAAGGGTCACGACAACGACATGGGTCGCCAGCCAGAAATTTGTATCCAGTACCGCACGCATCATTTCCATCGTGTCGCCGTCCAAGGCGAGGTTTTGGGCGATGATCAGAGTGATGAATGCCATGCCGGACGCCACCACCGCGCCGATGCCGTTTTTATGAAATTTTTCCAGGATCAATCCAAGGATGACCGCGCCCCAGCCGATAAAAATGGCTGAGGAATACAGATTCGTTACCGGAGGGCGGCCTTGCAGCACGATGCGATAGATCAGGCCAGTCGTATGGATCAAAAACGCCAGGCCAATCAACCAAACCGCCGCCCGACGCAAGGTTTCCGACAGGTTGAACCATGAAAAAATTGCGAGCAGCCCGGCGAGGACATAGATGACCATCGCATTGTAGAACGGTTGCATCTGGTTGAAGAACACTTCCGCGCGCATTTTGGCGAGCGAGCGGGAGAAATGAGGGATGAGGGATGAGCGATAATCCATCAGTGCCGAATTAAAATCGGCAACGTCCGCGTTTTTAAAGGCATTGGCCATCGCCGCGTAATCTTCCACGGCCGGTGGTATTTTTTCGCCGCGGGCTGCTGCCAGAAGGACACTGCCGGCGCGCTGCCAATCGCCGCCCGTATTAGCCGGCGGCACGATCAAGGGTGGTTCCAACCGCACCATGAAATCAAATTGTTGCAAGTCGGCCAGAAATTGATTGAAGACCGCTTCATCGTATTTTTGGCCGGATTGTTGCGCGCGCGCTGCCGCCACGCCGGCGGGAATCAAGTTTTCATAGGTAGCCAGCTCGGCTTTCCAATCCTGCGCATCGCCTGGCTGCACCGTGCTTTTCAATTGTGCATAAAGCTCCAGACGTTCGTGTATTTTTACGACGGCACGTTCGTAGGCATTGCGTTCGGCGGCCTGGCCGTTGGTACTGATGCGTTCATTCTCGGCATCGAGCGCCTGCAGTGATGGCTGGAGCTGGTTCCAGGTATAATGTTTTCCGTCCTGATATTGCGCCGCGTTTTTCGCCGGCAATTTGAGAAACGCAATCAGGTCAGGATTATCCACGCGAAACACCGGCCACCCATCGGCAACCGCTGGATTCATCATCACGTTCGCCAGCCACTCGGTGGCCGGAATGAGCTTGGGATTCTGATACCATTCCTTCCATGGTTCCAGGTTGAGCGTTTGTTTTTCACGCAGTTGCAGCAGTGAATTGCGCGCGAGGGAATCAATCGGCTTCATCCGGCCGTTGAACACCACCGGTAACTGGCCAAATTCGTTGAACTTGAAGTCCTTGTCCGGCGCCGGTGTCAATTGGCCAAGAAACCACAAAGCCATCACCAGCATCAGGAAGGCGGGAAACCAGCGGTGAAAAATCAGTTTCATTTCGTTTTCCTTTTGGTGATGAAGCCGGCGAGGTGAAAGAGAAATTGCCAGACCAATCCGGCGGCGACCATGGCGCAACCGAGATACGGTGTCAGCCAGCCGGGATTATGCACCACTTGCAACACGGATTCCGGTGTCGCTCCCGCTTGTTCTGCCATCTGCCCGGCGGTCATCTGATATTGATAGAACGTCAAGCCCGCGTAACGCAGCGGCGCGTTCATGTAGATTTCTGTCTCGCGATTCTCGCCCGTTTGCGGATTTTTCAATTGCACCCGGCTGCGAAAATCCTTCGGGATGTCCGTGCCATCATAAACGGTGTGGGTGGCCTTCAACAGCGTCAGCGAAAACGGCAGATAATTCCGTTCCGGGCGCAGCGCGAAGGTGAATTTTTTCCCGTTCACGGAAATAAATTGCGGCTGCGTCAATTTGTGGACGATTTGCCGGGCCAGATCGGCGCCAGCCATGCGCTGGTAAGTTTGTTGTACGCTTTCGATCATGCCGGTGTCGGCGGTCCAGCCGGAGACGATCCAATTGCCCAGCGAACCGTTCGGGCCGACGATCTCGATCAACGCCGTCGGTTCATTCTTGTCGTCCATTTTCTTGATCTCGGCGGCTGGCGAAAAGTCGAAATCCTTGGCGACGCCGTTGGTCGTGGCCGGCGGCGCATTTTGCGCCATTGGCGCACGGAAACCCGGCTCAGAATTCTTCCAATACGATTTAACCCGGATGGTGAATGGCAGATGGGGATCGCCAATTTCTCCACCCGCTGCGAGCCGCTTTTGCGGAATGGTGATGACCTGTTCTGCGTTTGCCCCCGCGTCCGTTGTGAAGGCGAGTTCAAAATCGAGCGAGCTTTCGGCGTACGATTTGGTTTCGCCTTCCACAAAGCGGATCTGGGATTCGTGTGCGAACATGTCCGTCACCAACTGGCCGACGAGCAGCAGAATGACGCCGCTGTGCGCGAGTTGGATGCCGATTTTTTTGACAGATAATTGAAAACGATAGACGTGGGCAAAGATCAGGTTAACCAGCATCAACGTGCCGATGAGGTAGCCGCCGGGCAGAATGATCGGGATTTTGTGGCCGAATAGATCAAGGCCAAAGATCAGCCATTGGCGGAAATAACGCGCTTGCGCGTTGTAAAGCCCTTCATCCACCTGCGCCAGTGTGCCGATGAAGACCAGTACGATCGCAAACGCCAGCAGCACAACCGTGAGCCGGAGCGACGTAAAAAAGCCGATAATTTTTTTAATGAGCATCGGGATACTTGGCAGACTGGATGAACTTGATGAAAGCCTCGCGTTGAGCGGCCACGACCTGGTCATCGCCCATTAATTTATAAAACCAGGTCTGGCCGGCTTGCGGGACAATGACTCCGATGAGCCGCGCGGGCTGGCCGGTTTTCGCATTGGTTCCGGAATAATCCACGAGTTGGGCTTTGCCGCCTGTGACATCAAATGAGCTGGATATAATTTCGGCAATCGGCGGCAGTCCTAGTTGTCCGCGCCAGCGGGTGACATTACCTTCCAAGCCGCCGCCCGTACCGGCGAGCGCTGCGACATTTACGCCTGCTTTCGCGCCGGACGCATTAGTGAGGGCAAATTCAGCGAACAACATTTCGGACGACGGCGCCACGGTTTGCCAGTTTTCCGGGATCGTCCAGATGGAATAAACGGCAGGATTGATGGCTTGCGCTGACGATGGGGTGGCTGCCGCCATCATGGGCGGTGCGGAAGCTTCTACGAACGAAACGGATTTTAAGAATTGGAGAAACGTTTCTTTTTGTTCAGCAATAAACGGTGCGGCCCCCGTCATCTTGAAGAACCAACTGGTGGCGCCTTTGGTTAATTCTGCGACCAGGATGCGTTTCGGAAATTTTTCACCGGCGAGGGGAGTGATGCCGGCCACGTCAAATAATTTGGCGGAATCATTGCCAACCGAAATTGGTTGAGAATCCACATTGGTGGCGGGCGGCAATTGCACCTGGTCACGCCACATATTGAGGATATCCAATTCATTTTCACCGGCCGGCAGGGGAATCACGCCGACATCCGCTGTCTGGCCGGACGCACCCGTCACGGTGAAACTGGCGGCGCGCATCTGGCCGGGCGCGGCCTGTTGCCAGCCCGGCGGCAGGGCAAATTGCAATTGTGGCGAGGGTGCAGGTGTGGAATCTTCTTTCGCGACTTGATACACCTTCACGTCGTCGCGTTTGCAGCCGGCGACGGCCAGCAAGGCGGCCAGCACACAGAACGCGGATGACTGGCGCAGGAAAACTGGTGACAATGATTTCACTATGAGAATTCTATTTAGATTTGAGGTGTCAGCAAGGGGTTTGGTTCCCGTTTCCGGCAAATAACTTGAAGTGCCGGCGGTTTTGGCTTAACACCTTGGTTGAGAGGAAAAATTTATGAACACAAACATTGGCATCACGGATAAAAATCGCAAAGCGGTGGCAGCGCAATTGATGCGCCTGCTGGCCGACGAATTCACGCTCTACACCAAAACTCGCAACGCGCATTGGAACATTGAAGGCAAAGATTTTCATGCCATGCATCTCTTCTTTGAATCCCAATACGAGCAATTGGATGAAGTCATGGACAGCGTAGCGGAACGTATCCGCCAGCTTGGCCATTACGCGCCCGCAACGTTGAAGGAATTTTTGGCACTGACGCAACTCTCGGAAAAATCGCGCGCCAAAAATGACAGCCAGGGTTTTATCGGCGAACTGCTGGCCGACCACGAAAGCATCATCATCTTCCTGCGCGAAAACATCAATCCGTTCACGGCTGACCTCAAGGACGCGGGGACGAGCGATTTCATCACCGGCCTCATGGAAGACCACGAAAAGATGGCCTGGATGCTGCGCGCTCATCTCCCGTAAGGTCTGGCCGGACAAGGGCATGAACTTTAATTCACGCCCATGTTGAGCAGAAATTCGATGTTGCTGCGCGTTTTCTTGAGCTTGCCCAGCATGAGGTCCATCGCTTCCACCGGCGGTACGCCGGTGAGCGCGCGCCGCAGGATGACCACGCGGCTGGCTTCGTCCGGGTGATACAGTAATTCCTCTTTGCGGGTTCCGGAGCGTTCGATGTTGATCGAAGGGAAGATGCGGCGATCCACGAGCGCCCGGTCCAGGTGCGCTTCCATGTTGCCCGTGCCTTTGAATTCTTCAAAGATCACTTCGTCCATGCGGGAACCGGTATCCACCAGCGCCGTCGCCATGATGGTGAGCGAGCCGCCTTCTTCGATGTTGCGCGCCGCGCCGAAAAAGCGTTTCGGTTTGTGCAGGGCATTCGCGTCCACACCGCCGGAAAGAATTTTTCCCGAGTGCGGCTGGACCGTGTTGTAAGCGCGGGCCAGACGGGTGATCGAGTCGAGCAGGATGACCACATCGCGCTTGTGTTCCACCATGCGCTTGGCCTTCTCGATGACCATTTCCGCGACTTGCACGTGGCGTTCCGGCGGTTCGTCAAATGTGGAGGAGATCACTTCCGCGCCTTTGCAGGAACGTTCCATGTCCGTCACTTCTTCCGGACGTTCGTCAATCAACAGGATGAACAGGTACGATTCCGGGTTGTTTTTCAGGATCGCGTTGGCGATTTTCTGCATCAACACCGTTTTGCCGGTGCGCGGGGGCGCGACGATCAGGCCGCGGGTGCCTTTGCCGATGGGACAGGTCAAGTCGAGCACGCGGGTGCTCAATTCTTCGCCGCCCGTTTCCAAAATGAAACGTTTGTTCGGGAACAGCGGCGTGAGGTTTTCGAAATGCGTCTTGTCCTTCGCCTTGTCCGGCTCTTCGCCGTCCACGGATTCGACTTTCAAAAGCGCGAAAAACTTTTCTTTTTCCTTCGGCGGACGGATCTGGCCGGCGACCAGGTTGCCGGTCTGCAGGTCAAAACGGCGGATCTGCGACGGTGAAACGTAAATGTCTTCCGGGCAGGGGAGGTAATTGAAACTCTGCGACCGGAGGAAACCGAAACCTTCCGGCAACACTTCGATGACGCCTTCGGAGAACAATACGCCGGCGCGCTGCGCATTTTTTTCGAGGATGTGGAAAATGACCTCATGCTTGCGCATCGTGCCGAAATTTTCCACGCCCAAATCCTTGGCCATGTTGTTCAGCTCAGTCATGCTCATCCCCTGCAATTTGGCGATGTTCAATGACGTCACGATCTTGTCGCGCTGGTAACCGCCGCGCCGTTCCTGCGGGTTTTGGCCCTTGGAATCATCTTCCGTGGCCTCGACGGGTGCGGATGGCGGACGCAATTGCGCCGACTGGGGAGGATTCAGATGAGAAGTCTCTTTCTGATCCTTCTGCGCGTCAGCCTTGGCAGCGGCATTGATGCTATCCACCGTGCGTTCGGCGGGTAAAAACCGTTCTTCCGGTTCCGGGCGGGCCGCCACGGGTGCGGGTTTCGGGACCACGACTTCGGCTTTGACCGGTTCAACTTTGATGGGTTCTGCCTTGATCGGCTCAACCTTGGCTGCATCGGCTTTAGCGGCTTGGGCTTTGGAAACTTTCTTTTCCTTGGGGGCGGCGGCTGCAGGCGCGGCAACTGGCTCCGCTATTGCGGGCGCTGCGGGCGCGCTGGCTTCATCTGCCGATTTTGCGGCTTTAACTTTCTTGGCAACTCTAGGCATAAAATTTTAATGGTTTGTGACTGGTGAATCCCACCGTCCGAATGTCTTGCGGTCAAATGGACGCGCTTTGGACGGTTTACGTCTGGAAAAGTTCAATTTGAATTTGCCGGGCGATTAAGGTTGTCCTTAATTCGACAGGGGGAATCTCGCAGTCAACGAAGACATGGTTTACTACTTTACCCGCCAAGTCAAATCTGATTTTGCCGTAGGCGAACCCGGGGCGGAGCGATGCTCGCGCTCCATGGGCAAGGCAACCTGAGTCGGAGCGCGAAGCATTGCTTCGCCCGAATGTATTATCGTTACCTCCTCTTCGTGACGGTGATTTCTGGGTGCGGTGGGAAAGGTGGCTTTGGTTGCGCTGCGACGAAAAAGAAGCATCCAATCATCAGTCACGTTATAAAGTGACAGTGGTCCAGTCAAAATAGGTCGTAGCCCGAATCTTGGACAGCGCATGAATATATTTTTCTTGTGCGCTTTTCATTTATGCGGGTGCTATACCTTGAATATGACGCCTGATTGCGAACTATTACAGCGCTATGCCGCGACGAATTCTGAGGACGCCTTTGCGGAACTCGTCCGGCGGTACGTCAATCTGGTCTATTCCGCCGCCCTCCGGCAGGTCAATGGTGATGCGCATCTGGCCCATGACGTCGCGCAAACCGTTTTCACCGATTTGTCACATAAGGCCGGATCGCTCGCTCACCGCGAAAATCTGGCTGGCTGGCTTTACACCAGCACCCACTTTGCCGCCGCCAAGGTGATCCGGACCGAAACCCGCCGCCGTGATCGTGAGGAAAAATTTATGCGCGAACCAACCGATGAAACCGCGCTGAATGCGGATTGGGAAAAGATCGGCCCCGCGCTCGACGCCGCGATGCACGAACTCAAGGAAACCGACCGCACCGCGATTTTGCTCCGTTACTTTGAAGACCGGCAATTCGTTGAAGTTGGCGCGAAATTGGGCGTGAACGAAAATACTGCGCGGATGCGGGTTGAGCGTTCCTTGGAAAAATTGCGCGCTATTTTTGCCAAACGCGGCATCACGACCGCCGGTACGCTGGCCGCAGTTATTTCTGCTAACGCCGTGCAAGTTGCCCCCGCAAATCTAGCCACAACCCTGACCACCACCGCCATCACCACCACTGGAACCGGAACTTTAACCCTCCTAAAAATTATGACTGCAACCAAACTGAAACTGGCGTTTAGCGCCGTCGTCGTGGCGGGTGCCGCGGCGGCTTTTGTCGTCCAACAACAGCAACAAACCAAATTGCGCGATGAAAATGAATCATTGCGACAACAAACCGCGCAATGGCAGGCGCAAAGCGAGGGATTTTCCAACCAACTCGCGGCCATTGGCGACACCAAAAAATTATCAGACGCACAATTCAATGAATTGTTGAAGTTGCGCGGTGAAGTGGGCGTGTTGCGGCGGCAATTGGAAGCTGCCGGAAAATTGCATGCAGAGAATCAACAGCTTCGCGAAGAAACCAGCAAGCTACGTGGCTCCGTCGAAAATAATGAAATGACCTTGGCGACGGCTAAATTCAAGGAAAACCAGAGCTTTGTCGTGAATTCGATGAAACAGCTTGGCCTGGCGGAGCGGATTTACGATAACGACAATGGCGGCTTGTATGCGACCAATTACGATCAGATGCAGAATGAACTTGGTCCTTTATATACCAATTCAGTGCTGGATAGCATCGAGTTTGCCAACTCCGGAATCGTCAGCGAACAGCATCCAGAAATGATTTTATTCCGTGAACGACAAGGTCGCCAGGCGCCCGACGGAAAGTGGTATCGGGCTTATGGTCTGGCGGATGGCAGCGTGCAAATCGCGACGTCACCCGATGGAAGTTTTAATGCCTGGGAGCGATACGACTATAACCAAAAAGGAACGATCTTTATATTGCAGCAAACCCTTGGGCAGTAAAGGGTAGGGCGGAACTGCGGCTCCGTCCCATCTTTTATTTTTGGCGGGGAGAGACTCCGTCGATCCCGACAGCATTTAAAATAAAACTGTAGCCGCGTGCAATCTGATCTTGTAGGTGACGAGTCTCCAAATAAAAAATACCGGCCAATACGAGGACGAGCATGACGATGAGGACGAGGATGAAGGCGTCAGCTGTGTGTCATTGTCATCGAAGGTTTTTTGAGAAAGGTGGCTTTGGCTGCACTGCGGCCAAAGTCGTCGCCGAGCGCAGCGTCAGGCGATGAATGGTTGCGTGTCCAACTGCCAGCGAACGCCACAAAGTGCCGGCGGTGCCGGCATAATGGGTCGCAGCGCAACCCATTCCACCCCCTCTCTATGAGGTGCGAAGGTTGTATTATTGGCTACCACCATGGTCATAAATGGGCAAAGCGGCAGCTTTGCCCTACCATTATAAGGTGAAAAATGACACGCCCGACGCTGCTAAAAACTTCTTCGCGTCTTTGCGCCTTTGCGTGAATCTTGTTAGCGGTCTGTTTCAATTCTCAAAGAAGCCACCGATGATTGCGCTTGGCATGCAAAATACGGAAAACAATCACGCGATCATCTTCGATCCGGTAAAAATTTTATAGGGAAAACGACGAGTTAGCAGGCGGCGGAAACCGTTGTAATAGATTGGGCGGCGGGTTGGATCTTCTACAAGCTGCCTGACGCGCTTCCGATTTCATTCAGCAGTTCGTCGCCCAGACCGGGACGTTGCGAGTCATACCATTGCTGTGCGTCCCGCAAATCCGCTTCCGCTTGCGGGCGGATGATGAGGGGATGCTTCACGAACGGGAACGGCGAAGGCGCGATTCCACTTCTGGCCACGACGAACCAGCTTCAGGATTCTTTCGGAAATCAACCAGCTCGCGGTCGAGCAAATTTTTTTCCTCAGTGTCGGGACGGACGAGTAAATCCTGCTCTTCGATCTCGCAAAGCCGGTCAAAAATCTCCCGGCGCGCACGGGCGTCGAGCTTGGGCAACTCCCCTAAAATTTCAGCCTGACTCATGTTCTGAACTTAATTTGGCCGGCGTTGGCGTGCAAGTTTGAATTTCAAACTCCCACTTCGTCTTCTTTAAAGACTTCCTGGCCGGTGGTTTTTTTCAATTCATCCAGCGCGCGGAAACGGTGCGCGGCGAAACCCGCTTCCACGCCGATTTTATTCGCCGGGTTGATGATGCCGATGAGCAGCAGCGACGGTTCCAGCACGCGGCGCATGTCCATGATGAGCTCGTCTGTTTTCACGCCTACGCGCACGGCGCGCACGACATATACCGTGTCCAGCACCGGCAATTGCAGATAAAGCTGCTTCACTGTGTCCGACCAGTTGTCGTCCACCAGCACTACTTTTTGTCCAACGCTAAACATAAATTATTGATTCATTTTTTGGGTGTAAGCAAAACCACCTTGGGAAAATATCTGGCGATCCGCTCGCTGTCGCGTGTCGCCAGTTTCCAACGCATAGCTTCCGCGTGGGCGCCGATAAAAAAATCTGGTAGCGGAGTTTTTGCCGCCACACCACCGCCTGAAGAACGACGGGCCAAAACGTAACGACGATACGCCGCACCGCAAGTTTCCGAAGCTGATTTTGGCATGTCAAAAATTTCCAGTCCCAGCTTGCGCATCTCCGGTTCGATATCTTCCGGTTCGGGTGAGCCGGCGCAAAGTTCGGCCAGAGTGACAGCGTTGATGCCTGCGCCTTCGCCGGCAACGGCTTCGGCGATTTGCGTAGTTGCCCACGCATGGTTGGCTTCGCCTGAATTACGCGCGTCAATGATGACGTTGGTGTCGAATAGGATCATGGTTCACGGGTCAAAGCACGCAATTCTTCCCACGTCATGTCAAACTTCATCTTGCTGTTCTTGATGGCGCGCAGCACTTGTGCCTTGGTCTTTTTTTTCGGCGGTGGCGGTGGTTGCAGGCGAGCCAGGTGAAAATGATTTTCATCCTGCTGTTCACAGGTGAAAACATCGCCAGGTTTCACCCAGGGGATGACCACGCGTTTCTTGCTGTCGGCCACGATCGTCATGGTGGGATTATCCCACCATGATCGGATTTTGTCAATACGGCAGCGGGAATTTCGCCGTGAGTTCACGCACGCGGGCGCGAACTTTATGCGCCGTCTCGACATTTTTGATATCCATCAACACTTCGGAGATCATGTCGGCGATGGCGGCCATTTCCGGTTCCTTCATGCCACGGGTTGTCACCGCCGGCGTGCCGAGACGGATACCGCTGGCTTGGAACGGCGAACGGGTTTCGTTCGGGATCGCATTTTTATTCGTCGTGATACCGGCTTCGTCCAGTGCGATCTGGCAGTCTTTACCCGTCAGATTCTTTGCGCCTACGTCCACCAACATCAGATGGTTGTCCGTGCCGCCGCTGATCAAACGATAGCCGTTGCGTTTCATGCCTTCGGCGAGGGCACCGGCATTTTTTACGATCTGTTGCTGATACGCCTTGAACGCCGGTTGCAACGCTTCCTGGAAGCAAACGGCTTTGGCAGCGATGACGTGTTCGAGTGGTCCGCCCTGGATGCCGGGGAAAATATTGGAATCAATGTCCTTCGCGTATTTCTCACGGCACAGAATCAAGCCACCGCGCGGCCCGCGCAATGTCTTGTGCGTCGTGGTCGTGACGAAATCCGCGTGTTCCATCGGGCTCGGATGGATGCCGGCTGCGACCAAGCCGGCGATATGTGCGATGTCGGCCAGCAGATAGGCGCCGACTTCCCGGGCGATCTCGCCCATGCGTTTGAAATCAATGATACGGGGATACGCGCTGGCGCCCACCGTGATCATCTTCGGTTTGTGTTCGCGCGCCATCGCCGCGAGTTGTTCGTAATCAATCCGTTCGGTCTGCGCGTTCACGCCGTAGTGGACGATCTCAAAGAATTTGCCGGAGAAATTCGCCTTGTTCCCGTGCGTCAAATGGCCGCCGTGGCTCAAGTCCATCGTCAACATCTTGTCGCCGGGTTTGAGCACGGAGAAATAAACCGCCATGTTCGCACCGCTGCCGGAGTGCGGCTGGACGTTCGCGTGTTCGGCGCCGAAAATCTTCTTGGCGCGATCAATCGCCAGTTGCTCGATGCTGTCCACGTTTTCACAACCGCCGTACCAGCGCTTTTTGGGATAACCTTCGGCGTATTTATTGGTGAGCACGGAACCTTGCGCTTCCATGACTGCCGGGCTGGTGAAATTTTCCGAGGCGATCAATTCGATGTTTTCCTGCTGACGCAAGCGTTCATGTTCGATGGCGACGGAAACTTCGGGATCGACATTGCGCAACCGCAATTCAGCGGGAGCAAACTTCGAATCCATCTTCAATACGCGACGTTCATGGCGGCCGCCTTCGAATTTGGCCGCGATGAAGGCATCTACGATCTTTTTGGCAGCTTCGAGCGACGTTTTTTTGCCGCTCAAGCACAGGACATTCGCCCCGTTATGCTGGCGCATCAGGCGGGCGTCTTCCTCGTCTTCGGCCTGGCCAGCGCGTACCCCGGCATATTTGTTGGCGGTGATGCAGATGCCCACGCCGCTGGTGCAGCAGAGCAGGCCCAATTCCGCGCTGCCATCGGCAACGGCTTCCGCAGCCGGTTGCGCAAAATCCGGATAATCATCCGCCGGATCCTTGGTGTGGGCGCCGAAATCTTTGACCGTCAGGCCGCGGGCTTGCAGGTATTGCTTGAGCGCTTCCTTCAGGTCGAAACCTCCATGATCTGCGCCAATGGCAAAATTGACCGGCTTGGCGGAAGTTTCGTTCTGAGTGGCGGATAAAATATGTTGTTGTTCCATAAAAGCTAAGATTGTGGCGACACCCTGTTCGATCTGGTCGCGGCATTCCACGTACACCGGATACGAACTGCCGATTGGATCACTGATGTCTTTTTCGTAAGGCTCCAGTGTATCATCAAATTCGCGCAGCAAAAATGTTTTCTCCTGGGCCTTCGGGTACAGCAGGTTCACCGTATCCACGTGACCGTGCGTCATGCCGAAAATATAATCCGCCGACCGCACCAGTTCCGCCGTCAACATCCGGCTGCGTTGACGGGCGATCTCAATGCCGAGTTCGCGCATCGCCAGCACGGAATAATGCGACGGCGCCTGGCCGTCCATCGCGCCGATGCCCGCCGACAGGACGCGGAAATCGCCGCGACCTTTGACCGCATGGCGGAACAGCGCTTCGGCCATCGGACTGCGGCAAATATTGCCGGTGCACAGAAAAAGAATTGTCTTCATCAAAAACGCGAACGAGAAAGGTGATTTGCCGGAGGAAAAACGTCAATTCGAAATCAGCCGCGCAACATTCGAGATCAGCCGCGCTTTGGCTCCAACACCGCCAGCGCCTTCAAAAAATCCAAGGCCCGGGCCAGCGCTGGATCGCGGACAACCGGCTTGGCCGGTGCCGGACGGGTGACCGGCATGGTGCTGTCATCTTCATCGCCGTCCTTGATCTTTTGCCGGACCAGATCGGCCTCGCTCGTATGGTCGATCATCGCCGAAAAATTATTATTCGTCATCGATGTGCTGTCGTCGGTGGGGGAATTGGTGGTGTTGGGCGCGATCACCAGATACGGATCGGCCAGAAATTTTTGCTCATCGGCCACGTTAACGTTCACCGCGATGTCCGGCTTCAAATGGGCTGGCGCACTGCCGAAAACCAGGCCGATACGGGCATCCCGCAAGGCGGCGGCCAATTCTTCGGCGGCGCCACGCGTCTCGCCATTGACCAGGATTGCCAGTGGCAATTTTTTGGCGGCAAAGTAATCAACCGTTGCCTGGGTCGCATCCGCCGTGGTGCCATCCGCAAACCGTAAATCCAGGATCGTGCCGACGATTTGATTGGTCGTTTTCGGCGCCATGGCCAGCGTCGTGATTTCCGGCACAAAATTTTTATCAATATGACCGGCCCGCAGGTACAGCACGTTATTATCAAAAATGCTGGATTTGGCTGCGTCATTGGGCTCATCCGCGTGTGCGGAGCTGTTCGCGAGGCAAACGAGTGATGCGGCCAATAAAACGTTGAAAAAATACCGTGACATGCTGGCGTTACAATGCGCCATAAATGAAGCGAAGTAAAGCCGTGAGCAACTGGGCGAAGTAGCGCGGTGAAGTCACAGTCCCATAGGGACGAAAGAGATTTCCTATTGTTTCTGCGGTTTTTTAGCTGCCACCCCTAAACCAGACATTACCCTCTGGCCTGCTGCTGGTGGCTTTGGCTGCGCTACGATCAAAGTCGTTGCCGAGCGCAGCGTCAGGCGATGCGCAGGAAACGTCCAGCAACCAACCAAGCCACAAAGTGACTGCGATGCAGTCATAATGGGTCGCAGCGCAACCCATTCCACCCATTTTAGAGCGTATTAAATAAAACTGTAACCAGTTTTTAGGTGTTTAACCCAAACTCTCCCTCCACCTCAAATGATGTTTGTGCTGAAGGCACAATCGGATATTAGCCAGCTACGAAGTGGCTGGTAGCGGTCATCAAAATGTTTTTCCGTCCTGAAAGGACGCTGGAAACGTCCACATCTTGACTGTCCTCGCGCATTTCCGTCGTCCCTTCAGGACGAATTTTCATTTTACCGTCACCAGACACTTCGTATCTGGCTAAGTTCCGGCGTCGCTCCGCGACTAAACCTGACGAAACCTAGGCTGAAGCAATCTCCCCAATACAGGGCTACAAGATTTCTTGAACCGCCCTAAAGACATGCTCCCAAGCTAAAAGATTTTCTGTCGGATTCTGCCGGTCGGTGGCGATATAATTGCAAAAGATGACAAACGATTTGGATTTGCTGAAACAATTTGCACACGCGCATTCGCAGGATGCCTTTGCTGAGATCGTTCGTCGGCATGTGAATCTGGTCTATTCCGCCGCCTTGCGCCAGGTCCGCGCCCCGCAACTGGCCGAAGAGGTTGCCCAATCCGTTTTCACCGATTTGGCCCGTAGCGTAGAAAAGTTTAATCGGACTACGGGAACGCCGCCGGTTTTGACCGCCTGGCTGTATGCCGTCACGCGGCGAACTGCTATTGACGTCATCCGTAAAGAATCCCGCCGCCAATTACGTGAACAGATCGCTGCTGAGATGCAAACCATGAATGCGACCGCCAATGACTGGAGGCATATTGAACCGCTGCTGGATGATGCGCTGGCAGCGCTCGATGAGACCGATCGCACAGCGATTTTGCTGCGCTATTTTGAGAACAAAGACCTGCGTGAAGTCGGTGAACAGTTGAATCTTTCCGACGATGCCGCTCAAAAACGCGTCAGCCGCGCCGTCGAAAAAATGCGGGGATTTTTCTCGAAACGCAATGTCACGATTGGTGCCAGCGGGTTGGTGATTTTGATTTCCGCCAATGCCGTGCAATCCGCACCGGCTGGATTGGCCTTAACCATCGCGAATACTTCACTAGCTGTTGGAACGGTTTTGCCTATTATGAAAATGACTACCGCAACTAAATTAAAACTGGCCCTCGGCGCTATCGTCATAAGCGGCGCCATCGTGGTCTTGATTGCCCAGCAACAAAGCCAAGCCAGGTTGCATGATCAAAACGGATCAATGCAACAACAGATCGCAAAATTGCAGGCTGACAATCAGGCGCTCGCGGCCCGGCTCGCCGCCCTTGGTGAAGCCAGCAAATTGCCGGCTTTGCAATTTAGTGAATTACTTAAATTACGCGGTGAGGTTGGTGTTTTGCGGCGACAACTTGATGCTGCGCGTGCGGTTCCCAATGTGGATGCGACGATGGCCGATGAGAGCACGAATGCACCTGTGCCGCAAGTCCATATCAAAGCCCGGTTTATCGCGATACCCCAAGAGGCATCGTTTGAATTTAAGCTGCTGAGTGCCCATTTGGATAAAGATGCCTTCTCTGGCATTCTTAATGGTGAAAACGTTTCAAACATTTTACAGGCGTTGAAAACGCACAACGCTTCTGAGATTTTGGCCGAGCCGGAGGTAATCACAACCAGCGGGCATCAAATTCAAATGCGAACGGCGCAAACAATTTCCGTGGTGACCAACTTATGCCTGCAAGAGACCAATGGCAGCGTCAGCTTGGTTCCGCAAACTGAAACGGTTGAGACCGGAATGGTTTTTGACGCGACGCCACGCGTTTTGCCGGATGACTACACCATTGAACTGCGAGCGCAGCCTTCCGTGACCGATTTTTTGGGATATGCGCCGACCACCGACACAACGCCAGCGTATTCCAGCACGGGACAAAAAATTGATGTCCCCACGGTCTCGCCGCAATTTCACGTGGAGCAATCTACGAATTTAGTGAATTTATTGGATGGCCAAAGCTTGCTGCTTAAATTAAACGGCAGCCAAATTCCCGCCGATGCCACCTATATTCAGGCCGATGGACGTGAGACAGGTTATACGAACCAGCAAATATTTGTGCTCATCACCCCCAACCTCGTTGATCGTGCCGGCAATCTGATTCATCATGGAACTGAAACGAACCAAGTCACTCCCATTGCCGCTCAGTGATTTCAAAAATTTGCGTTCAAAACATTTCGCCACGATTGCCATGACAGAATTGCGCGCCAATCAAATAGAAGATGGTCACAGTGACTAAGTGGAACGCATTCTTCCTTCCTCCCAAAGACCTGCACGAGGTTTTTAGAACAAGTTTTTGATGTCAATTTATCAGGAAAGGAGTTGCGCATGGTATTGGACCGCAAACATAATTTTGCGCAATAATTAAACCGATATGAAATCACTTTTGACCGGCGTGTGGATTGTTTTTGCCTTGGGCGTGGGCTGTCTTTGCTCCTTGGCGCAGCCGGTGCCGGTGCCGGGGTCGGCTACCAATGAGGTGGCTTATGAAAAATTTGCGATGGTGCAGGCGGGTGACGCAGCGCACGGGCAGCAGGTGTTCACGAATTTGCAGGCGGCGGGTTGCGTTCGGTGCCACACTACGGATGGCAGCAGCGGTCGGGTGGGGCCGGATTTGTTTGCCATTGCCGATAAATTTCCTCGCGCAGATCTCATTCGGGCCGTTCTGAAACCGTCGGCGGAGATTGACGTCGGCTATGACACCACGCTCATCACCACCAAGGATGACGAGTCGTATTCGGGTATCATCAAACAAACCACGGATGAATGGGTGAATCTGATGGGCTGGGATGGAAAAGTTTTTCATATCCCCACGGCCAATATCCAGTCGCTTACCACGAGTCCGACTTCGTTCATGCCAGCGGGCTTGCAGAGCACGATGTCGCCGCAGGATTTTGCGGACCTGATCGCCTATCTGTCGACTTTGCATCAATCCGCGCAGAATGCGGGTATGCCGGCCCAAATTCCGCTGGCAACCCAATCGATCACCTTCCGGTCATTTTTTGGATCGGACCTGAAATTTGAGCATCCGGTCTGGTTTTGTGACGTACCCGGTTTTACCAACCGATTTGTTGTTTTGGAGCATGCAGGAAAAAGCTGGTTGGTGGAACGAACGGTAACCGGAGATAAAAAATCCGTGCTGATGGATCTGAGCCATACGGTGCGTTACGGCGGCGCCACGGGTTTGCTGGGGCTGGCATTCCATCCGCACTTTGCGCAAAACCGGAAATATTATCTCACGTACCAGACACTGGTGGGGAATGATATTTACAGCGTGGTGGTGGAGCGGAGATTCGCGGCGGACTTTTTGGGTGATTCCGGCGAGGCGGGCCGTGAAATCATCCGCATCCCGGCCGTAACGCAGGATCATAACGGCGCGTGCCTCGGCTTCGGCCCGGATGGTTACCTCTACCTCAGCATGGGCGACTCGGGGCCGCAGCGCGATCCGGAAGGGCACGCGCAAAACTTGAAATTATTGCTTGGAAAGATATTGCGACTGGATGTGGATCATCCGGCAGATGGCCGGGAGTACGGAATTCCCCTGGATAACCCGTTTCGGAACAACACCAATGCGTTACCGGAAATTTGGGCGTATGGTCTGCGCGAGCCGTGGCGGTTCAGTTTCGATCACGCCACCGGTGATTTATGGGTGGGAGACGTGGGGCAGGATCGGTTTGAAGAAGTTTCAATCGTACGGGCGGGTGAGAATGAAGGCTGGAATATTTATGAAGGGTTCACGCCTTTCTCGGAGCAGTATCGTCGTCCGCGTGAACAGTATGTGTCGCCGGTCTTCAGTTATTCACATCATGAGGGCGTGAGCGTGACGGGCGGGTATGTATACCACGGCCAGAAGGCACCAGCGATGCGGGGAAAATATATTTTTGGCGATTTTCAGATCGGTCGGGTCTGGGCCCTCACCGAAACAAACCGGCAATTAACGAGCATTTTGGAGATCGGACGTTCGCCGTCACGTTTTGCTTCTTTTGGCGAAGATGCCGCGGGCGAATTATATCTCGTAGGCTACGATAGCGGGCTCATCTATAAGCTGGATTTTTCCACGCTGGATCCCACACCGGTGGCACCTAAGACACAAAATTGAGGAAAGTTTTTTAGACAGGATTTACAGAATTAACAGGATAAATCAGTTTCAAAAAAGTCCTGCATAATCCGGTTAACCCTGTCAAAATTGTACTTGGTTTGACCTGCTTCAAAACGTCTTGGCTGCGAGGTTGCAATGGAAGTGCACGCTGTGAAAATGGATTTTCTCTACGGTGCTACCGAGTGTTTTTCGAAACTTTGACTCAGCCAGCAAAGCTCCCTCACCCCGGCCCTTTCCCAAAGGGCGAGGGGGAAATTGTTTCCGCGTCTAGGAACCACCATGCGCTGGGTTGATGATGTGGACGAACGAGTAATTAATACGTATCGCATCGCCCTCCTTCTCCTGCGGGAGAAGGCCGGGATGAGGGGCGGGGTTCGCCGGCATAAAACCTTAAATTAAATTTTTTCAACCATCTGTAACCGAATTCGTTTCGGGCGTGAGCAGGATGGCGCCTTGATCGGCGCTGGTGACCATACGGGCGTAACGTGCCAGATAGCCGTGTTTCACTTTGCTCGGGCGACGACGCCACGTGGCGCGGCGTTGTTGCAAAATAGCTTCATCCACTTGCAAGGTCAGGCGTCGTTGCGGAATATCAATTTCGATTACGTCGCCGGGTTCAATCAGCGCGATGGGGCCGCCTGCCGCTGCCTCCGGCGAGACATGGCCGATGGCGCCACCACGCGTCGCTCCTGAGAAACGTCCATCGGTGATCAAGGCCACCGAGTCCGCAAGACCGCGACCGGCCAGGGCGGCGGTGGGCGCCAACATCTCCTGCATGCCAGGTCCCCCTTGCGGACCTTCGTACCGGATCACCACCACATCCCCAGCCTGCACCTTGCCGACGAGAATGCCGATGCGCGCTTCTTCTTCCGATTCAAAAATCCGCGCTGGACCACGGAAAACCATCATCGAAGGCGCGACCCCCGCCGCTTTCACAACGGCACCTTTCGGCGCTAGATTGCCAAACAAAATGGCCAGACCTCCACGCGGCGAATACGGATTTTCCAACGGATGGATCACTTCGGCATCACGCACCTCGGCGGTCGCGAGCGTTTCCCGGAGGGTGCGTCCGCTCACCGTTTGTGTGTCCAAGTGCAAGAGTCCAGGGCGCGTTGACAACGTCTTGAGAATGGCGGAAATCCCGCCCGCCCGGTCAATGTCTTCCATATGATGAAGACCTGAGGGCGCCACTTTGCAAATGTGCGGCACCCGATTGGAGATTGCGTTGATTTCTTCCAGGCGCAAGTCCACGCCAGCCTCGTGGGCCACCGCCAATGTATGCAAGATGGTATTCGACGAGCCGCCCATCGCCATATCGAGTGCAAGTGCGTTTTCAAAAGCCGCACGCGTCAGGATGTCCGACGGACGGATATTCCGTCGCACCAGCTCCACAATCGCCCGTCCGGCTGCTTCAAAGAGCGCATCCCGTTGCGGATCGGTCGCCAGGATCGAGCCATTGCCCGGCAGAGCCAGTCCCAAGGCTTCACACAAGCAGTTCATGGAGTTCGCAGTGAACATGCCTGAGCAGGAGCCGCAGGTGGGGCAGGCGTTGCGTTCGATCTGGTCGAGTTCAGTCTCGGTGATGGTGTTCTTCGATAATTGTCCCACCGCTTCGAAAACAGAGGCCAGATCCAAGGCTTTGCCCGTGACGGGATTGCGTCCGGCGCGCATCGGTCCACCGGAGACGAACATTGTCGGGATATTCACCCGCGCCGCGCCCATCATCATGCCGGGCACGATCTTGTCGCAGTTGGGAATACAGACGACGCCATCAAAACAATGAGCTCGCAGCATGGTTTCAATCGAGTCGGCGATGATTTCGCGGGAGGCGAGGGAATATTTCATGCCGCCGTGTCCCATCGCAATACCGTCGTCCACGCCAATCGTATTAAATTCGAAGGGCACGCCACCGGCCGCGCGGACGGCGGCACGCACCTTCCGGCCAACGACATCAAGATGCGCGTGGCCGGGAATGATCTGGACGAATGAATTCGCAATTGCGATGAACGGTTTATCCCAATCGTCTTCGGATTGGATCACTCCCGTTGCTCGCAAGAGACTACGATGCGGCGCCCGCAGGCTGCCGCGTTTGATGGTGTCGCTAATGGCCATATGTCTCACCTTAGCGTTGGTAATCGTACAATAAAATTACCGTTTTAATGTGTTTATGATACCATTTCGGTATGGATTATTCCTTGCGTGAATTGGAATGTTTCGTGGCCGTGGCCGAGGAACTGTCATTCACTCGCGCCGCACATAAACTCCATCTCTCACAACCACCACTTTCCCGCCATATCCATACGTTGGAAGAAAAACTTGGCACTCCTTTATTCAACCGGTCTGGACGGAAAGTTACACTCACTTCAGCCGGGGCACTCTTTTATGAAGAGACGCGCACAATCCTGCCGCAACTGCTTCGCGCAGGTGAAGCCACGCGGCGGTTTGCTTCGGGTGAGACCGGACGGCTTCGGCTAGGCTTTGTTAGCGCAGTGTTGAGTCCTGAACTGGTCGAGGTTTTGCGACGCTTTCGAGAACGGCATCCGTCGGTGCAACTCGTGATGCAGGACTGCGCGCCGACCGAGCAATTGGCTGCTTTGAATCGAGGAACATTGGATGGCGGTTTCATCGGTTTACAGCCACGCGAGCGCACCCCGGGAATCCTTTTTGTCCCATGGCGTCAGGAACCGTTGGCGGCGTTCATTCCGTTCGGGCATCGGCTGGCCACCCGACCAGCCATCGCTCTGCGCGAACTGGCAGGTGAGGCGTTGGTTGCTGTGTCGGGCGAAGCGGCCCCAACCTTTGCAAATCATCTGCGTGAACTTTACCGCAACGCCGGTTTTCGACCTCGCATCGTTTTGGAATCTTCACGTGCCCAAGCCGTGGCGGTGATGGTGGCTGCCGGGGCTGGCATCGCAGTGTTGCCAGTGTCTCTGGCACGCGTGGTGGGGCAGGCGGCGGCTGTGGTTCCGTTCAAGAAAGCGCCCCTTGTGACCCACGTCTTTGCGCGGAAGGCGGGTGCGATTCTCCCGGCGATGAATCAATTTGTGGATCTTTTGACGGAAAACCAGAAATCCAACCGTGGAACCACAAAGGCGCTAAGACACCAAATCGGGAAAGTTTTTTAGACAGAATTAACAAAATTAAACAGAATATATTTAAATCCGACCCATCCGTTTTATTTTGTCCATTCTGTAAATTCTGTCTAAACCCCATCGGTTTAAATCACTTCAAAATGCCTTGGCGGCGATGTCGTGGCGGAAATGGGCACCTTCGAAATGGATTTTCTCCACGGCGGTCTGACGGAGCGCAGTTTCCCCCTCTCCTTCCTAAAGGAGGAGAGGGAAGGGGTGAGGAGGCGAAAATTTCAAGAATCAAAACGTCTCGTTCTGACCTTGCGTTCTTCAGGTTGAGCTGGGGAAAGAAAATAAACCCCTCACCCTGACCCTCTCCCCGTTTAGCGGGGCGAGGGAATCAAACCGCCCATCGGCTTAAATCACTTCAAAACGCCTTGGCTGCGATATCGTGACGGAAATGGGCACCTTCGAAATGGATTTTCTCCACGGCGGCGTAAGCGGCGGCTTGGGCAGATTTCAAATCTTTGCCCAGTGCGGTGACGCCGAGAACACGACCGCCATTGGTCACAATCTGGCCGTCTTTCAAGGCGGTGCCAGCATGGAAAACTTTGGTCTGCGGTAACGCATTGGCCGCATCGAGGCCGGTGATAATTTTTTCCTTCGGATAATTTCCGGGATAACCACCGCTGGCCATCACAACACAAACGCTCGCGAGCGGATTCCATTTCACTTCGATTTTACCCAACGTGCCGCTGGTACTGGCGTCGAGCAATTCGACCAGGTCGTTTTCGAGGCGTGTGAGATAAACCTGCGTCTCGGGATCACCGAAGCGGGCGTTGAATTCCAAAATCTTCGGGCCGTTCTTTGTCAACATCACGCCGGGATAGAGCAAGCCGCGATAATCAATGCCTTCCGCCACGCAGCCGCGCATGAACGGTTCCAGCACGCACCGGGCAACGTCGGCCAGTTGAGTGTCGTTCAAGAACGGCGTGGGTGAATACGTGCCCATGCCACCGGTGTTCAGGCCTTCGTCATGGTCGAGCGCACGTTTATGATCTTGGGACGTGGGAAAAATTTTTGCCGTCGTGCCATCGCACAATGCGTGCAGGGAAACTTCGATACCTTCGAGAAATTCCTGGATGACGACGTTTGCGCCGGCGGCGCCGAATGCTTTGCTCACCATGATCTCGTCCACTGCACGTTCGGCTTCGGGTTGGTTTGTGCAAATCAACACGCCTTTACCGAGCGCGAGGCCGTCGGCTTTCACGACGCATTTGCCGCCCAGAGTAGCCGCGAAGGCCTTGGCTGGACCGGCTTCGGAAAACGTTCCGGCGGCAGCGGTCGGGATACCGTATTTCTCCATGAACTTTTGCGAGAAAACTTTCGACGCCTCAAACTGTGACGCTTTCTGGTTCACGCCCCAAATCTTCAGGCCATGTTGCTGAAACAGATCCACAATGCCGAGGGCGAGCGGGTTGTCCGGGCCAACGACGGTGAAATCCACGTGCTTTTCCTGCGCGAAGGCCAGCAGCTTGGGCAAATCTTCAGCGGAAATGTTCACGCACTCAACCAATTGATTAGGAGTCAATTGGTTTGCCAGCCGTTCTTGCGCGATGCCGGCATTGCCGGGCGCACACCACATTTGTGTAGCATGTGGCGATTGTGCGAGTTTCCAGACGAGGGCGTGTTCGCGTCCGCCCGAACCGATGACGAGAATTTTCATTGAGATTGCGCCCGCAGGTTACGCGGATTACGCAGATTGAAAATTAAAAAGTTTGGGTGGCTATGGATGCCGGTTCGCGATTTTTATAAAAATCAAGATGGTCAGGCTGGTGTTGATGCCAAATCATAATGGTTTTCGCGTCCGCCAAAGTGCTGGTTTAAACTGATCTGCCGCGCTGGCGGATGATTGTGGAATTTGGAGCTTTCTCCGCAAATTGGCAAAGTGTTAGGGTAACCACATGAGTGATCTGGCGATCGGACTTTTGAGCGCAGTGCTGGCGACAAACCAGCCGCAGGCCATCAGTAATGTCATCCAACAACAGACCGGCATCGTGGTGCCGGTCGAGAAGAATGATCCGACGGAAAACGAATTGCGCTTGGTGATGATGTCGGATGATGCGGCGCAGGCGGATGTCAGTGCCTGGATGAGCACGAATACGATTTCACCCACCAATGCCATTGCCCGGGCCGCTTTTCACGAACGCATCATGACGCGGTTCGATGAGGTGAAGTCGCAGTATCAACATTTTCTCCGCAATCATCCGGACAACGCGCACGGTTATCTGGCCTACGGCAGTTTCTTGAATGACATCGGCGACGAGGACGGCGCGCAAGTGCAGTATGAAAATTCGAAGCAGCTGGATCCGAAGAATCCGGCGGTCTGGAATAACCTGGCGAATTATTACGGCGAGCATGGTCCGCTCACGAACGCCTTTGTCTATTACGCGGAGGCCATCCGGTTGAACCCGAATGAGCCGGTGTATTATCAGAATTTTGCGACGACGGTTTATCTGTATCGCACGGATGTGAAGTCGTTTTATCACTTGAATGAGCAGCAAACCTTTGACAAGGCGCTGGGGCTTTATAAACAGGCCATGAAGCTCGCACCGGAAGATTTCCTGCTCTCATGCGATTACGCGATGAGTTATTACGGGATCAAACCGTTGCGTACAAACGACGCATTGCTGGCGTGGACGAATTCACTAAACCTCGCGCACAACGAAAACGAACGCCAGGGCGTACTCATCCATCTGGCACGCGTGAAGATTGCCGCCGGATTTTATGACGACGCGCAAACGACCCTCAACGCGGTGACCAATACGGACTTTGCCTTGATGCGAAAACAACAGGAACGCAGCCTGGCTGACCATGAAAATCCGCCGCCGGAAACACCTGAAATTGCCGTGACCAATCGGGTCGTTGTGCCGACAAATGCCCTGCGAACTCCGATCAATCCCATGTCGAATCCCGCAGTGGAACTACCAAATGGTTCGGGCCTGATGATCGCGCCGCCGGTCTTGCGTACGGAAAAACCGCAATGATGTTTGGAAGTGTGGAGTGGGCAGAAACCAAAGATCGACAGGTGATATTCTCATCCTCGTCCTCATCGTCATGCTCGTCCTCGTGTTTTCGTATTTTTTCAATTTGAGACTCGTCACGTCGTCCTACAAGATCAGCTAGATCAGTTAATTGCAGTATCACGCGACAAGGCTTCAGTTTTAAGGCTTCGTGCCTTGGTGTCTTAGTGGTTAGTTTTCTTTCTCGGCGGTTCTGCGACACTGCGGTGAAGTTCAAAAATATTAGGGCTCGACAGAGTCTCGTCCCCACCAGATTTGGAATGAAACATTGCTCCCTGCCGATATTTTCCGCTTCTTATCAGGACGTTTTTGTGATGAAATCATTGGATTATGAGTTTCTATGACCAGTTGAAATTTGACGCCAATGGTTTGATTCCAGCCATCATTCAGGAGCACAAAACCGGGCGGGTCATGATGTTCGCGTGGATGAACCGCGCGTCGCTCGAGAGCACCATCGCCACGGGCAAGACGCATTTTTGGAGCCGTTCACGCAAAAAATTCTGGATGAAGGGCGAAGAAAGCGGCCACACGCAAACGGTCAAAGACATCGCATTTGATTGCGATGGCGACGTGCTGCTCATCCAGGTCGAGCAGGTAGGCGCCGCGTGCCACGAAGGTTATCAATCCTGCTTTTTCCGTTCCGTCGAAGGTCAGGGTGAAACGTTCAAGATCACCGAACCGCAACTGCAAAAGCCGGAGGACATCTACAAAAAGAAAGGATGAAGCCATGGCTTCATCCTTTCTGAAGTGGGATCACTTAAAGTGACGCGGACTTACAGACTGTCTTAAAAATTAATTTCAGTCTCAGCCTCATCGTCGCTTTCGTCAGCCTCCTCGAATTCCTCCCAGAGAGCGAGGACGAGGATGACGATGAGCACGAGGACGATTTAGCCTCGGCCTACTTTCAGACACGGTCTTATAGTCCGTTCAAAACGTCAATCAACTGCCGTAGGCGGCCGTAATCGCGACGGTTAAAATTGAAGGCGATGCGTTTCAATCCAAGATGTTCATTGGCTTCGACTTCCTCCGGAGTCGCCGGGATATTTTGGATTTTGCCTTCCACAACGATGTCGGAAAAATCTTCGTTCATCGCGGCGATGGCCGTTTCCGTCGGCGCATGTTTCAGCCGGACGACGAGTTGATCCTTCACAAAGCGTGTGGAATGGAAGTTGCGATAGAAACGCTTGATGATTTTCACCGCTTCATCCGTGCTGTCCGTGATGCGATACAAGCTCAAGTCATCGGGCGAAATCAATTTCGCCCGCAGCAATTCTTCGCGGATATGGATGTCCCAGGTTTTCCAATACGTCCCGCCGGGTTTCTCCACCAACACGAGCGGCATGAGCTGCGCCTTGCCGGTTTGCATGAGCGTGATGGCTTCGTAACCTTCATCCAGCGTGCCGAAACCGCCGGGAAACAACACGATCGCGTCTGAGTGCCTGATGAAAATCAATTTCCGCGTGAAGAAATATTTAAACGTGATGAGCTTCTTGTCCTCGGCGATGACCGGATTCGCGCTTTGTTCCCAAGGCAGGCGAATGTTTACGCCGAAGCTATGTTCAGGGGTCGCTCCTTCGTGGCCCGCCTGCATGATGCCGGGGCCGGCGCCGGTGATGACCATGAATCCGGCCTGCACGATTTTTTTACCGAATTCAACCGCTTGTTGATACTCGATCATTTCCGGTTTGGTTCGGGCGGAGCCGAAGATGGAGACCTTGCGCTTTCCGGCATACGGGGCAAACAACCGGAAAGAGTAGCGCAATTCGCGGATGGCCGTCTGGATGACGCGCACGTCGCCGGTATCTTTGACGTCCGTCAACAGTTTAAGTCCATTTTCAATGATGTCGGCGACTTCATGTTCGTTGAATCCGCCGCCTTTGAACTGGATGAGTTCTTGGATACGCCGTGTCAGTTCGGGATCCGTGGGAGTTTTTTCGTTCCTTTTCATATTTAATTAAGAGGAACAGCATAACAACCGCGAGATAAAAGGCAATAGGGCGGGGCAGGGCTGATTAAAACGGTTTTAAATAAGCGAGAATCCTCGCCAAGCACCTAATGGAGGGCTAAAATCTTGTTAATAGCTATGAGATCAACCAAAGCCTTTTGGATTATCGGAGCGTTATTATTTGCGGTCGGCAGCATAGCTATCCAATATCAGGTAAAGTTTGCCATGCATCATCCCAGCCGGGGATCCGTGCAAGAAATGGGAAGTCTCAAGGTTGGCCAGCCCGCACCGGATTTTACCCTGCAGGATTTATCCGGTCATCCGGTCATCTTGAGTTCATATAAGGGGCAGAAGGTCGTGCTGATGGATTTTTGGGCGACTTGGTGCGGACCGTGCCGCATGGCCATGCCCGGGTTGCAGGAATTGGCGGATAAGTTCAAAGACAAAGGCCTGGAAATTCTTAGCGTCAACCAAGGTGAGGCAGCGGATCAAGTCAGCCATTTCATTACCCGCCAAAAATATACCTTTCACGTGGTATTAGATCAGGATCAAGGCGTCGGCAACAAATATGGCGTTCAGGCGATTCCGACGATGATCGTGATTGATAAAACGGGCGTAGTGCAATGGCTGTCAGTGGGGTATTCCGAGAACGACGACGCCCTGTCGCAATTGGTGGAGAAACTAACCAAAGAATAATTTCATGACTGCAATTCGCACCGAAAATCTTTGCAAGACTTACAGCCAGGGTTCGAACCGGAATGAAACCACCGCCGTGCGGATGCTAAATCTGGAAGTCAAGGAAGGCGAGATTTTTGGTTTTCTGGGACCAAATGGCGCCGGTAAAACCAGTACGATTCATTTACTGCTCAATCTGCTGCGGCCCACCAGCGGAACCGCTTATCTGTTTGATCAGCCGGTCACTGAGACAAAAGTTCATCAACGGCTCGGATATTTGCCGGAGTCGGTCAATCTGCACGACTACTATTCGGGGCGGGCGTTACTGCATTTTTATGCCGGACTCTGCGGCGTCCCGGCGTCCACCCGCAACGCCCGGGTCGTTGAATTATTGAAGCTCATGAATTTGGAGGAGGCGGCTGAAAAGCGCGTATCCAAATATTCGAAAGGCATGGCGCAACGACTTGGTTTTGCGCAAGCGATGTTGCATGACCCGGATTTGTTGATTTTGGACGAACCGACCGCCAGTCTTGATCCAGTTGGTCGAAAGGAGTTTCGCGACGTCCTGGTGGAGTTGAAACGGCGGGGCAAGACGATTTTTATCAGCTCCCACATCTTGTCGGAGGTCGAATCCATTTGTGATCGGGTGGCCATCCTCCAGAACGGTGAACTCAAACGGGTTGGCACCTTGCAGGAATTATCAGCCGGAAAAGGTTCGAAGTTGTTTGTTAAAAATCTGCCGTCACCGGTGTTGGACGTATTGGTGACCATGGCCGTGGAAGTGGTTTTTGCCCGGGGGCAGATAACCATTAACTGCCCGGATCAAGTTTTCCGGCAAACGGTTCAGGAATTGTTGCATCAATATCAGGTCGAAGTCGTTCGCCAGGAAAATGAGGCGGAATCATTGGAGGCAATTTTCTTTTCCGCCATCACCCCGCCGCCCAAATTAACATGAAGATTATTTTTCTTATCGCCACGGATAGTATCCGCGCGTTATTGCATCAACGCCTGTTGCTCGGCCTGATGGTGGCATCGCTCGCCCTGACTGTCTTTTTTTCAATCACTTTGTCGAATGCCCGTAAAAATATCTCTGAATCATTTTCAGATGATCAGGTAATCACCAATGCGTTCACTGGGAGCGCCCGGACAAACATGGTGGAGCAGCGGAAATTTCGTGAGCAGATGGACCGCGCATCTTCTACGATGCAGGCTGGGTTTTATGGGATCACTTCGTTTGGCGGCAGCTTGGTGGCCTTATTTATTTTTAGCACCGCAGTTGCCTCAGAAATCCGCAAAGGCACCATCCGCCTGACGCTTTCCAAGCCGGTTTCGCGCATCCAATTCCTGCTCGGCAAATATCTGGGTGGGGTGGCGGTTATGGCGGGCTATGCCCTGGTCTCCGGGCTGGCATTTTTTATCTTTTCCCAGACGCAAAATGTGGAGTTAAGTCCCGCCATCAAATGGTCGCCATGGTTGATGTTCTGCGAACAACTCATGCTAGGTTCTCTGGCCATGCTGCTCTCGCTTTTTATGCATCCCTTGATTGCCGCCGTACTGGCTTACTTTGCGGGCAACGGTTTTTATTCATTGAATAATCCGCTCTATTATATCCTGCCAAGCTATAAGGATTTCAACGTGTTTTTTCAGGTGTTGGAAGGCAGTTTTATTCATTTTAAAGATGTCGTTTTCTTGAGCCTATATGCGGCAGATTTTGTGATCATCATGTTGCTGCTGGCTTGGTGGCGATTTCGTTCAAAAGAACTCACGTGATCCTTTCAGAACAGTCACTGCTTGCTTCGGTACACGCTTTAACTCCATGAAAACCATCGGCAACATCTGTCAGCCTCATCAATGGGTAAAGCGGCAGCCTTGCCCTGCCATTTATAAAGTGAGTTCTTTACAATTTTTCCTTCTGCTATCTTTTTTCTGCCTGTTTCCGCCAGTCGTTTATTCCGGTGAGATGACGGTCAAAAAGCGTAGCCCGGATCAGGTATTACTGGTAGTCAATACGAACAGTCCAGCCTCCCGTGAAATTGCGGCTGATTATGCGAGTAAGCGCAGGATTGAGAACATCCTGCCGATTCAATGTCAGGATTCGGCGGTGAGCGCAAAAAACGAAACCATCGCTCTGGCTGATTACACGCGAGCCATCGAAAGCCCGATTCAAACTTATCTGGCAACGCACACGAATATTGATTTTATCGTATTGACCAAGGGAATCCCCATCCGAATCACCGGTTCAGCCATGGGCAGTTGTGACGAACACAGCCGGGAACCGGCAAGTATTCGCGGGCATCCGTCCGTGGACAGCACCTTGGCAGCCTTGGGCTATGCTGGGCTGCCCGGCGTGATGAAAATTGATATCGCAGGTTCGGGGGCGATCGGCTGTGCCTATTCCAATCGCTATTGGAATGTGCGCGAACCTTTTTCCCATGTTAAATTCGGCGGTTATTTGGTGACGCGGCTGGATGGTTATACTGTCGCTGATGCGAAGGCCTTAACCAGCCGGGCGCTGGAGGCCGAGCAAAACAACGCCCAAATTTTGACTCAAGGAAAAGTCTTGCTGGATGTAGAGCCCATTTTTGGCTTGGGCGATAAAGCCACGCAGCCCGGACCGATCACCAGCACAAATATCCCGGCGGAATCGGCTTACAGCGAGTTCAATGCGGATATGCGTCACGCTTACGAGGTGCTGACGAATCGCGACATCCCGGTGGAACTGGATTTGACCACCAAGTTCATCGGCAGCCGCTCCAATCTGCTGGGGTATTTCTCGTGGGGCAGCAACGATAAACGTTCCTGGGAGAGCAATGATTTCTATTCAACGAATGCTTATCTCTCGCTTTATTTTGCGCCGGGTGCATTGTCGGACACGGCGGTATCAACCAGCCTGCGGACATTTCTGCCCACGACGGGCGGACAATCGTTGATGACCGACCTCATCGCACATGGATTAACCGGCGCCCAAGGTTACACCGACGAACCGCTGTTACAGGCAATCGCCTCGCCGACCATCGTTTTTGACCGCTATACTGCCGGTTATACCCTCGCAGAAAGCTTTTATGCCGCTTCACATTTTGTGGGTTGGGAAGATGTGGTCATCGGCGATCCGCTTTGCAGTCCGTACGTGAAAAAGCCGTCTGTCCATGCGGCCAGGCATTGAAGCCAGCCATACTCACACTTGCGATGCAGGTTCAAAGTGTGGCTAAATTGCCTGCGTGAAAATCATCGGCATCATTCCCGCGCGGTTTGCTTCGACGCGGTTTCCCGGAAAACCGCTCGCGCTCATCGCGGGCAAGCCTCTCATCCAGCACGTTGTTGAGCAATGTCAGCGCGCGAAATCGCTCGCTGAAGTCATTGTTGCCACAGACGATACGCGCATCTGGGAAGTGGCCCAGAATTTCTGCCGCGTGGAGATGACACAACCCGACCATCCGAGCGGCAGCGACCGCATCGCGGAAGTCTGCGAACGTTGCGACGCCGACGGGGTGGTGAATATCCAGGGCGACGAACCGTTGATTGATCCGAACGTGATTGACGCAGTGGCAAACGCATTGGCGCAGAACGAAATGTCCACCGCCGCGACGCCCATTAAAAACCTTTCCGAGCTGGACAATCCGAACGTCGTAAAAGTCGTTGTCAACGCGGCTGGTCGCGCGTTATATTTTTCCCGGCGCACGATTCCGTATCTGCGCGAGGCCGCCAGCCGTCCGTTGAACGAGCAGTTGGCGGCGTTTCCTTTTTTGAAGCATCTTGGTATTTACGGTTACCGGCGCGAGACGTTGCTGCGCTTGGTGAAATTCCCGGTGTCGCCGCTGGAAGATGCGGAAAAACTGGAACAGTTGCGCGCGTTGGAAAATGGCCTCGGCATTGCGGTCGTGAAAGTGGATTACGACAGCATCGGCGTGGATTTGCCGGAAGATGTGGCGCGGGTTGAAAAGATTTTAAGTCATAGATAAAACATGGATGAATAGCCGGCGTT
>DASYEY010000189.1:0-9163 GCA_036498725.1 Verrucomicrobiia bacterium | reverse complement strand
CTGGCGCAAGAAGCGCAGAATCAGCTTGAGGCGATCCGGAATCACCCGCCCGAAACCCAGAATCCGCCCAGCCAACCGGAAGAAATCCAGCAGCAGACTCAGGAAGCACAGGACAAACTTTCAGAAGCGCAACAACAAGTTCTCGAGGCGCGGGAACAAGCGCGCACCGCCCAGAATCAATCATTGGATTTGCAGAATAAAATTCAGGATCTGCAAACCCAGTTGGAAACAGTTCGCAACCAGGCACTGGCTGACGAAAATAAAGCGTTGGCCGCACAAAATCTGGCGCAGGAAGCACAGAATCAATTTGCCGAAGCGCGCAATCAAGTGCGTGAGTTGCAGAACATTCAGAGCCAGCTGGAAGCAGCTCAGCAAGAAGCCCAGAACAAGTTTCTCGCCGCGCAAAGCCAGATTCAGGAATTTCAAAACCAGGCCCGGACTGTTGAAAATCAACTTGCGGAAACCCGCCAGCAAGTTAGCACCACGCAAAACCAGCTTTTGGAGTCACAGCAAAAAGCTCAAGCAGCTCACGGCAAAATCCTGGAGATTGAAAACCGGACCCGGGACGTTCAAGGCCAGATTGAAGCCGCGCAAAATCGCGCTCAGAGCCTCGAAGATAAAAACCGGCAGTCGCGCCGGCTCACCAAAGTTTTAGCACTGCTGGCGGTACTGGCTCTCCTGAGTGCCGGCGTTGCCGCCGACCTCGCCGCCCGCCAACGCAAAGTTGCCAGTCAAGCCGAAGCCAGACTGGCAACCGCCGCGACCGGGAAATTCGATCCCAGCCTCGGCGGGTTGGATTCAGAACGGGTTCGCCAGGTATTACAGAACCTTGGAGGAACCGACCAAGCACGCAGCCTCGACCAGCTGGCAACCTGGATTCCGCAATCAGAAATCCCCGATGCACTGACGGCATCCGCAATCCTTCTGAATGATCAACAGCGCAGCCATTTTCAAAAATGGTTATTGATCCGGTTGGGCTGGATGAATCCGACCTCAGCGATGACCAACGCCAGCACCATCGAAGGGAAAATTGTGAACGACGAGGGCTCCAATGATTCCCCTCTCTACTTCCAACTCGCCGTATTGGATAATTGGATGAAGACCGACTTATCAGGCGCTTTCAACTGGGTTAGCCAGTTGCCAGATGCCGACTCCCGGAAACGCGCTTTTGAGAAAATCATGCCGGTGCTGGCCGCTAATAATCCGCAAGATACGTTGACCCGGCTGAACGGTTTGAAACCGGCACCCGACGAACAGATTTATCAACTGCTGTTCCAACGCTGGGCCACCAACGATCCCGTTCAAGCGATCACTTTGCGGCAACAACTGCCCGACCATGATCAGGCAAATACCATTCTATACACCATCATGCAGGTCTGGGTGAATGAACATCCGAATGCCGCTTGGGACTGGGTGAAATCCCAACCGGGCTCCGGGACTAAGAACCAGACACTGACGGCCTTTATCAGTGAACTGGCAAAAACAGATGTTTCCCAAGCGCTGCGCCTAATCGCCACCCTGCCGGAAGGTGACTGGCGCAAGTTGGTGATGACTGGTTTGTTCAAAAATTGGGCCGTGCGAGATCCGCAGGCTGCCGGGCAATTTGCCAGTCAGCATCTCGATTTATCCGGCGGCACCGATGGCACGCCATTGCCGTGGACAACGTTCCGCTTGAACTCAAATTTTGACTGGCTGACCGAAAAACAGATTGTATCGGGTGTCACGAATGGGCCAGGGCAACTTAAGCCGGGGAAATAACGGAAATTTTTCCTGAATTCCTGCTTTCATAATTAATCTGCTCGTTTAGTTTTTCTGCGCATGGAACATGGGCTGGCCACAGATATTGCCATCTGCATCATTGCCGCGTGGGTTGTCGCGGTCGTGTCGCAGCTTGCCCGCCAGCCCTTATTGCTCGCCTATCTGGTGGCTGGCTTCGCCATCGGTCCCCATGGATTGCCGCTTGGCCCCAACGGTTCGGCGCTGATCACGAATACGGAATCCATTAAAACCATTTCTGAGATCGGCCTCTCATTGCTGCTGTTCATGATCGGGCTGGAGATTGATTTGAAGAAAATGCTGAGTGCAGGCAAGGTCATCACCTTTACGGCGCTGGCACAAATCATCGGTTGCGTTCTGCTCGGCTGGCTGGTCTTCAATTTCTTCGGGCCAGCGCAAACCCGACTGGAAGCGCTATATCTTGCTGTCGCGGCCGCGATGAGCAGTACGGTCATCATCGTCAAAATTCTTTACGACAAGCGCGAACTGGAGACCCTCGCGGGCCGCATCACGCTGGGCATCCTGGTGTTGCAAGATATCGCCACGATCCTATTTCTCGCCGTGCAGCCGAACCTGAAAAACCCCGCGTTGCAGCCGTTGTTACATGCTTTTTTCAATGTGATCGTGCTGCTGTCAGTGGGGTTTCTGGCGAGCCGCTTTGTCTTGCCCCCCATTTTCCGATTGGTCGCCCGCCTGCCAGAATTGGTCCTCGTCGGCGCGTTGGCATGGTGCTTCGCCCTGGCCGGTTTTGCGGATTACCTGCACCTCTCACCGGCCATGGGCGCACTCTTTGCCGGGGTGATGATCTCCACGTTTCCCTACACGCTGGACGTGGTCGCTCGCGTCACCAGTTTGCGTGATTTTTTTGTGACGTTATTTTTCGTTTCACTCGGCATGGCCACGCCCATGCCGACCTGGAGTTATATTTTCTGGATGTTCTTTGTCTCGCTCTTTTTGATCGGCAGCCGTCTGATCACGGTTTTTCCGGTGCTTTATTCGATGAAGCAAGGTTATCGCGTCAGTTTATTGCCGGCAATCAACCTTTGCCAGCTCAGCGAACTTTCCCTCGTACTGCTCACCTTGGGAAAAAATAGTGGAGACGTCTCGGATGACACCATTGGCATCGCCGCCTTTTCCTTTGCCTTTCTGGCGGTAGGTTCGACCTACGGGATCCTCGGCAATAATTTCATCCTGCAAAAAACCACACCCTGGTTGAACCGGTTGCGCATGCGCGACCTCGACACGGTTTTCTTCACCAAGGAAAGCGAACGTGCCAAACGCATCTGTCTACTAGGTTTTTCGTGGACGGCGAGCTCGCTCATCGCCGAAATCCAACGCGAACAACCGGCGTTGCTCTCGGAGATAATCGTCGTGGATTTCAATCCGATCGTGAACGAACGCCTGCGCCAGCGCGGTGTACGGGTGGCCTACGGCGATATCACCCAACGGGATGTGCTCCACCATGCCGGAGTTTCACACGTCGAAATCATCATCTGTTCGCTGCCCAATATCGTGCTCAAGGGCGCAAATAATTTGAAACTGCTCCGGCAGTTGCGCGAATTGAATCCCGACGCCAAAATCATCGTGCACGCGGAATTATTGTCGGACGTCCCGGCCCTTTACGCAGCCGGCGCCAGCTATGTCAGCGCCCCCCGCCTGCTCGAAGCGGCGGATTTATTGCATGTTATCGAGGCTGCCGGAAAAAATCTCCTCGACGAAAAACGCCACGCACAGGCCGAACAACTAAAAGCGCGCAGTGAAGTCATTCCCTGAAATTGACCGATGAAAACTGTTTCTCCCCAAGCCGCTTTGACCGCCGCCGTGACCGCCGCCCGGGCCGCCGGAAAGGTCATGCATGCCAACTGGCATAAACCCAAGCGCGTGAACTCTGCCGAAGCGCATGACATCAAATTGGAATTAGACGTGCGCTGTCAAAAATTGATCGAAAAGATGCTGCGCGCCACCTTTCCTGAAATTCCCCTGCTCGGCGAAGAGGGTATTTCCGGCGACATGAACGCCAAATATCGTTGGGTGGTGGATCCCATTGACGGCACGGTGAATTACTTTTTCGGCATCCCGCATGCCTGTGTTTCGATCGCGCTGGAAGTTCAAAGCCAGCCACCGCCCCCAAAGACCAGGGAGGCAAGCTTCAAATCCTTGATCGGTGTGATTTACGATCCTTTCACCGATGAATTGTGGACGGCCACCCGGGGCGGTCAGGCGAAGCTGAACGGCAAAGTCATCCGCGTGAGTGACCGGTCGCAATTACGTGACGCCGTCATTGCCATTGGTTTTTCCAAAAGGAAGGAAAATTTAGACAAGAGCATGCCGCACGTGAATCGTCTGGCACGCCGGGTCAAAAAAATCCGCATCATGGGGTCCGCCGCACTGGAACTAGCCTATGTCGCCAGCGGCCGGCTCGATGCCTATATCGAACGCCGCATCAATCTGTGGGACGTCGCTGCCGGCAGCCTGCTGGTTGAATGTGCCGGGGGCGAATTTTATGCACCACCCGCGCCCGGAAAATATCGTTACGCCATGTGCGCCGATAATGGCCGGTTGCGAAAAAAGCTGCAAATCAACAGTTTGTTGAAGTAAGCAGCCCGAATATCCATACGCAAGATTTTATGAATCGGGGGAAAATTTTAAACGCTGTCTGGCTATTCCTCGCGTTTGCGTTTCCCCTGCTAGCTACCCCCGTCATTGACCCGATCAATAATGCCACCATTCCTGCCGGCAAATCACTGATCATTCCGATTACGGCGACTTCACCGAATGGGCGGCCTTTGGCCTTTACCGCCAGTAGCAGCACAAACCGCATTACCGTGATGGTCAACACCAACAACTCGTTCTGGAAAATGTCCGTGGTCCAGGCCGCACCCAGCAATGCCCCAGGCGCGTTTTTAACCCCATTCCACGGCGGCACTACCAGCGTGACAAATGTTGGCGATCTGACGTTTATGCTGTTCCGCGACGTCGCGCCGGTCACAGTGAATGTGATCCAAGGATTAACCCAGGCAGGTTTTTATACAACGAACACAATCTTTCACCGGGTGGTTCCCGGATTTGTCATCCAAGGCGGCGATCCAGGCACAAACGGCCTGGGTGGCCCCAGTTTTAACTACGATGACGAATTCAATGCCAGCGCTATTTTCAGCGGCAACGGCCAACTGGCATTGGCCAACAGCGGCAAAGACACGGATGGCTCGCAATTTTTCATCACGGCCGGGCCGCAGAGATTTTTGGATTTTGGATACACCCTGTTCGGCCAGTTGTTGCGTGGCTTTAATGTGTTAACCAATGTCCTCAATACTCCAGCCGACACTAACAGCCGGCCGCGGGCGGATGTGATCATCACGCAGGCATCATTTGTACCAGACACTACCGACACGATCCTTACTTTGACCGGCACCAATCTGGCCGGAGTTGCGGGAATAATTAGTGTGATCGCCGACGACGGCGCAGGCGGGCGGACAACCAATTCCTTCACGGCCGCAACGGTGACCGACACGCAGGATGATCAGCCGTTTATCAACGGCAATATTATCACGAATGTAGTCGCACCTGTGAACAGCCGGTTAACCAATCTGCTCACCGCCACAGACATCAGTGGTGATGCGCTTTACTGGTTCCCTTATTATGGTGATGATAATGCTGCCGCTTACGGCACCAATTCGATTTTCAACCCCATCAACGGCCAGTTGCAATGTATCGTCGTGCCAAATTCCAATTACGTCGGCTCGCTAAGTTTCACCCTTATCGTCAGCGCCAACCCACAATGGAACCTGTATGTTGCCTATGGTTATCCCTCCAGTGCCTGGCCGCCTTACGATGAGGAGACTTATACGTTCACCTTTGGTGATACCGCCTTCACTGCTGTGGCCACCAATTTTACCATCCCGGCCATGACGTCTTTTACCAACCAACTTTTGGCCACCTTTACCAATGGGATACCGGATAGTTCCGCGACCAATTTCACCACCATCATCAACTGGGGCGACAACCTCATCAACCATGGCATAATCACCACTAACCTATCTGGCTGGAAAGAAGTCCGAGGCGCGCATACTTACCCCCATCCCGGCAACTATCCCGTTTACGTGACCATCCAAAGCTCGGTGGGCGCCAGCACAACTGTCATTGCTACCGCCAATGTTCCCCCGACCCTGAATTTTGGCCGGATGCAGACGAATAACCTCGTTCGTTGGCCAGCTTGGGCATCCGCGTATCAGTTACAATCCAGCACCGATCTGATGAATTGGCAGGCCACCACTAATTTGCCGGCGCTCGTTGGTTATGAAAATGTCGTGACCAATAAATCACTGGATTCAACCCGGTTTTTCCGTTTGAAACAGTGATATTTTGCCACCCGCCAACCGGCGGGGCGGCATCATTTAGCCGCAAAAAAGGCCGCCAATTTTGCCAGGGCTTGGGCGCGATGACTTATTTGATTTTTTGTGCCGTCGCCGAGTTCGGCAAAGGTCGCCGTGAAACCATCCGGCACGAATAAGGGGTCATAGCCAAAACCGCCAGGACCACGGAGTTCGGCAATGATTTTGCCTTCGCAAGCCCCGGCGAATTGTTGCCCTGACCACTCCCCTTCGTCTGCGTAACAAACCGGGGAAGCATTTTCGTTTTTTGAGTCAGGCAACGGAGCCAGAGCAATAACGCAACGAAAACGGGCGGTGCGTTTTTCGGCGGGAACATTTTTTAGCAGCCGCAGCAATTTGACGTTATTGTCAGCATCCGGCGAATTCTCATTCTGATCCAGCGCGGCAAAACGGGCGGAATGAACGCCGGGCGCACCGTTCAAGGCATCCACTTCCAGACCAGAATCGTCGGCCAGGATGAAGTCCGGACACAAACCTTGAACTTTTAATTTCGACTGGTCCGCCGCCAGCCATTTCGCCAGTTCAACGGCTTTCTTCATCGCGTTACCGGCGAACGTTTCCGCATCTTCAATGACTTTGGGCGCCGCCGGGAAATCATTGAGCGTCAAAAATTGAAAGGCGTGGCCGAGAATGGCACGGATCTCTCCGACTTTATGCGCGTTGCGGGTGGCGATAAGCAAGGTTGTCATGCAACATTTTAACCCAACAAATCAGTGAGTCGATGATGGCGCTTTTTAAACTGTTCAATCGTTTTCTCGTAATGCCGGATGTGCCGAATCGCCCGCACGATGAGATAAATACCGAGCACAATCAGGCCGAGATTGAGCAGCAACAGCGGCACCAACCAGTAGATCACTTTCTCGATTTGATAAAATTTCGAGGTGGCGATGAGCACGCTCAAAACCGACAACGGGAGGGCGAAAATGGCGATACCGGTACGCAAGGTCGAAAGCGACGTGCGCTTTTCCGCGAGCAATACCTGTATTTCCTGCATCACCAGCGCATCCACTGGCAAATCCGCCGGGTTGATGATGGGATCATTCATGCCAAAATGAATCTAACAAAAGCCGCTCAAAACAAAATACTTTTACGCTTCAGTCTTTTCCAAGAGCGTGTGGCTTCAAGATTTCCGCCAACAAATCTGGCTTGGTCTGGACGCGTTCAAGGATCGGATATTTTTCGCCCTCATGATAATCGATCTGGCAGGTTTTATAATAATCACCGTTCTGAACCAGCAATTCAATCGGAGCGCTGTTGGTTGCGGCGTTTTTTACGGCCGCGCGCAGATTACCAGTAGTCCACGCACGCGTGTTCACAGCGACGAGTTTCATGCCGGCGGCCAGCCCGCCTTGATCCGCCGGTGAGCCAGGCAGGACATCACCCAGCGTGCCATCCGTGCCGAGGGAGAAGCCCAATGAATAACTCAAGTCTGTGGATTTATGCTGGCCTTCTTGCAACTTGAGCAAGGCGGGAAGTTCGTTCGTATACGTCAGCCGCCAGCCGCCATTTTCAATTCCTCCCAGCGGCGCATGCAGGGTGATGCTGTAGACACGTTGTTGCAGGAACGCGTTCCAGTCGTAAGGCGCAATGGCCGTCAATCCGGCCACCACATCCTGATAACCATAAGGAATGACCTTCGGCAGGCTATTTCCACGGCCATGAAATTTTTTGCAGAAATCATCGAGTGATTTTTCGCCGTGGGTTTGTTTGCGGATAATGGTATCCACTTCCAACCAGATCAGATCACCTTCCGGATAGAAATCCACGCGACGACGACGACTGACGTTGCTGCCCGGGGAGTTATAAAGAATTGATGCGGAAATTGCGGTATCCGCCAGTGAACGCCATTCACGGCCAGCACGATGGTCCAGCATGGCCGCTTTAAGGGCAATGACTTCACAAAAATTGGTGCTGGATTGCAGACCGCTGCGCGCCGCCAGAACTTCACCGTAATAATCTGTCAGCCCTTCATAAACCCACAATAATTCATCTTCCATCGGCTGTTGATAATCTGGCGTGGCCAGACCGGCAGGACGACGGAATTTCCCATTCCATGAATGAACCATTTCATGTGGCAGAAGGCTGGCGCCCATCAAACGCGTGTCGGGATTCGTTAAAAAATCTTCCGCCGTGCGATCATCGCTGGATTCGTGATGTTCGAGGCCAAAATGTCCGACCCGATCGCTCAACGTGAGCAGAAAATGATAATCCCGATAATGATGCACACCGAAGAGCGCATTCTCTTCGCGCACCAGCCGGGTGAAATGAACGATATCTTCCGGTTTGATTTCCAGCGCATCAGCCGCGTCCGCAACGATGCTTAGGAAATGCGGCGGGTTCTCGCCGGGCGTCAGGTCAATGGTCCGGAAAAATTCACCGGCAATCACCGGCGAATCAATCAAAGTTTCCAGGGGCGCAGTGGCAAACTTAATTTCATCTCCGTTTGTGTCCGTGATGGGCAACGCCGTGCCAAACTGCCATCCGGCTGGCAACTTCAATGTAGCAACGAACGGAATCCTTAACGGCGCATTGGTTTTGGGGTAGAGCAAGACCTGGTTCCAATTCAAGTCGGCCAACTTGGCCGTGGACGAACCACTGGAGGAATAGACGCCGCCGGTGGAGTCCAATAGAAAATCGAGCGCTACGTCAACCGCCGCCGCATTCGCCGGCACCTTCAAATGAAAGGTGTACATGTCGTCGGCATCCCGCCGCCAATCCAACGGCTGGCCATTGGCGGCAAATTTAAGTCCGGTCACATTATTGATCGGACCGCTCGGCATGTGTTCGCCGGGAATCCATTTCGGATAATATAACGTCAATTCGCCGGGGGCCGCCGGAATGATCAGCCGGGCATGTAAAATGCCGCGTGCCGCGTCGGTCGCATCCACGTTGAGTTGAACCGGCACGGCTTCGACGGAGATTGTTCCCGCGATGAAAAGCAACAGCGCCGTGACCGTGACAAACACTCCTTGTTTGAGCTTCATGCCGATACAATG
>DASYEY010000188.1:0-4928 GCA_036498725.1 Verrucomicrobiia bacterium | reverse complement strand
CGCGGCTGAATTTTGAACGTATTCAGAAACTTTATACGAACGACGTAGAATCGGTGCAGGTCTTTGACCAGACGCGAATGGCCTATGAATCCGCCAAGGCGCGCGTTGATTCTGCCCAAGCGCAGGTTGTCTCGGCACAGGCACGCATTGTCTCGGCGCAGGCACGCATCGAGTCGGCGGAAAAACAGATTCAAGCAGCCGGGGCGCAGACGGCCAAAGCCCTGGTTTACCTGGATTATACCAAAATCATTGCGCCGACCAATGGCGTGGTGGACACCCGGGCAGCCTTGCCGGGCGAAGTCGTGAATCCCGGCCAGGCCATTGTTACGCTCATTGATCAGGATGATTTATGGGTCCGGGCGGATGTCGAAGAAAGTTACATTGATGGCATTCCCCTGGGCAAAAAGCTGATGGTTAAACTGCCTTCAGGTGAAATGCGTGCAGGCACGGTTTTTTATCGGGGAGTGGATGCGGATTATGCCACGCAACGTGATGTGAGCCGCACCAAGCGCGACATCAAGACATTTGAGATCCGGTTGCGATGTGACAATGCCGACCGCGGCCTGGCTGTGGGCATGACGGCGTATGTGACCTTGCCGGTCGCCAAAAAATAAGATCATGTTCGACATCGAGGTGGAAAATCTGGCCAAGCGTTTCGGCGACTTCATTGCCGTGGACGGCTTGAATTTCGCCGTCGAACACGGCGAAATCTTCGGGTTGCTTGGGCCCAACGGCGCAGGTAAATCCACGTTGATCCGCATGTTGACAACGCTGGTGCCGCCGACTTCCGGTACGGCGCGCGTGAATCATTTCGACATCGTGCGGGCACCGAATGACGTGCGCCAGTCCATTGGCGTAATTCCGCAGGCGATGACCTCCGATCTCGAATTGAGCGCGGTGGAAAACCTGACGATCTTCGCCAAACTTTACGGCATCTCGCGGGAAAAACGGAATCGGATCATTCCGCAATTACTCGCCGAGGTGGATCTGACGCAGTGGGCGGACAAACCGGTAAAGATGTTTTCGGGCGGGATGCGGCGACGGTTGGAGATCGCCCGCGGCCTGGTGCATGAACCCAAAATCTTCTTTCTCGACGAGCCGACGACCGGGCTCGATCCCGTTTCCCGCGTGGCGGTTTGGGAAATGCTTGCGCGGCTCAAACGCGAACGTGACCTGACGATTTTGGTGACCACGCATTACATGGATGAAGCGGATAAATTGTGCGACCGCATTGCCATCGTGGATCACGGAAAACTGGTCGCCCTGGATTCGCCGTTGAAATTGAAAGCATCGGTTCCCGGAAAAAATGTCCTGGAAGTCAGTTTTACCAACGCGCCGCCAAATTGGGTGGAAGTTTTGAAAACGTTGCCAGAGGTCGCGGAAGTAAAATCTGAGGATCATGTTTTTCGCATTTCTTCCGACAATGGTCCGCGCACCACGGTGGCGTTGATGGAAGCTGCCCGGGCGGCAAATGCGTCCGTCGCTTCGCTGTCGGTCCAGAGTACGACGCTCGACGATGTTTTTGTGCATTACACGGGGCGGCAGATGCGCGATTCGCTGCAAAGTGCGAGCGCATCGGAAAGCCCTTTTCTGATCAAACGCAGCAGCGGACTATAAGATTATGCATCGAGTTTGGGCCATCATTGAACGTGACTTGCGCCGTTTCCGGCGCAGTCCGATCCTGGTTGTCGTGTCCATCATCATGCCACTCGTGCAACTCGTCGTACTTGGCTACGCGTTTGGCGGCCAGATCAAGAACCTTGAAATCGGCGTGGTGAACGAAGACCACGGTTTGCCTTCAATCAAATTACAGGAGATGTTTCAAGCCGTCGGTGCCAATGCGAAAACCTTTAACACCATTGCCTATAGCGACCAAGCGACGGCGATGCGTGATTTGCGCAATGGCAGGATTAATGGCGTATTGGAGATTCCGCCGGAGTTTTCCCGCAAGGTTTTTGCCGGGGCGAATCCGCGCATAGCCCTGGCGGAAGACAATACGGATCAATTCACTGCTTCCGCCTTGCAAGGTGTCCTGAGCCAGCTATTGCCAGCGTACAATACACCGGCCGTGGTGCCGCGCACCACGGCGAACGTCAGCCTGTCGGTGGTCGAAGTGTATCCCTATGTGCCGTACATCCAATATCTGCTGCCGGGTACGATTGTGCTGGCGATTTTCGTTTCGGCGATGATCGGTGGCGGTATTATTTTCATTGATGATAAGGCGCGCGGTTTGCATGAGGGTTATCTCGTCACGCCCATCCGGAAATTTGAATTGATCCTCGGTTTCAACCTGGCCGGCGCGGCGAAAGCCATCATTGCCGGCATCGTCCTGATCACGCTGGGGTCCATCATTGCCGGCATTCCGGATCCCTTGAACCCATTGCGCATGCTGCGGATGCTGGTGTTGGTGATCCTGACTTCGCTGTCATTGATCAGCATGATGTTTTTGATCATGGTGCGGGTGAGCGATCCGCTCGTGCCGCGCGCGATTTTTGGGATGTTGAACACGGTATTGTATTTTCCGAGCGGCGCGGTGTATCCCAGTGAATCATTTCCCGCGTGGATGAAGGCAATTGCCATCGTGGACCCTTTTACCTACGCCGTGCATGGATTCAAGGAATTGATCTTGAAGAACACCGGACTGCTGGCCATCAGCACGGATCTGATTTTCCTTTCCGTTTTCACCCTGCTGGCGATGACGGCAGCAACCTTGCTGTTCCGGCGGACGTTGTAAATCTGTTCGGGTCATTTGCCTTTGCCGTCAATTGTCCGGGGTCGAAGATTTTTCTCACGCGTGTAGCCATTTCGGGCCACATGACTTGTTGGCCAAAGTTATGCCATATTCATTGCATTATCCCTTCAAGTCATAATGTGGAACGGCAATTTGCCGTGATGATCTGTCCTGACGTGCATCAGGGTAATTCCTGATTTTTTTAATGGAACACTCAACTCTTCGCTCGAAATTCATCGCTTTTTGGCAGGCCGCAATCGCGCTCTCGTTTTTGATGAGTCACCTCCCTTTATTTGCCGCCAGCACACCCATCGCCTGGTTCAAGGCGGATGCCATCACTGGCACCGCCAGCGGCGCAACGCTGCAAACCTGGACGGACGCATCTGGCAATGGCTTCAATGCCACTCAAAGCAATGCCAGCCAACGACCGACATACCTTACGAATGCCATGGGCGGCCAGCCGGTCGTGCGTTTCAATAATGCCAGTAGCACCTCGCTCGCGCTCAATCGTCCGGTGCAGGACGATTTCACCATCGTCTGTGTTTTTCAAAGCACGCAGGGACTGAACTCGGGCACGTTGTATTATCAAGGCGCGGGGTTGGTGAATGCGGAAGTGGGTGGCGTCGTGGATGATTTCGGCACCTGCCTTTTTGCCAATGGTTCCATCTGCGGCGGCACGGGCAATCCCGATGTCGGTATCAATTCCAGCGCCGGTTACAATGATGGACATCCGCATATTTTCAGTCTCGAACGGGTTCGCGCCACCGGTCTGGTCTCACTTTATGTGGATGGCCTCCTGGTTGGCACAGCCGCTGGCGGTACGCAATCATTGACGTCGCCGGGCAAGGTGTTTTTCGGCGCACAACAAACGGCGATTTATTATCTGACGGGTGATATTGCCGAAGTGCAATTTTATACCAATGCCCTTTCGGCGGCTGACCGGCAAACCACAGAGAGTGATTTGTTCCAAAAGTACAACATCGTGCCCGCAGTGCCGACTGGACTATACTTGAGAATGGCCAACGGCCAGCCGATCTTGAACTGGAGTGCGGCCAGCGGGGCGGTGAATTATTATGTCAAACGCGCCACCACCGCGGGGGGACCGTTCACCATCATCGCCACGAATACAGATACGGCCTTCAGGGACACAACCGCTTCGGCAAACAACATTTATTATTACGTCGTATCGTCAATAAACGGTGCCGGGGAAAGCGCCGACTCAATGCCCATCAGCACCCTTGCGCTCCTGAGCACGCATGACAACCTGGGGCCAAGCGCGCGCACGACGCCAATCATAATTTCCGAGATCATGTACAAGCCGGCGGCCCGCGCCGACGGCAAGAATTCGGAATTCATTGAACTCTACAATTCCAATCCATGGTTTCATGACCTGAGTGGTTATCAACTCATCTGCGCCGACATGAGCTATACTTTTCCGCCTAACACTGTTATTTCCAGCAACGGTTTCCTGGTCGTTGCGGCGGTGCCAGGTGATGTCGAAAATATTTACGGGGTTACTAATGTGCTGGGGCCTTATACCGGCAGTTTGAAGAAAGCCGAGACCTTGCAGTTACTGGACGAACACGGCGCAATTTTATTGACGGTACCATATTCCAATCTCCAGCCCTGGCCGGTGGCGGCAGATGGTGAGGGCCATTCCATCGTATTATCCAATCCGACTTACGGCGAAGGCGATCCGCGGGCGTGGGATATCAGCGACGTCATTGGCGGTTCGCCGGGACGGGCGGATACGTTTACCCCCAGCCCGCTGCGAAATGTGGTCATCAACGAAATTCTGTCACACACGGAAAATCCCGCCGTGCCGCAGTTTGTCGAACTCTACAATCACAGCGCCCAGAGCAACGACGTCTCTGGCTGCATCTTGACGGACGATGTCACGACAAACAAATTTATCATTCCGACCGGGACCGTCATTCCACCTGCTGGATTTATTGCCTTCACACAATCGCAATTCAATTTCACGCTGGCCGCCGCGGGCGGAACACTCTATTTCATCAAGCCGGATGGCAGCCGGATCTTGGATGCAGTTCAATATGGCGCGCAGGCGGACGGCATTTCTTTTGGCCGCTGGCCGGACGGTGCGAATGATTTTTATGCGTTCACTACGAATACGCCGGGAACAAACAACAGTTCCATCGCCATCGGCAACGTTGTCATCAATGAATTGATGTATGAC
>DASYEY010000187.1:0-7122 GCA_036498725.1 Verrucomicrobiia bacterium | reverse complement strand
TTATAGAACGTTTTAAATAAAACTGTGGCCAATTTTCGTTGGGGACGAATATGGCCGACGCCTTCATCCTCGTCCTCAGCGTCAGGCTCGTCCTCGGATTGCTGGGTTTTTAATTAGAGACTCGTCACCTCGTCACCTACTAAATCAGCCTGAGAGCGGCTACAGGTCTATTTAAAATGTCTAGCCCAGAGTTCCGTGCCCGGTAACCACCACCCACCGGATTGGGGAAAGCGGCAAACCCCGATTGGAAAACAAAAGCGTTATAACAAATCGGTAATGTCCCCATTACGCATGAGATAGCCACCAGTATACGGTGGATGCTCATCCTTTTGTTTTGCTTTATTCTTCAAGTCTTCCAAATCACGGTCCACCACCTGTCGTTCTTCTTCAGTAAAAAGCAGTTCCTTCGGAAGCCGCTGGCCGCAAACACCGCATAAAACATTGCGCCGACTGTAAATAATCGAACCACACTTTGGGCACTTAGGTGTCATGGCAGAGCTTGGGGTTAATAATCAAGTACTGAGCCACGCCGGGACGGCGATGTCAATCGCGAAAAAGAAACAACGACAGGCCCAATATGGTTCCTACTAATTGCGACGCAAGTTCCTTAGCCTCTGGTATAACGAGTCACTTATTCGTTGATTGTGCACACCGAGTTCGTTAGCGTGGCGCACAGCGGAAAGAGGCACTGTCAGGTATCTAACAGGCATTATCCTTAACATTTATGAAGGCAAAGTTCGTGTCGTTTAAAATCGCATTTTTTCTGATTGCAATCGCCACTCCGCTTTACGCGGGGCAATACTTCCAAGAATTTTCATCTTTTGCCGATGGCACGACGAGTTTTGGCGATGGCTCACTACTTTTGAGTACCTCCCTGGGCACCGCGAGCGGGGCGGGCGTACAAGGAAGCAATCCCGGCGCACTTCAACTGATTGGATCAGGTACTACGAGTGTGACATCCGCGTTCAAATTGCCCGACCTCGACCCGGGCAAAACGATTTACGCATTTTCCGCCAAGTGGAATGCGGACGTTAAAGGCATTTTTCCCTCTGCAGGATACGGATTTTCGTTCAACTTCGGCCAATTGGCGCCGCTAAACCTGATCAGCACCAGTTATACCCCGGAATCGGGTTATCCCACCGGGATGTGTTTTTCTGTGAATCTTTCCGGCTTTAATATCCTCATGAACGGCAGCACGGTGGCATCAGCTCCTTACAATCCCTCGACGCAATGGGGAATGAACAGCAGCACGAACCATTTTTTTGAAGTCGATTGGAACTGTACCAATGGCATCACCGTGCATGTGGATGGAGCCATGATTTTTACGAATGTGCCGACGCCGGGATTAACTTTCCAAGCGGGCAACCGTTTTGTTTGGGCAGCACGATCCATGGCTCCGTTGGGTGAGGAAGTGCGGCTCGACAATATTGTGGTCATGTCGGGCGGCAACCTGATACAAATCCTGACCGCAAGCCCCTATTACTCAGACTCAGAGGAAGTGGAACCCGCAGTCAATGCTTTTGACGGCAACCTGAGCACTTCCTGGGCGGATTACAACCTCATTAACAGCCCCATAGGGTATGTGGGCGCGACAGTTTCACCGGCGGCCACGGTCAGCGTGTATGCTCTGGTTTCACCTCAATCCGTCAGCTATCTGGCCGGTGCTCCTTCGTCCCCGGCAGGTTGGATATTACAGGGCAGCGGCAACAACGGATCGAGTTGGGCGAACTGCGGTACGGGAGTGGGACATTTTGTCAATTCCCTGGAAACGCGCTGTTGGATGGCCACCAATTTCACAAGTTATGGCGCTTATCGTCTCAATGTGGATGTAGGGAACGGTTACGTGGGATTGGGACTGGCGGAGTTGCGGTTTTACACGTTTGTTCCTGTCATTCCCACCGGCTGGACGTTCTCGCCGGCACCGGGAGACAACGATTGGTCTGGCATTGCCTCGTCCGGGAACGGAAATATATTGGCCGGAATTATTTTCAGCGGTGGAATTTACCTTTCGACCAATGCAGGTGCCAGTTGGAGTGAAAGCAGTGCCCCGTTAAATTATTGGGAGTCGATCAGCATTTCGGAAGATGGAACCAAACTCATCGCCGGCTCCAATAACAACGGGGTTTATACTTCCAGTGATTCAGGCGCAAATTGGTTCCTAACCAGTTTGCCTGGGGCGAAGGTTTACGATGGCACGACACTTTCTTCCAATGGAAATAATATGGTGGTGGTGACCGGAAATGGCGCCGGCCCTGGCGTTATTAATACTTCCGCCAACTCCGGCACGACCTGGTCGGGAAACGTCTCTCCCAATATATCCGGCTATGGCTGGACGTCTGTGGCTTCGTCAAGCGACGGAAAAACTGTCATCGCCGGCAGCTTTGGTGTCGGCGTCTATGTTTCGACTGACTCGGGTGCTTCCTGGAGAACCACGTCTCTGGGAAATTCTTTGTGGAAAGCCGTGGCTTGTTCGGACGACGGCACAAAAATGCTGGTCGTAAATGACAATACCTCCCTCTACACGTCCACGGATGGCGGGGTAACGTGGATACTGGCGGCTATTCCGGCGAACGCTGCGGCGATTTCAGCCGATGGCACAAAAATGTTTTCGGCCAATACCAATGGCGTCTTTGTTTCCAGCAATGGAAATTCGTGGACCAATACCGACGCCCTGGCGTTGGCGTGGAATTATCTTGCGTCGTCGTCTGACGGAAACAAGCTGATCGCCGCCAGCGGCAACCAAATCTGGGTTTATGGAACAGTGACGCCTGCACCGCCGGTCATTGTCAGTGAAAGTGCCATGGTGGAACATTTTGCGGCCGCACTGGGCGCGCAATGCGATGCCAATTTTCTTCCCACCACGGTCTGGTTTCAATGGGGATCCACCTCCAATTACGGCAATGTTTCCAGCACGGAAGCCATCGACGCCTCGCAGCCAAATGTTAACATTCTCATAAACGGGTTGACCCTCGATACGGTGTATCACAGCCGCGTCATCGCGAGCAACCTTCTCGGCATCGTTTACGGTTCAGATTTTACTTTCACGACGGAATCTTCAAACACACTTTTTGCCTTTACGGAACCATTAACCAGTGTGATTCCAACCTCGACCAATTCGCCCGCCGGACAGACCGCAGCCATGGCCATTGATGGAACGGCCTCGACTGAGTACGTCAATAATGACGTCATCAACACCGGCTTCACGGTTTTTCCGGTGATCACGAATGTGTCAGTGCGAGCCATCAGCCTGATCAGCGCCGGCGACAGCACTGCGGCAAGCGATCCCGCCAGTTTCATTCTCTATGGTTCGCCGGATGGCACCCACTTCACCGAGATCGTGAGCAATGCAGTCCCGCCATTCACGGCCCGCGAGGCGATTCAGTCATTTCCTTTTGCCAATACCAACACGTACGCGGCTTATAAAATCATTTTCCCGACGGTGGTTGATCCGACCAAAGCCAATTCGCTGCAAATCGGCCAGGTGGAATTCCTGCCCTATAGCGACATCACTTCCACCAACGATGCCTTGACCCTGCTCTTGCCGAATGGCGCTTACCTGTATAACGGCGGCCCAACCAATGCCTTATTGGATCGTCAATTGAATGATCAAACCAATGAAATCGTTGTTCTGAATGACACGACGGATGTCGTCGCCCTGATCACACCCGCAGCGGGCAGCAGTATTGTAAAAGGCGTGGAACTTATCGGCGGCTTTAATGACACGAACTTTCCCGAGCGCGAGCCGTCCACGTTACTGCTGGAAGGTTCGAACGATGGAACGAACTACACCACGCTGCTTTCAGTGACACCGCAAATGCCGGCCTCGAACCAGCAGATCCAAGGGTTTTCATGTGCCGGGAATACCAACGCTTATCAGGTTTACCGGGCAACATTTGGCCCGCCAGACGCCGGCGATATAATCGAAGTAGCTGAGTTGCGATTGTTGGGTGTCACCCAACCGAAGTTCACAATGACCTCATCTGAGCATAATCTCTCACTGACGTGGCCCGTTTCAGGTTTTACGTTGCAAGAAAGCACCAACCTGGCTTCAGCGAACTGGCTGGCCGCCACGAATGGAATCGTGGTCACCAATGGTCAGAGCCTTGTGACCATCCCGGCTAAAGGAAATCATTTCTACCGGCTGCAATCACAATAAAACACGGACTGGCGGAAAAAATCGCTGTCTGTTTCACCAAAAACCAACGGGACGAACATTGCCCCTTCTTGCGACAGAGGGCCGCAATGAAGAACTTTAACCTTATGTTTTAAAATTGGCAAACGCAGGCGCCAGCCCAAATGCCAAAGCTATTAAATTTAAGATCCAGTCAATTTTCTTATAAGTTGCACTTCCGGGACGGAAAATGGCGTGCCATCCGCATGGAAGACGTCGTGAAACCAAACTGTTGGTTCATTGGTATAGTGATGTTTCCACGAATCCCAGGGATAAATCGTCTGCGATTTGCCGCTGACAAGCCCCCAATTATAAGCCGCCACCCCGTTCGCCTTCAACACCGGCAAAATGCCTTGAAAGGTGGAATGATTACCACGCGCCATGTATTCAGTGCAGAGCACCGGACGTCCCAATGTTTTTACTTTGTTGATTTCCTTTTGCATTTCCGCCGGACCGTCATAGCAGTGAAATGAAATCACATCCGATTTTTCCAGCGACAATCTTTGCACGGCATTCGGATGATGCAAATAATCGCCAAACCAAACCCCGACGGTCAGCGGCTGCGAGGGATTCACCTGGCGGGCCCAGGCAAATTCCTTGTCGAGCAACTGCGCGGCAAATTTTTTCTTGTCCGCTTCCGACAATTCCGTGTGGTCGCCCTCGCGCCCGTACGGCTCGCGATTCGGATTATCCGGCTCGTTGAACAAATCCCACGCCAGCACGCGCCGGTCGTTTTTATAGCGCGTCAGCAGCGCAACGACGTAAGGCTTGAGTGAATCCTGTTTCGCCGCATCTCCGAGATACGTGCGTCCGGGCGATTGCACCCAGCCGGAATTGTGCAGGCCGGGGATCGGCGCGGGCTGTTTGCCCGGCTGCGGATTCGGATTCCAACAACCGTCGAAAATGACGAACAAGGGACGAATGTGATGTTTGTTGGCGATCTCCAAAAAAGCATCAATGCGTGAGAAATAACCGGCTGCGTCTTCGCGCCACGGAATGTCGTGTAAAAAAACGCGCATCGTGTTCATGCCGATGTTTTCCGCAAAGCCCAGTTCGCGGTCAATCGTCACGGGATCGAAGGTGGCTGCCTGCCACATCTCAAGTTGATTGATGGCGGTACTGGGAATAAAATTCGCGCCCACCAGCCAGGGTTGAGCGGCTTGCCAGGCATTGGCTTTTTCAACCGTCCAACGTTCCGATGTCGGGAGGGGGGATGATTCAGCCGCGCCCAGGAGCTGGTGGCACAGTAGAAGAGCAATTGCAAAAATTGGGATGCGAGGTTTCATGATTTAAATGTTGCAGTGATCAGTCATTTCGGTTTCATAAAAAGGCCGATGTCGACGGTAAACATGCGCTGGCAGGTGGCCCAAGAGACGTATCAGGCGACAGGTTTTCCATCTGTCTTCTGCCATCGCCGGTGGCAAATAATCCTCACCACGCAAGCAATTGTAAACATAGCCAGTCCAGCCCAGATAATCGCCACAAATCTCTCTCTGACCAGCCAATAAGCCTCATCTGGATCGTTTGACAATGGCGAGGCGATCAATCTCCAGGGCTGCATCAATACACCAAGTGCTAAAACAACAGCCAAGCCAACAACGACCACAATCAATGACCGCTTACACCAAGAAAACGCCAAACAGCCAGCCAGCAGTAGAAGAACGCCGCCAACAATAAGAGGCCAAAAAACTCGCCGGCCTCAGCTAAACCTGCTGCAGCAATAATGCACTTGCATGGCATAATAACACCTAACGACCAGGAATTAAGTCACCGCCAAATAATGGCTCGATCACGAACGCAGAACTGAAAGTGCAACACCGGTTGGCTGCATACTCAGTGCTTCATCATAACTTGAACGAACTCATAAAAACTCATCGCAATGAAGATCGGCCCCCAATAAAACATCGGTATAAAAAACAATGAATGCCGCGAACGTAAGACCATCTCCCGGCCGGTCGCTTTATCAATCACAATCCGTGCCGGTCGCTGGCGTAGCCACCAACCCAACGCCCCGGAAGCAAGTCCAGTCACTAATAATGTGCAGGCCATCTCACTGTCGGTAATTGGCCCGGTGTGGTTGGCAAATCCAAGGCCAAAAAATATTAAAAATAAAACAGGTATAAAACCCAAGCCGCTCCAGATGATCATAATTGTCTTTTGTTACGTAATGTTAGGGACCTTAACAGAGTATTGCACCGCGTTTCCAATTGGCGGTTAGATGCCAGTGATGGACTAGACATCATGTTTATAAACTAAAAACAACTCTGCGCCAATCAATGTGCAGCTCTTGGCAAGTTGTTGTAAATGGTCAACAGCCATGACTTCAAGTAATTTTTCCGGTGGCTCAAGAATGGTGTTCAACTGCCGCCATTCATTGAGATCCTCAAACTGCTCAAGCGTAGTTCCTCGCGAACGGCATTCTTGTTGAATCCGTTCAACCAACTAACCAGCGGAAACTGGGGAGGATCTCTAAAATCAGTAGCAAATAATTCAATCGGGCGAATACCAAGAACCCGGCAAAACTTCTGCACCATCTTTGGTGAGTGACACCAAGTCAAATCGTCTTCCAGGTCCTCAATTTCCCTAATTTTAACCGGCCCAACCCCACAAGATGCGGCTACTTCTTCCGCCGAAAGCCCAAGGCGTTCACGCGCTTCTCGAAAACGAATATTTGGAGCCGTTGTAGTCACGATGCGTGAATCATGGCTTCCTTCTCCGCCGTTTCATCTCGCGCAAGCTTTCATAAAAACAATAAACGAAAAGAAAAATAGTCCAACCCCGGAAAATCCAGTCAACCCAAAAACTACGCTCTTTCCCCACAAAAATCACCATAAGCAACCACAGGACAAAAATTATAATACCGAAAACCAAGCCGCCGCGAAGCTCGCGATCGGTCGCGTTCTCAAATGGATTTTTAGGAAAAAATTTCATGCATGCTCAATGATCCCAAA
>DASYEY010000186.1:0-13780 GCA_036498725.1 Verrucomicrobiia bacterium | reverse complement strand
CCGCCAACGTTACGGCGTCACCATTCCGTCCGAAACCTGGGCAACGAATCTCATCCCGGCGCATTTACGTCCGCGCATCGAAGTTATCGGTCCCGACCAAAAAACACTGGGCGCCGGTCGTGACCTGAGCGAACTTCGGCAAAAATTGGAACAGACGAAGGTCAAACCAGCACCCGACAATTCGGCATGGTTGCGCGTCGCTCAACGCTGGGAGAAATTCGCCTTGGGCGCATGGACTTTTGGCGATCTGCCGGAACGCCTCACGGTGAGTGAAACGGAATCGGTGCCCGTCTATGCGTGGCCGGGGTTGGAAGTAGACGGATCCACCGTGAATCTCATCCTATTTCGCAGTGTCACCCAAGCGCGGACCGCGACGTTAAGCGGCATCCAAAAATTGGTGGAACTGGCGTTGCCGAAGGATTTCGCGTGGCTGCAAAAAGATTTGCGCGACCTCACACGTTTCGATGCACTGGCCGCTGAAGATGATCTGCCGGCCACTGCGTTTGAAAATCTCAAACGCCATGTTTTGCCCGAGGCCGTTTTCCCGGCTTTGACCGAAGCCCATTTCCGCTACGCCGTGGAAAAAACCCGCAGTCAAATTCCCGGTTTAGCCGCGCAACTCATTGACCGTGTCAGCGCGATCCTGAAGCTGCGACAGGAAATCCAGCGCCGATTTGCCACCTCTCCGTCCACACCGGCACCAGCGCGTGGCCGGACACTTTCAGACTTCAGTCAGTTGAATTTGGTCAAAACCAACACCAAGGAAACGACGAATCCGTGGGAAAATGAATTGAATGCAATCCTCCCATCACGCTTCCTGGAGGTGATTCCATATGTACGCCTCACGCATCTGCCGCGTTATCTGAAAGCACTGACTACACGGATGGAACGGGCAAAATTGAATCCACTTAAGGACAAGGAACGCGAACTGCAACTTGCGCCTTATTTGGCAAAACTACGCCAATGGGAAACTCGCGGCACCACGACGCCAGAAGCACGGCAACGACAGGAAGAGTTCCGCTGGTTGATCGAGGAATTCAAAGTCTCCCTGTTCGCCCAGGAACTCGGCACCGCCGTACCGGTTTCAGCCAAACGACTTGACCAATTTTTTGCCAGCAATGGCACTCATTGACCGGCAAACAAGCCGCGAATTTTCACGACCGCCTTTCCAAAAATACTAATTGCCATATGAACCGTCTGGCTGCCGTTCATTCGGCGCATAAGCATGGCCATCAAAACTGGCAGTTCCCCCCTGAGTCACCGGCACATGAACTGCTGACCATGTGCCATCGCCGTTATTTATCCCTTTGACGCCATTAACCCATACAGCATAGGTGTGATCAGAAATTGTCCCGGTCAGGCTTACGGTGTGCTGCCATAACTGATTCGGGTCGGCCACATCGTTAATGGTGAATACCAAGGCGCTTTGTGAAACGCTGAGGTTAGTAATGACGGTGTTGCCAACTACATCCGTCACCGTAAGCGTCATTTGATTGGTTCCACTGCTTAACGGCAAATCTTCGACCCAAAATTTGCCATCTCTTTCGACGGTGCCATTGATGATATTGGAGTTGTCATGAGGATCGGTGATCGTAACGGATACGGTAGCAGTAAAATCGGACAGCATCCCGCGTAACGTGAAATTGGTTCCGCTGATTGACGTCTTGTCTTGCGGCCAAATAATTTGAACCTCCGGCGGATTGGTCTTACTGGCATAATCCAACGTGAAGCTAAAATTTGTGGCGGTGGTATTGCCCGCCCGGTCAGTGGCGTGGATGGTGATAACGTTCAAACCTTTAGTGAGTGAAATATCAAAACCTTGAAAGGTAGGGGAGGTAAAATCATACGTCTTGGTGTCGTAAGCTTCATTGAGCACCAAAATCTGCTGATTGGCCAGGAATCCGGCTGCGTTAGTGATGTCATAGGAAATGTGGCTCAAACTTTCCGGGCTATACCCTTGCAATTCGATCATCGGCTGAGTCACAAGCCCGCTTGTCGGATTGGTGATAACGATTTGCGGGGGCGTTAAATCTAATTTCAACCGTTTTCTTTCCCAAGCCGCCGCGTTGACGGCATCCGCTGCTCCGCGCAAACCAATCCAAATTTCATGCCAGCCTTCCGTTGAACCAAGGTCGATATTGATGTTCGTTCCGGCATACGCCTGCCAATTGGCATCATTTATATAATTAGTGTCATCTTTTACGACTGCGATATAAAACGGCGATCCGCTGACGAGATTTACTCTCGCCGACGCGTTGGTGTTATTGACATAATTGTTTGTCAGTTCAACTGAGAATGTGATCGTCTTCGAATTAAACCGGTTCTGATGAGCATATCCAGGTTGAGCTTGGGAAATGGCCAGCGTTGAAAAAATTAAGGCAATCAAGCCGAGGTAGAGACAAAAATACTTCATAGTTATTCTTCCCGAATTTTGAATATGAATATGAAATTTTTATGGCAAAGGAGCGGCAGCCCAATGACATTCTTGTGACACCAATTATCACTGACAAAGTTAGGCCAATGTCTTGACGGTCACAAACTCACCGTCTTACCGGTGCGGGCCGCTTCGTAGATTGCCATCAGAATTCTGACATCGCGCAGACCTTCTTCGCCGGAAACTCGCGAGGGCTGATTATTTAAGATACATTGCGCAAAGTCGTCCATTTCAGCAGCGAATTGATCAACGTCCGTCAGTTCAATCATTTGCCCATCGCTGCGTTTGCCGTGCAAACCGTGATAACTGTAAGCGGGATCCAACTCGAACGAACCATGTTCCGCGTAGGCGGTAAAACGATTAATGCCGTTGAAACGATAGGTCGCGTTGCCATTGGCCAAAACGCCACTGGGAAACTTTAGTTGCCACACGATAGATTCCTCAACGCTGTTAAACTTGACGTGGTCGGTGGTGGACTGCGTGGCTGCCACTTGCACCGGTTCTTCGCCCGTGAGATAGCGCATCGCCTGCAACGCATAGATGCCGACGTCCATGAGCGGTCCGCCACCAGCGAGCGCATGCTTCAACCGCCATTGCTTGGGGTCACCGATGGCGAAACCGAAGCCAGCCTCGATGAATTTTAATTCGCCGAACGTTTTTTCACGCGCCAACCGGACGCATTCGAGATTGTTCGGTTCAAAGCGCAGACGATAGCCAACGGCCAGCAACCGCTTCGCCTCCCGGCAGGCATCAATCATCTGCTGACATTTTTCGACGGAAACTTCCATCGGTTTTTCGGTTAATACATGTTTACCCGCCTTCGCTGCCTTGACCGTAGATTCCGCGTGCAACGCATTTGGGGTAACAACGTAAACAACGTCGATGTCCGGATTATCTGCCATCTGCGTCATCGTGTCGTAATTGTAAACGCAATGGTCGGGGATGCCATACTGTGCCTTCCAACGCGTCGCCTTGGCCGGCGTGCCGGTGACAATACCCGCGAGCCGGCAATATTTGGTCTGCTGCAACGCCGGTGCGATCTGGTTCGTGCTCAAGTTGCCGAGGCCGCAAAGCGCAAATCCGATTTTCTTCTGCGGTTCCGCCGCCATGGCGCCGACCAAGGGCAACCCGGCTACGGCGAGAGTGGAAGTTTTCAAAAAATCCCGGCGAGAGATGAGCGGAGCTGGCATGTGCGCAGCCTACGCCCAACATGCGCCGACTGACAAACTAAAATAGTTAGTCGAACTAGAGAACAGTAAATTGGAAATATTTCGCCTGAAGCGGCACAGACTATAGCGGAGAGCCGTGAATTCTAAGTGGTGCACCCAATAGGAGTTGAACCTATAACCTGCTGATCCGTAGTCAGCCGCTCTATCCAATTGAGCTATGGGTGCAGCCAAAAGGAGAACCAGATTATCGGCGCACCGCGAAAATGCAAGATTTTTCAGGCGGCAAATTGAACGGCCTAAAAACTATTTCCACACGCCTAATTCGATCAATTCCTTCGTCGCCGTCTGGCCCCAATCCGTGCGGTTCGCTTTCGGGCTGGCGGGGCTGGGATGCAGAATCTGGCCGACCCGGACATTCGCGTTGCCGACGATGATTTCCGCCCGCTCCTGGGCAAAACCACCGATACCGATCAACCATTCTGGCTGGAGAATCTCCAACACGCGTCGCATATGACTGTCGCAGAGGGTGAATAATTTTTCCCGCTCTGCCGCCGGTAGTTTGTTGGGCGTAAAATTCGCCCCGCTTTCCACGAGAAACGCCAGCGGACAATAATTTTCCACAAAATGATCAGCGAAAAACTTTTCCGGCGAACCGAAGCGGGTGGCAAACAGTTTCCACAATCGCCGGCCGCTGACTTCGGAACGTTTACAATCAAAGCCGGTCACCAATCGTTTGGGGTTCTCCTCAGCCGGCTTCCCGACTTTGGCCTGGATGCCCAGCCAGTCGCGCACGGCCGCAATTTCACCGAACGCCACCCCCGTTTGGGCCATGCCAAATGGACCGGGATTCATGCCCAGAAAAATCACGCGCTTTTTGCCCGCACCAAACTTTTTGAGGTAAAGCTCATGCGCGGGCCAGGCGTAATCGAGTGGATTGTAAACCTGCGAGACCGGTGGCGCGAATTTCAGGCGATCCACTTGCGCGGCGAATTGACGTGCGGCGGCGATGAGTTGTTGGCTGGTTTCAGACACGGCCCAAAATTAACGCAGCCATACTAAGAGGAAAGAAATTAACAGCAACCGCAGCGAGCGCATCCATCCGGCAGTGAACTTTAGCCACAGATGGACAAGGGGGATTTACGATTGGCAATTTACAATTTATGTTTGCGAAACCTGAAACCTAGAACCCACAGCCTGGAGCCTGACCTCTAATTTTTGTCACAGATGGACACAGATGAAACACGGATTAAACCAAAAATACAAACCGTTCAATTCTTCTTCTGTTCCAGTTCTTTGACGCGGTCTTCCAGGGCTTTCAGTTGGTCGGCCAGCGCCTTGCCTGAGTTTTTGCGGCCGAAGAGTTCTTTGAGCCAATCATCCAAGCCCGTCAGGCTGGTCAGAATAAGCCAACTGATGCCGATGGCCAGTGCCCATCCAATCAAGTCAGAGCCGTCTTTCATGAGGAGATGAGATAAACCCGAATCGGTCTGGCGGGCAAGCAAATTGCCAAATAAAAGAGCCCGCAGCGTGCACTGCGGGCTCAAATCTCCGATCAATCGCTACTCAACGGCTATTTTTCTTCGCGTGCACTTTGGCCGCGACTTTCAGGCGCAGGCCGTTCAACCGGATGAAACCAGTCGCGTCATCCTGATTGTAAGCTTTCGTCGGGTCGGCTTCCATCGTGGCGATGTGCGGATTGTAGAGGCTCACCGGGCTCTTGCGGCCGGTCACCATGATGTTGCCCTTGTAGAGCTTCACCCGTACGGTGCCGGTGACGTTTTTCTGTGATTCCTCGACATAAGCCTGCAACGCCAGGCGTTCCGGCGCATACCAGAAGCCGTTATAAACGAGTTCGGCATATTTCGGGATAAGCGCATCGCGTTGGTGCATGACTTCGCGATCCATCGTCAAACTTTCCATCTGGCGATGAGCAAACAGCAGAATCGCGCCGCCGGGGGTTTCATACACGCCCCGACTCTTCATGCCGACGAAACGGTTCTCCACCATGTCCACCCGGCCGACACCGTGTTTGCCGCCGATTTTATTCAGCGTTTTCATCACGCCGAGCGGATTCAATTTCTTGCCATTCACCGCGACGCAATCGCCTTTGACGAAATCAAGTTCCACAAATTCCGGTTTATCCGGCGCGTCTTCCGGCAGCACGGAGAGCGTGGTGAAATAATCGCGATTCTTCAGATCGTACGAATCGAACCACGGATCTTCCAGGATGCCCGCTTCGTACGAGATGTGCAGGAGGTTGCGATCCATCGAATAGGGTTTCTTGGCGCTGGCCTGCACGGGAATCTTGTGCTTGGCGCAGTAATCAATCATCTCCTGACGGCCGGGAAATTCGTTGCGATACCGTTCGTCGCGCCACGGGGCGATCACTTGCAAATCGGGTGCGAGCGCAGCGGCGGTGAGTTCGAAACGTACCTGATCGTTGCCTTTGCCAGTCGCACCGTGCGCGATGGCGTCGGCTTTTTCCTTTTTGGCGATCTCCACCATGCGCTTGGCGATCAATGGGCGCGCGATGGAGGTGCCGAGAAAATATTGGCCTTCGTAGATCGCCCCGGCGCGGATCATCGGATAGATGAAGTCGCGCGCAAACTCTTCCTGCAAATTATCGATGTAAATCTTGGAGGCGCCCGTCTTGATGGCTTTCTTTTCGAGACCATTCAATTCCTCTTCCTGGCCGATGTCGGCGCAAAAGCCGATCATTTCGGCATTATACTTTTCCTTGATCCACGACATCAGAACCGAAGTGTCGAGACCGCCTGAATACGCTAAAACAATTTTCATGTGCGGATATTAAACTGCGAAGCCGCCCGAAACGCAAAACGGAAATGAAGGCACGATTTGGCGTTGGGAACCTTTATTGCGCCACGGTCGCCGCGTTCTCCAGCTTCGCCAAATCCTGTCCGTTGCCATAAAACCGAAAGATCTCGGCATGACCATCGGCAAATGTGAGTGGATAGCCGGTCTTGTGCCGGAGCGACGGCTGATCTTGCAGGCCGGAAGACGGGTTCATATAAACGACGAACATCCCATCATTGATCGTGCTCGCGTCTTCATCCATGAATACGTAAAGCTGCGACGGCGTGGAAATGCTGGAGTCGGTTTTGAACAGCCGGTGCGACAAGTCCAGGTTGTTCGCCGAATCGGCAAATGGTTCGCCATTCATCCAATTGTTCATCGAATAGCTGCGGACATACGGCACGCCGTTGAAAGTGCGTAGATCACTGGGACAACGATAAATACTGGTCGCCGAAACATAAGGATATAACGAACCCAACGCGGGGCCGTTTTTATTCGTGCAATCCAAGACGCCAGCATCCACCTGGCCAAACGCACCTGGTGGGCTCAAAATGGCTGCCACGCCCCGCACCCAGGCGTTGGAATTGATCGTAAAAGTAACCGGATCGAACGGCTGACAAGTAGGGATCCGGCCATTGTTCTCGCCGTTATACATGATCCATGCCAAACCCAATTGCTTGATATTGTTCATGCAGGCGATTTTTTGCGCCTTGAGTTTGGCTCCCGAAAGCGCGGGCAACAGCATGGCGGCCAGAATGGCGATGATGGCGATGACCACCAATAATTCAATCAAGGTAAAGGCGCGCCTGGTTTTCATCAGTGAAAAGAATTGAGCCGGGGACACCGGATGCTGTCGAGTTTTAAACCATCCGCCGCTCAGTCATCATCCGCCCAGCCATGTATTGAATCATAACGGAAGGTCATTTCATTGGTATCGTAACTCTTATACCACTTGGTATGGCCATCGTTGAAGAGGATGTTTTGTCCCAACGAATGTACCTGCCAAAGTTCATAAGGCGACCCATTGACCGGACCACCGACGCAATTTTGTGAATAATCATCCTTGTCGGCATCCAGCGGATCAAAACTGCCGCCGCCAGTTACGTTGGGAATGCCACATGTGTCACCCGACAAAACATAGGCGGACGGAAATAAAATCTGCGTGCTTTTCACCGACCCAAAGTGCCGGCTGTTCGGATCGGTGCTGGAAGCGACATACGCCGCCCGATCACCATTAAAATAGTTAAACGGCCCCTGCATGTTTTTTGGCAATTGCACATTACCAGGACAATCATAAGCATTGGTGGTTCCGATGTAGGGAAAGATCTGTTCCATCCAACTGGCCATGCCTGAGCCACCGCTGGCCACTGGTTTATCTACCATCCCCCAATAAATCTTGGTGCCGGAAGCAGCATATAATTCATGATTGTCATCCGCATACATCCGCATGGCCAGGCTGACTTGACGCAGATTGGAAGTGCAACTGGTCTTCCACGCCTTTTGCTTGGCGGAGGCCAGCGCGGGCAGCAACATTGCGGCGAGGATGGCGATGATCGCAATGACGACCAGCAATTCGATCAACGTGAATGCCTGACGGCGAGAGATTGATTTCATAGTTTTTATTTATCTGCCATCAGAACTGTTGGGGTAACACCACAATTCGTTTGGTCCGCCGGCAAAAGACTTTTCTTCCCAGGCGAGAATTTTCATCAAGCTCGCCGAACCGTCAAATGAACCCAGAATGGCAACCGATCCATGACGGCCGCTGGTATTTTCATCCGGACTGCTTGCACCGTCATTGAAAAGATTCTGGTTGTCCGCTGCCGTGGCGTTGTTGCCTTCCCAAAAGGCCACGCCCGCAGGCGACAGTTGCGATAATTTCATCACCGAATTATTGGCCTTGCCGTAGTCACAAACCGCGCCATTCATCACGTAACTGGAATCCTGCTGCGGCCGTAATTTGAACAACGGGCTGTTCGTGTCATCGCTCGGACACAGGTACATTTTCGAATTTTGCAGCACCGGCCAGAAACTGCCGCTCTGGATCGGATATTGCGCCGGGCCATTGGAATTGGCCGCGAGCGTGTAAAGCCAGCCCTGTGGTGCCGGTTGGATTGTCACATCCCCGGAACGCCAGTTCGGCCACGGCATCCGGTCATTGTCATCCATCACCACCATATTCAACGCCACACCGAGTTCCTTGATATTATTCAAATCCACGGCGCGATAGCTGCTTTGCTTGGCCTTGGCCAGCGCGGGCAGCAGCATCGCCGCAAGAATAGCAATAATCGCAATGACCGTGAGCAACTCGATCAAAGTGAACGCGCGAATATGGCTTACCTTGTTAGAACCAACCATGCGAAATTTCAGACGCTGTTGGTCAGTAAAAGGTTAAATTTAAATTTGCTTTTATTTTTTACGTCCAGAAACCCACACTGCCGACTACGGCGGACGGAGCCATCCGACGGTGGCGGCTTTGGCTGCGCTGCGGCCAAAGTCGTCGCCGAGCGGAACGTCAGGCGACGAAATCGAGCGTTGATAGCCAAGCACGCCATAATGTGCCTGTGGCACAGGCAAAATCAGTCGCAGCGCGACCAATTCCACCCATCGTAGTTACGTGCCGACGTCATGATGAAACGCGATGCCGCAATGCCGGCAATAAAAAACCGGCGGACAAAAATTTGTCCGCCGGTTTCGGGCTGGCAAAAGGTTCAGCCGATCGAATCAGCTAATTTTCCACGGTGAACGATATTCGCGGGACAACAACTTGCTCGCTTCCGCGTCGTCGATAATCTTCTCGTGTTTAACGTTCCAGTTGATCTTGCGGCCGGTAACCATCGAAATATAGCCGAGGTGGCCGGGAATCGCCGAATGATGGCCAACTTGAATCGGCGTGATCGTGGGCTGGCCCGATTTGACGCAATCCAGGAAATTCCGCCAGTGATTGGTCGAGGCGTACAATTTCACTTTCCGCAATTCTTCCGGCAACGATTTCATCTTTTTCCAATCGGGATTGGAAGCGTCAAAACCACTGCGGTCCACCCAGACCCAGCCTTCGGTGCCGATCCACTTCACGCCGCTCTTGATCTCGTCATAGCCGCCGGCAATGGTCATCGTGATGTTCCGCGGATATTTCAGTTCGATGCGATATTTGGGCGACGTATTCCAGAGGGCATTCGTGGCCGGAAATTCTCCATGACCTTCAACTTCCGAAGGGCCGTCCAGATCAAAACCCAGACCCCAATGCGCAATGTCACAGTGATGGCCGATCCAATCCATCAATTGTCCGCCGCCCGTGTTGTAGTTCCAGCGCCAGTTCTTGTGCGAACGTGCGGCAAAATACTGTTCCATCTTGGATGGTCCGATCCACGTATTGTAATCCAGTTCCGCCGGCGGATTGGTCGCGAGCAAATTCCATTCGGGCGTGCCGGGAGTAATCTTCGTAAGATCGGTCTGGGCATTCGCAATGGCGGACAATTTTTCCTGTGCCTTTTTGCCTTCACCGGAAAAATCCGCATGGCCGGCCGGCAGACCGACTTCCACGTGCGTGATCGTGCCGATCAAGCCGTTGCGGACAATTTCCGCCGCCTTGTGAAAGGAGACTTGCGAGCGTTGCCATGAACCCATCTGCCAGATGACCTCATTCTTTTCTGCCGCACGAACCATGGCTTGTTGCTCGGCGATGGTTTTCGCGAGCGGCTTCTCGCAGTAAATATCCTTCTTCCGGCGCGCCGCTTCCGTGGCGACCAAGGCATGCCAATGATCCGGTACGGCGATCATAACCGCGTCAATGTCTTCGCGGGCCAGCAATTCTTTGTAATCGTGATAGCCTTTGCAGTCTTTGTTGCCGTAGTGATCGTTGGCCATGTCGAGCGCGCTCTGTAGATTGTGCGCATCGATGTCGCAAGCGGCGATGACCTGGCAGTCAGCCTGGGCCAGAAAATTTTGCGTGTTGCTTGGTCCCTGCCAGCCCATGCCGATCACGCCGAGATTGATACGATTGCTGGGGCGCGGGCGGCTGCTGCCCGAGGCACAAGCCGGGAGGATGAGCGGCAAAACCATCGCCGCACTCGCTTTGGCAATGAAATTACGGCGACTGATATTATTATTGGTGGCTGGATTTTTTTTCATGCAAATGAATTTGGGTGACGTTTGAATATCTAACCAAGAGAGCTTCATGCCAACCAAAAAGTTACGAAAAAATTAGGGACACCCCGAAAGAGGGGGTGCGCGTGCCGGATTTCATAAAGACCCTGCAAATATGGGGGATTTGCGTGCCAGCAAATGCGTTGCGCGCTCATGGGCCGCCGCCAAATTGGGGCCAGCTGGTTTCGATCAATTTGCTGGCGCGAAAAAACTTTGTCGGATTTCTCCCTTTGCGGTTGTTTAATGGGTGAGTGAACGAAAATTCTGACGCCCAACTGCTTCGCGATTACGCCGGTTACGGCCGTGAAACCGCGTTTCACGAAATCGTCACGCGCCATGCCGATTTTGTCTATTCGGCGGCGTTGCGCCAGGTGGAAGCATCCGATATCGCGGCCGATTTGACGCAAACTGTTTTCGTGGATCTAGCCCGCAAGGCACAACACGTCAGTAATCAATTACCACCTCACGCCTCCCTCGCTGGCTGGTTGTATCGCAGCACCCGCTACGCGGCACTGAATCATTTGCGCGACACCCGCCGTCGCCGGACGAACGAAAGGCTCGCCATGGAACAACTGCTTACTGACTCGGAACCGGCGGTTAATTGGGAACAAATTCGCCCTGTACTCGACGAAGCCATGGATACCTTAAGCGATGAAGACCGTGAAGCTTTGTTGCTCCGCTATTTCAAGAATCTGGATTTCCGCACCACCGGCCTCACCCTTGGCGTCAGCGACGATGCCGCGCAAAAACGCGTCAGCCGCGCGCTCGAACGGTTGCGTGAATTTTTCACCAAACGCAACGTGACCATTGGTGCAAGCGGCCTGGCTGTTTTGATCTCCGCCAACGCCGTTCAATCCGCGCCGATTGGACTGATGGTCACGATTTCCGCTGCCGCTGTTCTAACTGGAACGGCGGTTTCCACTTCCGCCGTGGTTGCCGCCACTAAAACGATTGCCATGACTGCTTTCCAGAAAATCATCGTCTTAACCGCATTTAGCACGGCACTTGGCATTGGAATCTTTGAAAAACACCAGGCCGCTCAATTACAAAACCAAATTCAGCGCCTTCAGCAACAGCAATCGTTGTTGCCAAAAGAACTCAGCGAATGGCAAACCAAAAATATCGATACCGCCAATCAGCTCGCAGTTTTGATCGCAGAAAACGAGCGGTTAAAATCAAACCCGGATAAGCTGGAGCTTCTGAAATTACGCGGTGAGATTTCACAACTAAAGGAAATTGAAAACCTTAAAGCCAACGATCCCACCGTAGCCGCTGCCAAGTCATGGCTGGATCGTATTGACGAGCTTAAAGAATATTTGAAACAACATCCGAGCGAGAAAATTCCCGAATTTCAATTTCTCACCGAACCGGGATGGTTGTCGGCGACTGACCCCAGCATGTCGGGCTCCAAGACAGCGGATTATTATCGAACTGTGACTGAGTTGCTCAAATTCAGGGCGCAAGAAAAATTCGGAGTTTTGATTCAGATGGCATTGAGCAAATATGCCAGCGCAAATGACGGGCAATTCCCCACTGACCTTTCACAATTACAACCTTACTGTGACGCCAATGTGGCTGATCTGATGGAGCAATTATACGAAATAAAGCCGGCGACCATTCTGCCCGCCAGTCAAGTCAAGGAGATGAGCATAAAATCTGATTGGGTGGTCGTCCGAAAAGAACGGGCCGTTCGAAATTCCACCTCACGCGGGGCTTATTTTGCCAATGGTGATCTATGGTGGCAGTCGCCAGTCGGGAAAGATGATTGACGGGTCGCTAAAAGCGATGATTATCATGACCTTATTTCAAAAATTTCTCATTGGCGGGATACTAGTTGCCGCAGCAGGTGCCTCGACTTATGAAACCCATAAAGTTTTGAAATTGCGCGGCCAGTTTCAAATGTTTCAATCACAACAAACCCCGCTCATTGAACAAATCCGCCATGAGCAATCGACGTACATTAACACAACCAATCAACTGGCAGCGTTAGTGACGAAAAACAAACAATTGCAAGCAAGTCAAAGCCCGGATGCACTTCTAAAATTGCGCATTGAAGCAGCACAACTAAAGGCTGCTGCCGGGCAAAAAGAAAATGACCCGGATGAATCCGTTGCCAATCTATGGCTGAATCGCGTGGCTGGATTAAAACAATATGCCGAAAAGCATCCGGACGAAAAAATTCCTGAATTTCAATTCCTGACTACCCGGGAATGGCTGCTATTGGTCGACCCAAACGAGCCAACGGATTATGGAATGGCCATGCAAGAATTAAAAGATCAGGCGCAGGGCAAATTTGCCGGCCTGGTACAAGATGCGTTACAAAAATATTCGGAGTCTAATAATGGACAATTCCCGGCTGACCTTTCGCAGTTGCAGTCCTATTGCGATTCAAATGTGGCAGAAATACTCCAACAACGTTACGAAATAAAACCGGTCAGCATCTTGTCGGCAAACACCATCAAAGATCGCGAGATAAAAAGTAGTCAGGTAATTGCCGGGAAGCACACAATATCTTCATTGAGCGCCAACCATATCGCAATTTTTGCCGGTGGTTATACGTACTATTGGTAACGCCAGCGAAGCGGTGATTTTATTGCAAATTTGGGCGGAGCAGCAACTCCGCCCTACCGCTTGCTTAATGAGATTTCATTTATTTCGCAATTGCCAGTTTACGGCAAGGTATAAGTGGGTGTTCCAGGCGGCAATTTATTGGGATTATAAAAATTTGGGTCAAACGCCCAATTGCGGGTTGGTGGATTATAATAATTTCCCGGCAATCGAAATTGATTGGTCGCCATCTGGCTGCTGAAAAGACAGGCGAGAGACGTATTATAGACTAATACGTTGGTGCTCCAATCTTCCAAAAGCCGGGTGAGATTATGAACCCCACCACTGAAGGTCATGGCACTGGTGCCGGTCGAAGGAACATTTCCCGTCATAAAGGCTGCGTTGATCGTCATGTTGGCGGCAGGACGCGCCGTGTAAGTTGTGGTGCCTTTGGCATCAATCCAGTTCGTCGAAAGAATGGTGATGGCATCAGCCATCAAGGCCGCCGGGACTGAGGATCCATTGGTAGTTGAACCCATCGTGGTCGCGAAATGGATGCCATCCTGAGTGGTATTATAATCGCCCCGGACATAAAGCGGATTTTGTGTCGCCACCGTGAATCCCAGGCCGTTGTTGCAGGGTATTTTTTGCGCGTTCACCAAACGGACTA
>DASYEY010000185.1:0-6621 GCA_036498725.1 Verrucomicrobiia bacterium | reverse complement strand
CAGTGACAAGTGATGAGTGATAAGTAATATGGATGATTTAATCTGCGCAAATCCGTGAAATCTGCGGGCAAAGATGAGAACGAGAATGGGGGCGGGAACAAATCGTAAATCCACAATCGTAAATCGCAAATTGAAAAGGGTTGCATCGTTTTTTAAATTTGCGGCTACAACTCCGTTGGAGTAGAAAATATTTTTTACGTAAACCCAAGGTCGCGCCTGCGTCGCAACCTTGGGCTGGATGATTAAATCCCAACGGGATATTTCCGGGCAAAGTTGCCGTTACGTCTCAACCAACCCAACGCGTGATGGTTCCTTGACGCGGAAACCTTTTCTCCCTCGCCCCGCCAAACGGGGAGAGGGCTGGGGTGAGGGGTCTTAAGCTCCTTGTTTTGCCACAGAGGTGCAGCCGAAAGTTTTGAGTTTTTAATTTTAAGTTTTAAGTTTTAAGTTTTAAGTTAAAAACTTTCAACCCGCAGATTTCGCGGGTTTGCGCAGTTTTCTGCCGATTCAACCCTTGCTCAATCTGCGTAAATCCGTGAAATCTGCGGGTAAAAATCCGTTCCCGTCCGTGTTTCATCCGTGTTCAATCCGTGGCTAAAATTGGAAGTCAGGCTTTAGGCTGTGGGCGCTGGGCCTTAGGTTTCAGATTTTGTTTTCCGCCATCCTGTAAATCCTGTCCAGAAAGCTTCCCCACCTTGGTGACTTGGCGTCTTGGTGGTTTAATTCGTGAAAATCCGTGTCAAATCGCTTTTACCCGTGATTTCAAACGGAGCATCCCGAACGCACCAACCGCCAGCAACGCGATGGTTGACGGCTCCGGCGTGGGGGTGGTGCTGATCGTGATATTATCGGCCATGGCATTAATGGTTCCAGCCGATCCTTGGATGTAGTAGAGCAAAGTACCATTTTGACCATTGTTAATGACGTTATGATCAAAACTCAAACCATTGGCGCTGGCCGAGTCCAACACCCCGCCAGTACCAGTCACTTCATTGATTGTGACCGAATAAGTGAACGAGGCAGGATCAACGGCAAACGAAACCTGATAGGGCGTGGACAGATTGAAATCGAGTCCGATATTTTGAAAACCATTATTATTATCTCTCGCCTGCCAGACCAGTTGTGAGCCTACCAAGGCAACTTTGATATCCACCGCATTGCCCGATCCATAAGCCCCATCAATGATCTCGAATTGCCCACCACTCGGAGCATCAAAGGTATTCAATTGGACATACATGCTGATGTAATACGGTTGGGATAAATTGATGCCGACGGTGTTGTTTTTGAAACTGCGGGAGAAACTTTGCCCGGCGCTGCTGCCGGTGCCGGCTAATAGACCGCCGAATGAGGAGTTGAGAAAAGTATTCGTGGTCGTGCCCCCACTCCAGGAAGCCCCCCAATTGGATGTGTCCTCGCCCGCCTCAAACGTATCGGAGAGCGTACCAGCTTGAACCGCTAGGCTGGTTAGTAAAAGGCTTGAAACAGTAAGAAATGAATTTTTCATATTCATAATACCCTGTAAAACCTGACATTACTGATTTGAAGCAGTGTAGATTATTGGCCATAAATTGCAAGAGAAAAAACCGGCAAAACCCATATTTCACGGGCTAAATCCGCACTCTCTTAACGTTAAAAACGAAACCCATAAATTAATTCTTGGTTTTTTCCGTCACCACCTCCTTTGCTCCGACGCCTACGTTAGGATGGTGGGGCAAAGTTATCGCTTTGCCCCTTTATGAGAACGCCGATAACCAAGATCGGCGGAGCAACAACTTCACCCTACCCTTTGTGACTAAGCTGTCGTAAGGCTCAGCTTGAGCTTGTAGGTGACGAGGTAACGAGTCTCTAATTAAAAATATAGGCCAATCCGGGGACGAGCATGACGATAATTGTCTATTGTCTGGGACAGTGGCAAGCCAGTGGACATCATGGAGTGCGGCGGGAAGCGCAGCGCCACGCCGCTTTCGTACGGGCCACGATTTTCTGAAGCAGATTAACCCTCATGCGCGCGAAAGCGGTGTCGCCGCTCTCGCTCTGCCACCGCAATCCAAGATGGCTCCAGCTTATTCCGCCCGGCTCTGTGCGCTCTGTGTCTTGTGGTGAAATCTGCCCTGTCCCCGATGGAACACGGAAAAGCAGTGTCGCGCGAAGAACACGAAGGTGCGCGAAGAAAAATCTGAAGACAGTGACAAGTGATGAGTGATAAGTAATATGGATGATTTAATCTGCGCAAATCCGTGAAATCTGCGGGCAAAGATGAGAACGAGAATGGGGGCGGGAGCAAATCGTAAATCCGCAATCGTAAATTGAAAAGGGTTGCATCAAACCGATTTTAAATTTGCAGCTATAACTCCGTTGGAGTAGAAAAAAATTTATTGTAAACCCAAGGTAGCGCCTATGTCGCAACCGTGGGCTGGAGGATTAAATCCCTTCGGGATATTTTCGGACAAAACCATAGCTCCGCCTTCACCATCCTAACGCGTGGCGGTCCCTTGACGCGGAAACCTTTTCTCCCTCACCCCGCCAAACGGGGAGAGGGCCGGGGTGAGGGGGCTTAACCTTGTTTTTGGTCGCACTCTTTCGGAGGCAAAGCGGCAGCTTTGCCCTACCCTTGTGACTGAGCTATCATAAGGCACTGCAATCATGCTCAGGCTGATTTTTTAATCTTGTAGGTGACGACGTGAGTCTCTAACTAAAAGTACAGGCCAATCCGAGGACGAGCATGACGATGAGGACGAGGATGAAAGCATCCTTCGCATTTAATGTTCACTTGGGCTGGAGGATTAAATCCCTTCGGGATATTTCCAATACGAATCCGCCGTGTCAGACATAATCCGCCGACTCAACATGACTATCGTTGGAGCGGAGATTGAATCATCCCAGTCGTCCGCAACCAAGTTTCCACCAGCTGCGGCCATTGCGTGATCGGCAATTTCGATGCCCGTAGCCCAAACGCGTGGCCGCCCTGCGCATACAAGTGCATCTCGACCGGCACGTCGGCGTTTTTCAGGCCGATATAATAGACCAGCGCCTGTTCCACACCGTCAACGTGATCATCTTCAGCCTGCACAATGAATTGCGGTGGGGTGTTGCTGGTGATAAGAATGGTCGGGTTCAGATCAAATTCGTTGGTCGTGTTTTCCGTCATGTGCCCCGGATAAATCGCGATGCCGAAATCCGGCCGGCAGCTTTCTTTATCCGCCGCATCTACCGCCGGATACGCGCGCTGATCAAAATGGGTGCTGATATTGGCCACCAGATGGCCGCCCGCCGAGAATCCGATCACGCCGATCTTGTGCGGATTGATATGCCATTCCGCAGCGTGCAAGCGCACCAGTCCGATGGTTCGTTGTGCATCTTCCAAGGCCATGGGCGCCTTGGGTTCGAGGTGACGTTTTAATTGCGCAACCCAATGCGGTCCCGAATCCGGCACGCGATATTTCAACAGCACCGCCGTGATCCCCTGCGACGTCAGCCAATCGCAAATCTCCGTGCCTTCCAGATCCATGGCCAGTTCATGATAACCACCGCCGGGAAACACAATCACCGCCACGCCGGTATTCGTTCCCGTGGGCGAATAGACCGTCATCGTCGGTTGTGCGACATTGTCCACCAAGACCCATGGCTTACCCGCGACCAACGGTTTCGTCACCGTGGTGGCAACCTCTGGCCCCGCCATTGGCTGCGCATCCGGCACGGCTACCGGCCAGATTGCCACTTGCGTATGCCCCGGCGACGGTTGCCAGCCATTCGTTTGTGCATCCAACTGGCAAAGCGTCAGTCCAAGCAGGGAAACAAGAATCAAAAACTTCATTTTTTAAGCGATGAATTGCCAATAGTGAATCTTAGTTACCAAAAATTGCAGTAAACCAACTGCCACAGCGATGCTGATTGGTTCCAGTGACGGGAGGCCACTAGAACGGGATATCTCAAACTAAAACTGACTGCAAGCGCGCAACAATTGTTGCGTCAGGCTTTCTTAGCACTCCCAAATCAAGGCCTTTACCAAGCGATGGTCCCACCTTAAAATTTTTGGCGGTCATCTTGAATGGAGCATCTGCACTAAACCTCCTGAGAAACTCGTAGGAAGCAGGCTCTGTGCATGAAATCGGAATCCAAAACCCAAGGAATATGATACGATTGCCTGTCAATCCAAACAAAACTTGGCGCTGCAAATCCTCTGGTGACTCGACGTTTGGCAAAGCAGATACATTCCAATTCAATTTCAATGTAAGCTGTCTGGTCGTGTCCCATTGCGGGTCCAGCCGCTCGAAATAAGTCTCAAAAAAAGCATTAACCTTTTGCTTTGCTTTAAGCGGGTCGTTGGGCCGAATAGCATGCCCCCAGCAACTGCTTTTAGGTGGACAATACGAAAACATAGATATTCAAGCTGCCCGATAGCCAAAAACTGTGTCGCCGCCGGCAGAATGAAGCTCAGTAATGCTATGGTGACAATCAAATCTCATACTGCCGGAGAATTGACCGGCGCGGTGCTGGTTGGCTCCAACGCTGGATCTGGTTTTCGGATGACAACTGAACCGGCGATAAAATCATGCAGAGCCCGACGTTTCCGATTCGTCAGCATGGTGAGAATCTCAATAACAAACCAACCTAAGGTTGAGTAAAGTATCACCACTTCAATAGTTGTCGCCTGATGCGTCGGGGAATAAGTATCCACGCCATAAATAATCTTGGGAATATTGGTCGCCAAACCGATCGGCAAAACGACAACGTCCAAAATATCCCGCAGCACAGCTTGCCGCAGGCTGAGTGGCCGTTCGGAAGCATCCAGCACGATCACTTTGGTCACCATCTTGCCAAGTGTCTGGCCATATCGTGCGTGCATCCAAATTGAGTAAACGAGAAAGGCGCTGGTGTTGATGATATAAACTGGCACCAAAATAAAAACTGACGTCAAATGTGAATAAACAAACGAACCTAGCCAGTCAACGGGTATGAAAACCAAGCCGTCAACAATACCTGCGCCAAAGCGTGGCCAAAAGGTTGAGTATTTTTGTTCGATCATAAAGGCCGAGAACTAAAAACTGAACCACAGCCGACCAAAAAGCAACCACAACCGAGATGCCACCTTCATCCTCGTCCTCATCGTCATCGTCATGCTCGTCCTCGCATTGGTCTGTGCTTTTTAGTTAGAGACTCGTCACCTCGTCACCTACAAATTAAACCTGAATTGGTTCTGGCGTCTTCAGCTTCCGTGCAGGCGACCTTTGGCCGCCGCCTGTTCAATGATCGCGCTAACCTTGGGCCACAGTCGGGGCGTGTTCTCCCGGACCTCTTTCATCCTGGCCAAAATCTGTGTTTTCGTTATTCCATTCTTTTGCCAGATGACGGCATCAGTCGCCTCATGGAGCAGCGCCGGCTGCACTCGATCCAATGATTTGGCAAATTTGGCTTCGGCGGAGTGCCCCGCCTCAAATTCGCGCCAGCAGGCCAACATATCTTGGGCCTGATCGGGCGGCAACAGGGCGAAAATACGGCTGGCTGCCACCTGCTCACGTTCAGCCTGTTGCGTCAGTTCTTCGGCGGTGTGCACAAAAGTGTCTCCGGCATCAATTTCAACCAGGTCATGCAATACCAACATTTTTACCACCCGAAACAGATCGAGTGGTTCGGCGGCATACTCGGCCAGGATGATCGCCAACAGCGTCAAATGCCAGCTATGTTCCGCGCTATTCTCACGCCGGGATGAATCCGTCAGTATGTTCTGGCGCTCGATTTTCTTTAGCTTATCGGCCTCGGATAAGAACTCGAATTGCTGCTGTAACCGCAAGTTTGATGTATCGGTGGTCATAAGATATTTGCCTTCATCCTCGTCCTCGCTCTCGTCTTTTCCCGCAGATTACGCAGATTTAAATAATCCAAACCGCTTGTCACTTGTCACCCATCACTCGTCACTGCTTTTTCGCTATCGTAAATCGCCAGTCGTAAATCGTAAATTCTCCAAGTTAGAGACTTGTCACCTCGTCACCTACAAGATCAGCCCACATGAACTACTCGCTTCTTTTTATGCTCTTGATAATGACTGATAGCCGTCACGACCAGTGTCGACAACAGTGATTGGCCATAACTCGTAAATCACTCAACCTTCCAAAGCCGCTTCCACGGCCTGAAGCCGTGCTCACCAATCACAACCAGAACAATGAGCAATCCAATAATTCCAATTCCCCCACCTACCCAAAAAGACACGGCAATAATCGGGGCGATTATGAATAAAAACCAGTATGAAGCTCGCGCCCATAAATAGCGGGTTGATTGGGTCATAAAGATTTCATGCAGCTAACGTTCAGGAATTGAGCCACGCCACAATAACGATGTCAACCGCCTGCCGCGCCACCGCGCAGCAACGGCGGATAAAAACGAGATTTACAGTGCGATGCCATTCAACCCTGCACCGTGTTTTTTAGCCCCAGCGGGGCGATATATTTGTAGTTCACATCAGGCAAAGAAATTTAAGCTCCGTAGGAGCGGCATATGTCGCCCCGCTGGGGCTCGAGATTCTTTACGATCGGTTGCTACTACAAAGATTTCGCTCCTAACGGAGCTGAAACGACCAAGAACTGAGCCGTGATCAGCTCGAAAGCAACCACAACCTTGGACGCA